>JAZKTU010000010.1:0-38112 GCA_036625385.1 Halovenus sp. | reverse complement strand
GTCGAGGAAATAAGCGAGAGTCACACCTCGATGATTATCGAGGGCGACGCTACCAGCCCCGAGATACTTACCCAGGCCAATATCGAGGGAAGCGACGCCGTTGCTGCCATGACCGGCGACGGGGGGACGAACATCGCCGTCTGTGCCCAGGCCCGAGAAATAGCCCCGGGTATCCAAACGGTCGCACGCGCGGACACGGCGACAGCGGCCGAGCGAGAGACCAGAGAAGAGTTCATCGATGCTGTGGTTTATCCAGAGCACGCCGGTTCCCGGTTAGTTCTGACGTACGTCCTCGGAGAGGATTTCCAGCAGTTTACTGCGATGCCAGAGGGGTTTGAGGTCGTCGTGTTTGAAGCAGCAGAGAACGCGCCTGTCGATGGGAAACGCGTAACCGACATCGCCCTCCCGGTCGGGAGCAGACTCATCGCTGACGTATCCCGCTCGGTGATCATCACTAATGAGACACGAATCGAACAGGGAAATCAGTACATGCTCGTGCTTGATCGCGGTGTCGCCGACGAAGTCCGGCGACTCTTCGAGGGATAACACGCCCTGTTGTAGTGGCTGAAAATTCACCACAGGTGCCAAAACCTATACTAATTGAGAGTTTCAACGGTGCCACCCCGGCCGGGTCAGAGCAGGTCGCGGTTGGCGTTGAGGCCGAGGAGGCCGCCCGAGAGCACAACCGCCCCCATCGCAAAGAGGGGGTTCAACAGACCGACAGCCGCGAGCGGGACGGCGACGACGTTGTAGAGCAGGCCAAGCGCGGTGTTCTGAGTGAGGCGGCGCCTCGCCGCGGAGGCGAGGTCGAACGCCGTGTCAACGCTTTCGAGGTCGTCGTCGACGATGGCGATGTCGGCTGCCTCGGAGGCGAGTGCGGTCCCGCTGCCGAGCGCGACCCCGAGATCCGCTGCCGCGAGCGCTGGGGCGTCGTTGGTGCCGTCCCCGACCATCGTCACATGCCCGCGGTCCTGGAGGCGGCGGACTGCAGCCGTCTTGCCGGCGGGCGGGACCTCCGCCAGCACATGGTCGACACCGGGGTGGGACAGAAACGCTGCTGCTGCCTGCTTGCCGTCGCCGGTCAACACCACGACGTCTACACCCCGGTTTGCCAACCTGTCGAAGGTCTTCTCCCACCCGTTGCGGGTCTCGTCACCGACCACGATGACACCCGCGGCAGTACCGCCCGCACCGACGAGCACTGGGAGGTCGCCCGCCTCGCGGGCAGCGGCGGCGCGCGCTACTACCGACGGGGGGACTGTCCAGCCCTGCGTCTCGAAGTGTGCGACGTTGCCCACGAGGACCTCCCGGCCGTCGACGGTCCCGGAGACACCGTTGCCGTGCGTCCGGAAGGATTCGACGCGGGGGGCTGTCGGCCCACCGTCTGGAGCCGGACTGTCGGGCGCCGTCCGTCCGTCGTCCCCGGGGTCCCGACCGGTACCGAATGCGGCAGCGATCGCGACCCCTGCCGGGTGGGCTGCCCGGGACTCGAGTGCTGCCGCGGCTTCCAGTAACTCCCCGGGTGCGGACGTCTCGAGGACGGCCATGTTCCCGGTGGTGAGCGTGCCCGTCTTGTCGAAGACGACCACGTCCGTCTCGCGCAGTCGCTCGAACACGGTTTCGTCGAAGACGACGATACCCCGCTCCAGGGCGTCCCGGATGCTCGTGGCGACCGATAGCGGCGTCGACAGACCGAGCGCCCACGGACACAGCGCGAGCACCGCCGTCAGCGTGAGAAAGACCGCTGTCTCGGGGCTGCCAGTCATCACAAGTGAGCCAACGCCGGCGAGGGCAGCGAGCACGACCACGACCGGGACCACGACGGCAGCGACGCGGTCTGTCTGGTGCTGGCGACCGTGGTCCGCGCTCTGGATGTTCCAGACGCTCGTCGTCAACCGGTCGATGCTGCTCGTCGGCGGGTCGCCAGCGCGAAGCAGTGCCGCATCCCCCGTGACGACCGACCCGCCGACGAGTTCGTCGCCCGCAGTCTTGCGAACCGGAAGTGACTCGCCGGTGACGACTGCCTCGTCGACCCTGCAGGTCCCCTCGGCCAGGACGCCGTCAACCGGGATCCGCTCGCCCTCCCTGACCAGCAACAGATCGTCCGCGGCCACGTCCTCGACCGGGACCGATTCGCCGTCGGCGCGGCGGGCGGTTTCGACCTGAGAGACGGTGAGGTCTGTCAGGCGGTCCATCGCTCGCTGTTTCACGAGGGACTCGTAGAAGATGGCGGCAACGACCGTCGCCGCGACGACCACCGTCAGGTCGAAGTAGACCTCGAGGTGACCGAAGGCGAACGCACCGATCCCGTAGACGTAGGCTGCCGTGATCGTGGTGGTGACAAGCAGGTCGGTGTTTGGCTGCCGGAGCGCGAGGCTGACGTATGCGCCCCTCAGCAGGGGCAGCCCGGTGAACACCAGGACCACGCCGGTCATGAACACGAAGGGTGGCAACAGGAGCAGTCCGTCCGTCCCGGCGGTGTAAAGCGGCATGTAGCGGCCGAACACGGACGGGACCTGTGCCGGGTAGAGGACGATGATATACGGGAGGAGCATGAACGTTCCGAAGACCACCCCGGCAGCGTACCGGAACCCCAGCAGGTCGTCGATACCCCGTTCGTCGGGCCGCAGCTCGTCGTCTCCCCCCCGCGTCTGTGCCCGATATCCGAGCGTAGTCAGGTACTCACAGAGTTCGTCCTCCGTGACTTCGAGGGGGTCGTACGTGACCCGGACGGTTTCGGTGACGTAGCTGGCAGCCGCGCTCTCGACGGCATCCTGACGCGTTGCAACCCGTTCGAGAAACGTCTCGCAGGTCGCACAGTGCATTCCGTCAACCTGGAGATACGCCGTCGCTCGCCGGGAGTCGTCGTGGTCGTCTCGTTCCCCGTCCCCTCGTTGCTGGCTGTCGTCGCAAGCGTCGGGCCCAACGCGGGTCCCGCCGCTCCCGGCGTCGTCCCGACCACCCCCCAGTTCAGCGGCGACCTGCCGGCAGCCGTCGCTACAGAACGCCGACTCGCCGTCGCTGACGGGCCGGACGACCGGCTCGCCACAGAAGGCACAGGCCGCGTCGTCCGTCACTGCCGCCTGCACCTCCGCGTACCGCCGGGGTGCCGGGAGAGCGGTCTCATTCTTACTCCCGTGAAACCCCGGGTCCCGACTACAAAAATCGCCGGGTCAACCGGTCTCCTCGACGTGTCTGACCGTGCTCGCGACACCGCGGGAACTCGCGACCATCTCCGGCCCGGACATCTCCGCGCGCCCGACTGCGAACGCGCTCGGCCCCTCGATGACGACTTCCTCCCCGACCCTGATCCCGTCGTCGGCAGCCACGACACCCGGCGCGAGCGTCGAGCCGTGGGGCACGAAGTCGTCGATGTGGACGCGTTTTGTCGGTGCGGGGCTCTCGACCCACTGGCGCGCCCCCGCGAGTGTCAGAGCGAGCACACCGTACTCCGGGACGACCATCGCCAACTGTTCTCCGTCGCCGTCGCGGGCGCGCAGTTTCGGGTACCGGCTGTCGACGCGCAACTCGTCGAAGAGTTCGTCGCCCGCACCGGGGCCGAACTGGTAGTCGGCGATGGCGCGCACGGTGTTTTGCTGGCGCTCGCGCTTGCAGTAGGCCTCCTCGTCCCGGAGTGCCGTCGAGAGGGTCGACAGTGACTCGCTCGTCGTCGGGTGGTCCTCGACAGTGTAGTGAAACTCACAGCCCACCGACGCCGCGACCTGTTCGCAGATGTCGCGGTAGCCCCCGTCCGGGACGTGCGCGAAGAGACGCGGGTAGTCGTTGCGCTCGAGATACGCCGCGAGCACGTCCGCGACGAACTCCGTCTCGGTCGGCGTCCAGGTGCCGGTCACGACGGTGTCGTAGTGCTGTGCGGGGTAGGTGAGTTCGAGTTCCTGTGGAACGACGCCGATGGGCGAGGTCATCGAGACGAGGTGGCCGCGGTACTGGATGGCGTCGTGGAACTGGCCGTGGCTCTGGGAGTCGCTGTAGGGTTTCCGCGCCGAACAGGGCACGAGCACCAGGGGCTGGTCGAACCGGTTGCGGTACCGCCCGGTGACGCGCTCCGCGTAGCGCTGGATTTCCACGCGGTTGAGCGTGTCGTCGGTCGCCGCCGTCAGCTCTGCCCGGCGCAACACCGGCGTCCGCTGTTCGAGGTACGCGTACTGTTGGTCGAGGCGCCGCATCGTCGCCGTCGTCCACTGCTCGTGGCGGGCTTGCCCCTCGAGATAGTCCCGCAGTCGTCCCGCCCGGATGCGCTCCCGAACCGTCGCGAGCGCCGCCCGGAGTGCGTGCTCGTTGTGGTCGGCACAGTCCGCCCGGTCGAAGGAGTCGCGTGGCTGCTGGCAGGCGCTACAGGCACACGGCAGTTCCGTAAGGTCCTCGAGAAACGCCTCGCCGGTCGCCGTGAGGTACTTGCCCTGTGTCCCCTTGAGGACGGCGCGGTCGGTATCGACGAGGTCCACACCGGCGTACGCGAGCGTGGCGACGTTCGTCGGCGTCGCGACACCCGGCAGGTAAAGCGCCGTGTCGGGCGGGATTGTCTCCCTGGTCGTCACGACGCCGTCCACGAACGCCGCGGCGTGTCCTGCCATCGCCTGGGCCGTCGAGAGGACGTACGCGTCGGTACCGAGGTCTGCAGCCGTCTCCGGCGAGACGACTGCAGCGCTTGGAAAGGCGACGTCGACGGGGTCGGGAGCGAACGCCTCCTGTACCGAGTCCGGCGTCCCCCCGGGGAGGGCACGGTGAGGCAGCACCGTCAGGGCCGACTCGTCGCCGTCGGGACAGTCCTGCTCGGCGACCCACTCGCTGCCCGTGTCGACCAGCACGTCGTCGACGATAACCGGCGTCGTCACCGGGTCCGCGAGCCGTAACTCCCCGAGACGCGCCGCGCCGTCGCGCCCGTGGACCTCGAAATAGTCGGTCATGGACACCTCTCTGCCGTCTGTCCTCAACTATCTTGCGAGTCCGGGAAGCGGTCCCGTGTCCTCGACGATTGTGCGTGTCCGGGGCAGGTCAGTTCCGGCGGTATCAGACCCCCCAGAACACGAGCAGTCCGGCTGTCGTGACAACCGCAAGCAGCACCTGAAGCGGAGCGCCGACCCGGAAGAAATCTGCGAACTTGTACCCCCCTGGGGCGTATACCATCAGGTTCGTCTGGTAGCCGATCGGTGTGAGCATCGCCGTCGAAGCGCCGAACGTCACGGCAAGTACGAACGTAAACGGGTCGGCACCGATCGAGAGAGCGGCCTCGATGGCGACCGGAATCATGAGGACGACGCTCGCGTTGTTGCTGACGACGTTCGTGATGAGCGCGGTAAACAGGTAGAAAAGCGCGAGGACGAGTGCCGGGTGGAGCCCCTCCGTGGCCACGAGGATGACAGCCGCGAGCCACTCGGCTGCCCCGGTATTCTCCATGGCGACACCCAGCGGGATGAGGCCGGCGAGCAGGAAGATGACACTCCAGTCTACCGCAGTGTACATCTCGTTCGGTCGGACACAGCCCGTCGCCACCATCGCGACAATCCCCCCGAGCGCGCTGACGACGATCGGCAGGATGTCGAACGCCGCGACCCCCACGACTGCCGCGACGATGCCGACAGCCACGGGGATACGCTCGTGCCGGAAATCGGGCAGGGTCAGCTCCTGGGCGACGATGAACCCGGGGTCGTTCGCGAACCGCTTGACAGTGTGTTCGGTCGCCTGGATGAGGAGCGTGTCCCCGCCCTGGAGCGGGCGCTTGTCCATCCGGACGTGGATGACCGTGCCGCCCCGCCGGATCGCAAGCACCGTTGCGTCGTAGCGCTCCCGGAAGTTGAGCAAGCCGAGCGTCTCCCCGATGATGGCGGCTTCCGGCGAAATGACCACCTCGACGAGTTGCTGTTCGGTGTCGGGCTCGATATCCTCTTGCTCGGCTTCGAGGCGCCCCTCGGTGACCGCGGCGTCCGGCGCGAGTTCGATACCCTCGGTTTCGATGAGCCGCAGCAGGCTCTCCCGGTCGGTACGAAGCACGAGGATGTCGCCCCCGTGAACTTCCTTGCGTGCCAGTGGTTCGGTGAACACTCTGTTTCGCCGGACGAGCTGGACGACGTCCGCATCCACGTCGAGGTCCGCAAAGCAGTCGTCGACGGTCATGTCGACCAGATGCGAGTCGGGTCTCACGACGACTTCCGTGAGGTACTCCGCCATCTCGAAGTCCTCTATCAACTCGTCGTCAATCTTGATGCGCTCGGGTATCAGGAGCCGTCCCACTGTCGCCAGGTAGACCACGCCAGTGACGAGCACGAGAAGCCCCAACTGCGTGAACTCGAACATCGAGAACGGTTGGCCGATGAGGCGTCCGGAGACGTCGGAGGCGAGGATATTCGTCGAAGTACCGATGAGGGTCAACATCCCGCCGAGCATCGCGGCGTAGGACACGGGGAGCAGCAGCTTCGAGGGCGAGATGCCGGTCTTTTCCGAAAGGGTGTGCACCATCGGGATCATCACGGCGACGACCGGCGTGTTGTTGATGAAGCCAGCCGATCCGCCGGACAGCGCGAGGACCGAAAGCAACTGCTTGTACGGGCTCGTCCCGTACCGCGTTGCGATCTGTGTGCCGACGATGTTGATGAGCCCGGAGCGACGGATACCCTCGCTGAGGATGAACATCGCGAGGACGGTCACCGTCGCGGTACTTGCGAAGCCGCCGATCCCGGTCGCGGCGTCGACGCCAGTCCACGGCTCGAAGACGATGAGCGCGAACATGACCCCGATGGCGACGACGTCGATGGGGACCGGCTCGGTGACAAACAGCACGAGCGCGAAAGCGATGATGGCGAAAATCAGCAGGATATCCGGGGTCAACGGGGGAATCTCGCCTGCCGACTGCGCAACCAGTGAGCGCACCATCTGTCCCGAGGAACACACAGATGCCACAAAAAAGTACACAACAGCCCTGCCCGTGGAACTGACCGGGACGCCGTCGAAGACTGTGCCGAAAATTCCGCCCGACGACAGGGGTTAAACACACACGCCCGTAGTAGTATCTATGACTCCCTCCCACGTTCTCGTGCCACTCGATGGCTCGCCGTTGGCGGACGACGCGCTCGACCACGCACTCGACGTTTTCGACTGTCGGGTTACCGTCCTGAACGTCGTGACCCCACTCGACGCGGGCATGAGCGAGAATGGGATTCTGGAGGGCGACGAAGCGAGACACGACGAGGCCCGCGCCCGCGCTGACCGGTTGATCGAGCGAGCGCAGACCAGGGCAGCGAGTGTGGACCGGACCGTCGAACCTGCTGTCGAGACTGGCGACCCGGCGGAGACGATACTCGAGTTTGTCGAATCGTCCGACGTCGACCACGTCGTAATGGGCGGGCACGGCGGCCCGCAACGAGGGGTAGTCCAGCGGTTGCTCGGCACCGTTGCAACCAAAGTAGTCAGTGAAGCACCCGTCTCTGTGACGGTCATCCGGTGAGCGCCCGGGAGAACGGTCCCTGTCGTCATCTGATACCCAGAACCGTCGTGAGCACCCGGTAGAGGGCGAACCCTGCTGCGGTCGACGTCACCAACGTGACGACCCAGAACGTCACCGTCACGCCGATTTTCCGGCGGGAGACGCCGGCACTCCCGGCAGCCAGTCCGCCGCCGATGACACCCGAGATGATGATGTTGTTGAACGAGATGGGAATGCCGAGGAAGATCGCGGTCTGTGCGATGATGAACCCGGGCACGAGCGCTGCGATCGATCGCCGGACGCCGAGTTGCGCGTACTCGCGGGAAGTCGCCTGCAACAGCCGCGGTGCCCCCATCCAGGCGCCCGCGAGGATCCCAGTCGCACCGATAGACAGGAGCGTGATGCTCGGCAGTCCCAGTTCGATACCGTACAGCTGTTCCAGCGGGCCGGTTGCCAGCCCGACCTGGCTCCCCCCGCTGCTAAACGCCACAATCCCGCCGAGGACGAGCAGGAACGACCGGATACCATCCTCGACTGATGTGGCAACCCGCCGACGGATGAACTGGAAGCCGACCGAAGCAGACACGATGGTAACGGCGACAATAACCAGGTCGACCCCGGCGACGGTCGGGCTTCCGAGAGCGTTCGCCACCAGCTCCGCGACCGAGCCCTGGTCGCGCTCGGGGTGGGGAATCAGGCCGAGGCGGATGTGTGCCAGAATCCCCGCGACGACCGCCGCCAGAATCGGGACCCCGATAGTTTCGGGAATATCGTCCCGGCGGAGGACTGTCGCCGTGAGATACGCAATCCCTCCGGACGTCGGCGGAACCAGCAACCAGAACAGGCCGATCTCCCGGTATGTAGCGAAGGCCGGGTCGCCACCGAGAGAGAGCCCCACACCGACCATCGCACCGGTCGTCGCGAACGCTGCCGGGACGGGATAGCCCGTGTAAACGCCGAGCGACATGAAAAGTGCCGCAATCAGTAACCCCGACGTCGCAGCGAGCGGGGTGATGGTGGGACCGATGATGAGGTCTGCGCCCACCGTCTCGGAGATGCTGCCACCCTGTGTGACTGCGCCTGCTGCCGCCAGAATGCCGACCAGAAAGGCCGCCCGCATCGTCGAGATCGCGTTGGCACCGATCGCCGGCGCGAACGGGGGCGAGTTGCTGTTCGCCCCGAGCGACCACGCCATGAACAGCGCGGCTATCGTTGCCAGACCGAAGAGAAGCCAGAACGCTATGGCCATGCCACCCCCCCAGACCGCCCGAGACGGTGTCGGGACAGAACACGGTGAGCGGTCTCACCGATGCTGCGCGGGCTTTCACCGGGTTCCGTCCTGTGGGTGCCGTCGGGGATACTCCTCCCAACGCGGAGCACGGACTTAATCATTATTCAGAGTACAGGTCCGGGAGGGGAAACCCGGTTCGGCACCGGCTGTCAGGCCCCGCCGTCCTCACTGCGTCAGTCGCCGGCATCCTCCTCACCGCCGGCCTCGCTGGCGTTGCCTGCCTCCGCCCGGGCCCGGAGCCGCTCGACCTCGACACTGTCCGGGACAGCCTCGAGCGCGCTGTTCGGCCAGTCGTCGTGAAAGAGCGTCACGTCGGTGTCAGAGTTTGCCTCGACCAGCCGGGTTAGTCCGGTCGCCGCGGCCTCGTAGGCTGCCGGGTCGAGTCGCTCGGGCACCTCCGCAGTAAGGGGGTAGGCGTCGGCAAGCCCTGGCGGCACCGGGCCGAAAGGTGGAACGAGCCGCCAGGACTCCGCGAAGCGTTCGCCGGGCGACCCGGCAGTCACCAGGACGTCGTCGCCGACAGTGAGCCGCGAGAGGCGGTCGTGGTAGCGACGCACCTCCGGCCGGCGGGCGCTCTCCCTGGAGAGGTAGAAGAAAGTATCCTTCGTCGCCGGGTCCGTCGCCTCCAGAACGTCGGCGTACTCGACGAGGCGGCGGTAACCATCGAGCATCGCGGGATGGCCACGCGCCCGGGTGTCGACGAGTTCGAGCAGGTTCCCCCGCCGAATCGCCTGCCGGACCGTCCGGACCTCCCCGAGGGAGACGGCGAGGTTGTGTTCGGCGAGCAGGCGGTGTCGGCGCTCGTCGGCTGCCGCCCGCAGGTCCGCGGGTTCGTGGTCGGTACAGACCGGACAGGGACACGGAAACGTCGTGAGGTCCTCGAGGTGTTCGGTGCCGCGGACGGTCAGATACCGGTCGTCGCGGGCGTAGAGCGCGTAGGCAGCGGAGTCAAAGAGGTCACAGCCCAGCGCAGCAGCGAGCGCGAACATCATCGGGTGACCGGCGCCGAACAGGTGTACCGGTGCGTCCTCGTCGAGTCCGCGCTTTGCCGCGACGACGATATCCACGATATCGGCAAAGCGGTAGTCGTTCAGGAGCGGGACGACGGCACCGATCGGAAAGATATCGAGACCAGTGGCGGACGCCTCCCGTGCGGCCTGTTCGCGGAGATCGGTGTAGGTCGACCCCTGGATCGGCGCGGTGACGAGCATCTCGCCCGTCTCGACCGACTCGGCGAGAGTCAGGCGTTCCTGTGTCGTTGCGCGCTCTGTGGCGGCGCGCTCCCGGCTCACGTCCGGCGGTGTCGGGATGTCGACCGGAGTAGCGATATCCGAGCCGGCCTCGCGCTGGAACGCGAGGATCTCCGGCGTGTCCACGTCAATATCGCCGTACTCCGCAAGCTGGAACGAGCCCGAGTCGGTCATGATAGCCCCCGAGAACTCGAGCAGGTCGTGCAGGCCATCCTCGAGGGCAGCCTCGCGGAGATGGTCAGTCTCCCGAATGATGTAGCTGTTCGTGATGAGCAGTTCCGCGCCGAACTCGGTCTCGAGGTCGCTCGGCGGGACCGTCTGGACGTTCGGGTTTACCACCGGGACGAGCGCCGGTGTCTCGACCGTCGTGTCAGACCGCGGGACCGTCAACTCGCCGAGCCGCCCGGCGGCATCGTATGCCCGCACCTCGAAGTGGGTCCGCATTGCACGTCGGTGGGGGCGGCCCAGCGGTAAGGGTTGTGCTTCCGGCGGCGGGGCGATCTGTCGGTGAGTCGGGCGGCGAGTGCGCGCCGGATCCCCGGACGGGGACCGGTGAGAACTCCTGCTGCGGGCTACTCCGGTGCGGGAACGATGGTAACCGGGATGTTCGCAGCCTCCGCAGCCGCGAAGGCCGAATTGCCGTCGACGAGCCGTCTGGAGAGCCCCTTCTCCCGGTGGCCGACGACGATGCGGCTGATATCCACGTCGGTAGCAATGTCGGCAAGCTGTTGCCCCACGGCCGCCCCGGAGCGCGTACCGCTCCGGTTTGCGTACTCAAGCGAGACCGAATACGACACGTTTTGCTCTTCCAGGCGGGCCTGTATATCGTTGCGTACCTGCCGCTCCGTCGCGTTTGCCTCCGTCCCGTCGGTGAGATGGACGACGTACAGCTCCTCGTCGAACGCGTTCCCCACCTCGATAGCCGCGTCGAGAACCGCGTCCTGGACCTGGTCAGCCGCGACGGCGACGAGTACTGCCATACCCGCCGTTACGACTGCATTGTATAATAGCTGACGCCGTCTGCGCCAGCCCCGTGCCGGAGCGGTGCGGTCGCCGGCACCGCCACGCCCGTGTCGTCACCGGGCGTGCTCGATTTTCTCGAGTGCGTCCGGGTTCTCGATGCTCGAGAGGTCGCCAACCTCCTCGCCCTCGTGGACCGACTCGATGACGCGGCGGACGATTTTCCCGCTCTGGGTTTTGGGGAACTCGTCGACGAAGAACACGTCGCGGGGTCGGAACGGCTTGCCGAGTTCCTCACCGACCTGCGCGCGCAACGCCGCACGCAACTCGTCGCTTTCCTCGTAGTCCGGTTCGAGAATGACGTAGGTGACGACTGCCGTCCCGGTCGTGTCGTCGTCGGCACCGATCGCCGCCGCGGCGTTGACCGCCTCGTGTTCGATGAGTGCCTCCTCCACTTCGGCGGGGCCGACCTTCCGTCCGGCGACGTTGAGCACGTCGTCGGAGCGGCCGTGCAGGAACCAGAAGCCGTCCTCGTCTTTCTGCGCCCAGTCGCCGTGGTCCCACATATCCTCGAACCGGCTCCAGTACTCCTCGAGGTAACGCTCGTCGCCGCTCCAGAGTGATTTGGTCATCGATGGGGCGGAAGATTTCGCCACGAGATACCCCTGTTCGTGGTCGTCAGCGACCGACTCGCCGCTCGCGTCGACGATATCGACATCCATGCCCAGCGCCGGCCCGCCCAGGGTGTTTGGTTTCAGCGAGTGGACCGGTAACGGCTGGAGGAAACAGCCGAATATCTCGGTACCACCGGAGATGTTCATGATCGGGGCCGAGCCACCGCCCACACGCTCGTGGAACCACAGCCACGATTCGGCGTCCCACGGCTCCCCGGTCGAGCCGAGCAGGCGCAGGCTGGAGAGGTCGTGGCCCTCGAGCCACTCGTCGCCGTGTTTCCGGAGTGCGCGGATTGCCGTCGGCGAGATGCCGAAGGTGCTGATGCTGTGGCGGTCGATCATCTCCCAGAACCGGTCGGGTTCGGGGTGGTCCGGCGCGCCCTCGTACATAAAGATTGTGCCGCCCAGCGCGTGATTCCCGATGAGCGTCCACGGCCCCATCATCCAGCCGATGTCCGACACCCAGAAAAAGCGGTCCGCTGGCTTGTGGTCGAACGCGAAGAAAATTTCCTTCGTGGGCTGCACCAGACTGCCGGCGTGTGTGTGAACGATGCCCTTTGGCTTGCCTGTCGTCCCGGAGGAGTAAAGCAGCATCGACTCCTGGTCAGCCGGGAGCGACTTCGTCTCGTAGGTGTCAGCCTGCGTCTCGACGGCCTCGCTGAACCACTCGTCGCGCTCCGCGTCAAAGGGGATGTCCACGCCGAGTCGGTCGTACACGATGGTGTGCTCGACGTGGCCGGCCTCGGCAATGGCCTCGTCTGCAGACCCCTTGAGCCGTATCTCACTCCCGCGCCGGTAGAACCCGTCCCCGGTAAAAAGCACCCGGCACTCGGCATCGGCGATGCGTGTCGCCGTCGCGTCCACACCGAACCCCGAGAAGATGGGGACCGCGATCGCACCGACCTTGAAACAGCCGTACAGGATGGAGATGACCTCCGGCACCATGGGCATGTAGAGCCCCACAGTATCCCCGGTTCCGATCCCGCGTTCCTCGAGTGCGTTCGCCACCTGATTCGACTGGCGGTGGAGTTCGTGGAAGGTCTGTTCGCGGGTCTCCCCGCCCTCACCTTCCCAGATGCAGGCGACCTTGTTGCGTGTTTCCGCGTCCGGCGTCGCGTGCCGGTCGACGACGTTGTGCGCGATGTTGAGTTGCCCCCCGACGTACCAGTCGGTGAACTGTGGGCCGTCGGTAGCGTCCCGGACCTGGTCGTAGGGCTCGTCGAACTCCAGACCGATGTGGTGTACCACCTCGTCCCAGAACCAGTCGAGCCCGGACGCCTCGACACCCTCGATGTCGGTGGTCGAGCGACGGTGGAGTCCCTCGAAGTTGTCGATACCGTGTTTCTCCATGAATTGAAAGACGTTGCTGTTCTCGAGAAACCCGGGGTCAGGTTCGTATACAACTTCGTTCGTGTCTGATTCTACCATATATATGGCTCAACAGTAGCTCCCTCAAAGTAGTTGTGTGGACGTGTAGCCGGCTGACACGACAACAAAAACTGTCTCAGTGGACCGAATGCCCGGACGGGCGCCGTAGTCGGGACTGGCAGATCGGAAGACGGCTGTCGTCGCTCCAGTAGAACGGACGCGTGTGCCGTTCGGCAATGCTTTTGCCCGGGCAGAACCAAGGGTCGGGCATGTACGTCCGGGACGCAAAAAACAGGGACGAGGCTTGGTTACTCGATCACATCGAGGCGATGGGGCTGGACGAGACAGCGTTTCGCTCCCGGGATTACGTTATCGCAATCGACGAGCAGGACAACGCGCGCACTGGCTTTGGCCGCATCCGCATCCACAAGACCGACGACGACAAGTGCTGCGAGTTGACCAGCATCGGCGTCCTGGAGGACTGGCGGGGCCAGGGTGTCGGCGCACACGTCGTCGAGCGTCTCGTCAGCACGGCGTCGGACAAGGGGTTCGACTCGGTATACGCGCTGAGTAGCGAACCGGGCTACCTGGCGCAGTTCGGTTTCGAGCGCATCGACCCGGCGCAGTTGCCGGACGTGCTCCGTGACCGTCTGCTCGAGAAACAGGAGTCACTGGAACCCGACGCGGTTCCGGTACGCATCGACAGCGACCGTTTCCGGATGCCGGACCGCCTGCGCGAGCGCTTCAAGCGTGCCACACCCGACGTCGAGGAGACAGAACCCGAGGAGGGACCGGAGGACTTCGGGATCGACCCCGAGGAGGCGACCTACAAGTACGACACCGGGTAGACTGCCTGCGTGGGAAGGCTCGCCGGCAGGAACCGTTGACAGAACCACGCGCGACCCTCGGGACGTCTGTCGGACCCGGTCTCGTCTCTCTCATACGGATTAGTGCGATTAGTTTCGGCCCGCCTCGATGAAACCGGTCGTTCGGCCGATGAAGCCGGATATCACTCTCACGGCAGCGGTAAAGAGTCGCACTAATCCGTATCAGGTGAGGGGGAGGGAGTCGTCGGTCAGGGCATCGAGACGGGCTGACCCGTCTCCGGTGAGTCGGTACCCATCCCCGACGCGCTCGATGAAGCCGTCGCGGTTCAGGTGGTCCAGGTGGGCATAGGCTTCCCCCGGGCCATGCAGGATGTGAACCCCCTCGAGTTCCCCGAACAGGTCCGCGCTCACCTCCCAGGCCGTCGCGATTCCACGCTCCCGGAGGGACGTCGCGACCCGCCAGGCACGCGCTTCGTGGTGGTCGATGATGGTCCGGGCGCGCCCCGCTGGATCGTCGATCGGGTCCCGGTGACCCGGCCAGGCACGTCGGAACGTCCCCTCGACGAACTGTTCGAGCGTGTCCAGATACTGCTCGAGGGGACGCTCGATGCGGACGTCCGCACCGCCGACGTTCGGCGTGTAGTGGGGCAGGAGGGCGTCCCCGCTGAGGACTTCGTCGCCACCGTGCGTGGTGAAGGACACGTGGCCCGCAGAGTGACCCGGGGTGTGCATGACCCCGAGGGTGGTCCCGCCGGCGTCGAACTCGTCACCCGGGGCAAGGGGACGGAGCGAGATGTCCTGGTCGTAGCTGGCCCCCTCCTCGATCAGCGTGTCCTCGAGTTCGGTCCACTTCGCCTCCGGAACGCCCCACCGGTCGTACATCCGTTGTCGCGTTTCGATGACGGTCGACCACGCGTCCCGGTCCCCCTCGATCAGCGGTATCGCCTTCGGGTGAGCGTACACCCGTGCGCCCCCCGCACGCTGGACAGCCGCCGCCAGCGCACAGTGGTCGATGTGGTAGTGGGTCAGGAGGATGTCGTCGACGTCGGCGAACGCGAGGCCGCGGTCACCGAGCTTTCGTTCGAGTTCGTCGCGGATGGCCGGCGAGTTGAATCCGGTGTCGACGAGGACCGTTCGATCACCCCTGAAGAGATAGGCGTTGTTCGTCCCTTCCATGAACTCGTTTGAGAGCGACAGTCTATCCATTCGTACGGCCCTCAGGGGCACGGCGGTAGAAAATCTGTCGGCATCGAACAGGCTGCGTTCACAGCAGGGTACCCGGAAAACCGCTCATCGAATCCAGGGGGAAAGAGCACACGTCACAGCCACCCGGGCCCCGGGACGATTACCGGCTCCGTCACAGTTCCTGGCATTCCGCCGACCGCGGGCGCAAACGCCGTCTCGGCCCGCCACAACGCGATCCGCTGACGCCGACACCGTCACGCGTCCAACACTCAAGCATTAAGAGCGTACAGCCAGTGGCTCGTAGTATGTTCGACGCCGACGAACTCGCGGAGATACGGTCGGCAAAGAAGGCGTGGGAAGAAGAGACGCTCGACCCGGTACTCGGGCGGTTTGGCGAGCGCAAGGAGGAGTTCACGACGGACACCGAGGGCCACCCGGTCGACCGGCTCTACACCCCGGCCGACATCGAATCGTTCGACTATCGGGAGGACCTCGGCTATCCGGGCGAAGAACCCTACACACGGGGTGTCTACCCGACGATGTACCGTGGGCGACTCTGGACGATGCGCCAGTACGCCGGGATGGGGACGTCCGTCGAGACCAACGAGCGGTTCAATTACCTGCTCGACGAGGGACAGACCGGGCTCTCGATGGCTTTCGACCTGCCGACACAGATGGGCTACGACTCCGACGACTCGCTCGCTGCCGGGGAGGTCGGCAAGACCGGCGTGGCGATCGACTCGCTGCGGGACATGGAGACGGTGTTCGACGGGATTCCCCTCGACGAAGTCTCGACCAGCATGACGATCAACGCGCCCGCGAGCGTCCTGCTCGCGATGTACATCGCCGTTGGCGACCAGCAGGGTGTCGACCGGACGGAGTTGCGGGGCACCATCCAGAACGACGTTCTCAAGGAGTACATCGCGCGAAACACCTACATCTACCCGCCCGAGGAGTCGATGCGCATCATCACGGACATCTTCGAGTTCTGCGCCGAGGAGACGCCGAACTTCAACACCATCTCGATTTCGGGGTACCACATCCGGGAGGCCGGCGCGACCGCCGCACAGGAGATCGCCTTCACGCTCGCGGACGGTATCGAGTACGTCGAGGCAGCCATCGAGGCCGGCCTCGGCGTCGACGAGTTCGCGCCCCAGCTATCCTTTTTCTTTGCGTCGTACAACAACATCCTGGAGGAGGTGGCGAAGTTCCGCGCAGCACGGCGGATGTGGGCAACGATCATGGAAGAGCGGTTCGGCGCCGAAGACCCGAAATCGAAGCAGTTGAAGTTCCACACCCAGACGGCCGGCTCGACGCTGACCGCCCAGCAGATAGAGAACAACGTCGTTCGCGTCGCCTACCAGGCGCTCGCGGCCGTGCTGGGGGGCACCCAGAGCCTCCACACCAACGGAAAAGACGAGGCCCTCTCGATCCCGACCGAACAGAGCGTCCGGACGGCACTGCGCACACAGCAGATTCTGGCCCACGAGTCGGGCGCTGCCGACACCATCGACCCGCTCGGCGGCAGCTACTACATCGAGTCGCTGACTGACGACCTCGAGGAGGAAGCCTTCGGGATCATCGACGACATCGACGACCGCGGCGGGATGTTGAAAGCCATCGAGAACCAGTGGGTCCAGCGCGAGATTCAGGACGTTGCCTTCGAGCGCCAGCGCGAACAGGAGGCGGGCGAGCGCATCATCGTCGGCGTCAACAAGTTCAAAGTCGAGGAAGAGGAGAAAGCCGACATCGAGGAGGTCTCCGACGCGGAGGTCGCCAAACAGCAGGACCGCCTCGAATCGGTGCGAGCGGAGCGTGACGACGAGGCTGTCGAGGCGACACTCGACGCACTGCGCGAGGCGGCCAGGGGCGACGAGAACCTGCTGCCCTACATCGTCGACGCCGTGAAGGCCTACGCGACGACCGGCGAGGTCTGTGACGCGATGCGGGACGTCTTCGGGGAGTATCGAGGCGTATGAACGTGACATTCGACCACGCGGGTATCGCCACGGACGACGCTGGGGGGTTCGCCGATCTGTACGCCGGCTTGCTGGGCTGTCCCGTTGCCCACGAGGAGACGTTCGACGGGATGGCAGTGGTCTTCCTGGACCTCGACGACGGCTATCTGGAACTCCTGGAACCGCTCGACGACGACGGTGCCATCGCCTCCTATCTGGCCGAGAACGGCCCCGGCATCCACCACCTCGCGTTCGCGACCGAGGACATCGAGGGGGCGCTCGCGAACGCCCGCGACAGGGACATCGACCTCGTCGACGAGGAGCCCCGGGAGGGGGCCTGGGGCCACGACGTCGCCTTCCTCCACCCGGCCTCGACTGGGGGGATCCTCGTCGAGTTCGTCGAGCACTGAGACGAACTGCTGTGATTTTCTCCCGATAGCGTCACAGACCGCCCGTCTCAGCGCCTGTTGCGCCTGGTCTGTCGAATCCGGCCGAACATACTCACAGCAGTCCGTATGAGCTGTCCGGGTGAGTGTCTGCAGGATCTGGAGGCGGGTCTCGTTTCCCACCACGTCGAACGCCTCGTCGGGCGATAACGTCGTGGACTCTCTGGGCCCCCTGTCAGCTACCATGTCCCTCCCAACGACGGGGATCAACGTAAAACCCGCCCGAGAACGCCCGTCGACAGGTCTCGCGCACTTCTCTCCCCGAACCTACCCACCAGGCGGAGACTCCGAAACCAGTTCAGAGCAAGACCGGGAGGGTCAGCCCGAGGTCCGGCCCGAACATGAGAAGC
Organism: Halovenus sp.; assembly: GCA_036625385.1. Lineage (GTDB taxonomy): Archaea > Halobacteriota > Halobacteria > Halobacteriales > Haloarculaceae > Halovenus. The sequence continues at coordinate 20,362 of JAZKTU010000010.1, read as the reverse complement.
AGGCTCGCGAACGCGCCACAGATGAAGAGGCCGCCGACCGGCAGCCGCCAGGCGGCAAAGCGCCGCCGATCTTTGAGGTTCATCTCGGTGCCGTGCTCGCCGCGGCCGGGCTCGTGTTCAACGTCGTCACCGGGTTTTGCGGGATCAACGCGGCCCTGGGTATCGACACCTGCTCGTGGGGCGGGCCCGAGCGGCCGGAATAACCGAGATTGCTACTGGAAGCCGATGCGGCCGCCGCGGCCCTGCTGCGGGTCGGGACCGCTGCCGCGGAACTCCTCTTCCATGCGCTCGTAGTAGTCACGGATATCGTCGGTGATCGTCGCGCGGACGTTCTCGAGGCCGGCCCGGAGGTGGCGCATCTCCACGACTTCGGCGTCCTCGTCGGACCGGAGCGCCTCGATTGCCCCCTCGCGGGCGATCGATTCCAGGTCGGACCCGACGTAGCCCTCGGTCAACTCGGCGAGTTCCCGGAGGCTGACGTTCGGGGCGAGCGGCATATCCCGGGTGTGTATCTTGAGGATCTGCTCGCGGCCCTCGATGTCGGGTTCACCGACCATCACCAGCCGGTCGAACCGGCCCGACCTGATGAGTGCCGGGTCGATCATATCGGGGCGGTTGGTCGCGCCGATAATCATCACTTCCTCCATCTCTTCGAGCCCGTCCAGTTCCGTGAGGAGCTGGTTGACGACCCGTTCGGAGACGTTCGAGCCGGTTTCCCCGCCCCGACCGGGTGCGAGCGCGTCCAGTTCGTCGAAGAAGACGACCGTCGGCGCGACCTGCCGGGCCTTCCGGAAGGTCTGGCGGATGGCCTTCTCGCTCTCGCCGACCCACTTCGAGAGGAGTTGCGGCCCGCGGACACTGATGAAGTTCGCGTCGGTCTCGTTGGCGACGGCTTTCGCCATCAGCGTCTTGCCCGTGCCGGGTGGGCCGTAGAGCAACACCCCCGCCGGCGGCTTGATACCCATCCGCTCGAACTTCTCGGCTGCGTTCATCGGCCACTCGATACTCTCCTGGACCTCCTTTTTTGCGCTGTCGAGGCCGCCGACGTCGTCCCAGGTGATCTTCGGGAGCTCGACCAGCACCTCCCGCATCGCGCTGGGCGAGACCTCGTTGAGCGCCCCGCGGAAGTCGTCGCGTTTGATGATCATCCGGTCGATGAGGCTCGGCGGGATATCCTCCTCGTCGAGGTCGATCTCCGGGAGATACCGCCGGAGGGCCTTCATAGCCGCCTCCTTGGTCAGGCTCTCGATATCGGCACCGACGAAGCCGTGAGTGTCCTCTGCCAGTTTGTCGAGGTTGACGTCGTCGGAGAGTGGCATCCCGCGGGTGTGGATCTGGAGCACTTCCTGGCGGCCCTTCTCGTCGGGCACGCCGATCTCGATTTCGCGGTCGAACCGGCCCGGGCGGCGGAGTGCGGGATCGACACTGTCCACGCGGTTGGTGGCCGCGATGACGACGACCTGCCCTCTGGACTCGAGTCCGTCCATCATCGTCAGAAGCTGTGCGACCACCCGGCGTTCGACCTCGCCGGTGACGTCCTCGCGTTTGGGGGCGATGGAGTCGAGTTCGTCGATGAAGATGATACTGGGGGCTTCCTCGCTCGCGTCCTCGAATATCTCGCGCAACTGCTGTTCGGACTCGCCGTAGTATTTCGAGATGATCTCCGGACCGGCGATGGAGAAGAAACTCGCCGACGTCTCGTTGGCGACGGCTTTCGCCAGCAGCGTCTTGCCGGTGCCGGGCGGCCCGTGGAGCAACACCCCCTGTGGTGGCTCGATGCCGAGTTTCTTGAATATCTGTGGGTGTTTCATCGGGAGTTCGACCATCTCCCGGACGCGCTGGATCTCGTTTTGCAGGCCGCCGATGTCCTCGTAGGTGATCCCGCCGCCGGTCTTCTCGAACCCGGAGATCGGTTCCTCCCGGAGTTCCACGTCCGTATCCTCGGTGACGAGCACGACACCCTCGGGTTCGGTCTCGACGGCGATGAGCGGGATCGCCTGGCCGGGCGAGCGCATGAAGGGGTGGTTCGTTGAAGACATCACTGGAACGATGTCGCGTTCGACGACTGGCCGCTTGAGGATCTGCCGTTTGACCATCCCCGCAGCGTCACTGCCGAACTGGACACTCGCCTCTTCGGGCGGCGCGAGGACGAGTTTGTCGGCCTTCTCGGCCTCGGCTTTCCGTATCTCGACCCGTTCGCCGATGCCAACGTCCGCATTCTGTCTGGTGAATCCGTCGATCCGAACCGTATCCGTGTTCCAGTCCTGCCGGTCGGCACGCCAGACCTTCGCGGCTGTCGTGTCCGCACCTTCGATCTCGATGATGTCACCCGGCGACAGTTTCAGGTGCAACAGCGTATCGGGGTCGAGTCTCGCGATGCCCCGCCCGGAGTCGTTCGGATACGCTTTTGCCACCTCTAGTTGAACTTCATTCATAGTAGACTGTGATGTGTTCACACTCAGGTATCCCGGGAGATATGCTTTTTGTTACCGGCCCGTGACAGGGGTACCGAAACCTTCGTTGTTTCGTGAGTGACAGCAAGATTGAACGAACCGCACACTTTGATTACGCTTCGGTTGATAGCGGTTGGCATGGTCTTTCTGGTCCCCTACGACGGATCGCCGGTCTCGGAACAAGCACTGGACCGTGCCATAGAGCACGGCCGGGCGATGGAGACGGCGGTCGTCGCCGTCAGCCTGATTCCGACGGGCACGGAGTACGCCGAGCGGCGCAAGTGGATCGAACCGACCGAAGAGTTCGCCGCGGACACCGCCCGTGCCGAACTCAAGCGAAAGATCGAGGAGACGACTGACGACGCCGAGCGGAACTTCGAGAGCGCGCGCGCCGGTGCGCTCGGGAACGGCGTCGCCAAACGCGTCCGCCGCGTGGCCGAGGAGGTCGACGCGTCGGTGCTCTTTGTTGGTACTCGAACCGACGCCGAGGACGACCGGCTTCTCACCCCCTTCGGTGACATCGAACCGGAAGGCGAGTACGATATCCATCTCGTCCGGCCCACCTGAGGCTGTCGGCCGGACGCCCGACACCGCCCGTTCCCTGCGAGGGACGGATCGAGTCACGCAGGGACTGCCGACTGGACGAGTGGGCCGGGGGCAGTGACGCGAGCGGGACCGACCGCCGGTGTCGACCGGGATATTGAACTGCGCTCGCGGGAAACTACACACAGTGACAGCATCGACGCGGTTGTGCCTGGTCGCGGGAACGACCGGGACAGCGAACATCGACGGGTTGAGTGCCGCGGGTGCGACGCCGGCGGCGATGCGGGAGACGCCAAGCGCCGACGCGGAGCTGCTGTGTTACGGGGAACCGGTCCGGATGAGGGAGATGCCTGTCAGCCCGTCGGGCTGCCCGACGCCGGCGCTCTTTACGCGGGCCGTCCGCGAACTGGTCGGGTTCGACGTGACCGTTATCGACGGTGGACTCGCGGAGCCGACAGCCGCGCCGACGGTCAGCGTGGGCGCGAAGCCGGGTGGGGACATCAGGGAGCGGGACCCCGTGCCGTCCGGACCGGGGGCGTTCGCGGCCGCCCGCCAACTCGGTCGCCAGTTCCCGTCGACGGAGGTTCTGCTCGCGGAGACCATCCCGGGCGGCACGACGACGGCCCTCGGGGTGCTTCGCGCGCTCGGCGAGCAGGGAGCCGTCTCCTCCTCACTCCGCGAGAATCCGATCGCTCGCAAGCGCCAGGTCGTCCGGGAGGGCCTGGCAGCGAGCAACCTCGAACCCGGTGACGCGGTCGGGGAGCCAAAGCGGGCAGTGCGGCGGATTGGCGACCCCGTGCTGGCGACCGCAGCCGGGACAGCGCTGGGTGCCATCGAAACCGACACCGCGGTCACACTCGCGGGCGGCAGCCAACTGCTGGCCGTCGCCGCTCTCCTGCGCCACGCGGGGGTGGAGATGCCACTCGAACTCGTCACGACGCCGTTCGTCCGTGCGGATTCCTCGGCAGACCTGGAGGGACTCGCAGCGGACCTCGACGTGTCGGTGTCTGTAACCGACCCGGAGTTCCCGGCGACAGGGCACCCGGCGCTTGCCGCGTACGTCGCCGGCGAAGCGAAAGGTGGCGTTGGCTTTGGCGGCGCGCTCGAGCTCGCGGACCGGGCGGGCATCCCGATGGCGCGAGTCAGAGAGCGCGCCGTTTCCCTGTACGAGGAGGTACAAGACGCGTGACTGCGGTGTCGTGTCGGACCGCGGGGAGGCGGCGATGAAAGGGGTTGTCCTCGGCGGCACGCGGTCCGGCGTCGGCAAGACGGTGGCGACGCTCGCGGCAGTTCGGGCACTGTCTGCGGACGGCTACGCTGTCTAGCCAGCGAAAGCCGGCCCGGACTTCATCGACCCGAGCCATCACCGGGTTGTGGCCGACAGGCCGTCCCGGACGCTCGACGTGTGGCTGCAAGGGGAGGACGGGACGAGGCGCAACTACTGGCGCGGGACAGGCGATATCTGCGTCGTCGAGGGGATGATGGGACTGTACGACGGCAGCGTATCGAGTACGGCGACGGTGGCCGAAACGCTCGGCCTGCTGGTCGTGCTCGTCGTCGACGCCAGCGCGGGGATGGAGAGTGTCGGCGCGACAGCGCTCGGCTTCCGGGCCTACGCCGACCGCAGCGGCCACGATATCGACGTCGCTGGCGTGCTCGTCCAGCGGGCCCACGGCGGTCGCCACGAGCAGGGGATCCGGGACGCGCTGCCCGACGGGATGGCATACTGTGGCCGGGTTCCGCCCGACGACCGCCTCGAGGTACCGGAGCGCCACCTCGGACTGCACATGGGCGAGGAGGCCCCTATCTCCGACGACGCACTCGGGGCAGCAGCCGAAGAGATCCGCACCGAGCGCCTGTGCGAACTCGGTTTGGTCGAACCGTTCTCCCCGGTCGCCGGCGACCCGCTGCCGGCGTGTGATGCAGTCTACCTGCCGGGGGGTATCCGGAGTTGCATGCCCAGGCGCTCGGCGAGTCCCGGACGGTTGACGAGCTCGCCGCGCGGTCACTCACAGGGCAGCGGGTTCGGGGCCACGAGTTTCATTACTCGCGGGCGTCGTCGAAGGGACGCGCGGTACGCGTTCACCGTCGAGCGCGGGGAGGGGATCGACGGGGACCGCGACGGGTTGACGGAGTACGCCACAGTCGGGACGTACACACACGGTCACGCGGAAAGCGGGCTGTTCGACCGGTGGCTCGATGCTGTCGAGGGCTAACGGGGGGGCGAACCGGGGAGGTTGTCGACTGAACCGAGGTCTGACGGAGGGCAGACACACGACAGCCCCGCGTCAGTCAGCCCATAAAACACTTTATTGTCCGCAGGGTTGGTAGGACAATGTCTGGGTTCGGCGACCTGCTCGATGACCTCGTTGCGGACGTGGATGCGATACTCCTGTTCACGCAGAACCAGTCGACCTACGACCAGGTCGAGGAGGACGACATACCGGTTATCGTCGTCGCCCAGGAAAACGCGGTCGGCGCCTCGGAGTTCGTCGCGTTACCCCTCGAGTTCACCGATATCGACGGCCGGATCCGGTTCGGACTGGAAGGGGCACTGGGACAGGAACTCGTCGACGAGGCCGATGAGGTTGTCTGTCTCACGCGGGCCTTCGACGACGACGGCGTCGACACACTCGTGCGCATCCGCGCCGACGAGTTCGTCCGGACCGGGGTGTACGACCTCTTTGTCAACTCCCGGCCCGACGCCGACGTCGTCCGGGACGTCTTCGACGTTGCCATCGAGCTGGGCAAGAAAGGCCAGAAAGGCAAGCCTGTCGGGGCGCTGTTCGTCGTCGGTGACGCGGGAAAAGTGATGAACAAATCCCGGCCACTGTCGTACAACCCCTTCGAGAAATCACACGTACAGGTGGGTGACCCCATCGTGAACGTCATGCTGAAGGAGTTCTCCCGCCTCGACGGGGCCTTCGTCATCTCCGACAGCGGGAAGATCGTCTCCGCGTATCGGTATCTCGAACCCGCCGCCGAGGGTGTCGATATCCCGAAAGGGCTGGGCGCGCGACACATGGCGGCTGGAGCGATCACCAGGGACACGAACGCCCTCGCCATCGTCCTCTCGGAGAGCGACGGGATGGTCCGGGCGTTCAAGGCGGGCGAACTGATACTGGAGTTAGACCCGGAGGAGTACTAGATGGCCGTCGACTGGTCCAGCCTCATCGGAAGGCTCTTGTCCGAGGAGACAGCAGTCGCGGTCGCGATCGCGTTGCTCCTTCTCGGGATCGTCGTCGCCTACAAGGTCTGGCAGTGGGTCCATGCCCTCGCCCGCAAGACGGGTATCGAGGGCGTCGTCGAAGGGACGCCGTCGGACCGCTCGCTCCGGAAGTACGGCACGTCGACGGTCGGTCTCGTCGCGACACTCGCCGCACTCGTCACATACGTCGGGTTCATGCTCGTCGCGCTCCAGATAGGTCGTCTCATCAAATTCGAGGTCTTCTGGACGAAGGTCAGTGCCTTCTTTCCGAGCATCCTCATCGCGGTCGTCGCGGTCATCGTCGGCCTGGTCGTCGGCGAGCGGGGCAAAATCGCCGTCAGCGAACGGCTCCGGTCGGTCAAACTCCCGGAGGTGGCCATCATCCCGGAGATAGTCAAATACAGCATCTACTACATCGCCGCCCTCATCGCGCTGAGTCAGTTGGGTATCGCGACACAGGCCCTAGTCGTGTTGCTCGGCGCTTACGCCTTCGGGGTCGTCTTTCTCGGCGGCATCGCGTTCAAGGACCTCCTCTCGGCGAGCGCTGCCGGTATCTACCTGTTGCTCGCCGAGCCCTACGTCATCGGCGACGAGGTCCGCATCGACGAAAAACGCGGCATCGTACAGGAAATAGATATGTTCGTCACTCGGATCGAGAGCGACGGCGAGGAGTTCATCATCCCGAACCAGCAGGTGATCCGGTCCGGGATCGTCCGGCTCCGCGACTAGGACGTCTCTTCGTCTGTCGTTGTCGTCTCGCTGTCGATGTCGAAGTCCTCGTCGGGGCTATTCTCGTCGAGGTCGAGTTCGTCGTCCATGGAGGCTGTTTCCTCGAGTTCCTCGAGTTCCTGTTCGACCTGCTGGCGGCCCTTCTGGAACTCGCCCATTGCCTGCCCGGTCGAGCGTGCGAGTTTTGGGATCTTGTTCGCGCCGAACAGCAACACGGCAATCAGCAGGATCACGACCATCTCCATTCCCCCTGGCACCGGACCGAAGAGAGGTACGAATGTGCTTGCCATCTCTACTATCACGTTGCAAACTCCGTATTATAGGCTTTTTGCTACTGCAGCGGCGAGATGGGCGACGAAACGGCAGGGTCCCCGGTGTCGTCGGCACGGATCACGGCCAAACGAGAAACAACAGAACGACCCACGACAGCACCGCGAGCTGACCGACCCGTCACTCGTCCGCAACCGCAACCATCATTCGGGCGGACGTCGAAGCGACGGTATGGTCTCTGAAGGCGACAGCGCACCGGACTTCACTGCACCACTCGCGAACGGGGAAATCGAACAGTTCACGCTCTCGACTGGCCTCGAGACGGAGGCACCCATCGTCCTCGCGTTCTTCCCGGGGGCGTTCACCAGCGTCTGCAGTCACGAGATGAACACGTTCCAGGACCGCCTGGCCGAGATTACCGAGGCTGGCGGAACCCTCTACGGGGTCAGTACCGACTCCCCGTTCGCCCAGAACGAGTTTCGCGACAAACTCGGCCTGGAGTTCGGCCTCATCAGCGACAACGCCCGCGAACTGATCGACAGCTACGATATCGAAACCAGTTTCGACGAACTCGGGGTGCACGGCATCGCCAAGCGTGCGGTGTTCGTCGTCGACGAGGACGGAACGGTCACTTACGCCTGGGTAAGCGACGACCCCGGCGTCGAACCGGACTACGACGGGGTACAGGCCGCCGTCGAGTCGGCCTGAATGCTGTCCGGGGGTGTGGGACGGTTCGGAGTCGCCCTCGAGCGGTCACACCACGCCGAACCGTTGGCGGACTGATACTACCTGCCGGGAGTTCGCAAGATATTCGACACCCCGGGTATCGAATTCCGTCGAAACGTTACAGCCGGCGCGACGAGAATCAGGTGTCCGCGGCTGTGAAATGGCCACTGATGCGCTCGAGTGCGTCGAAGCCGACCAGTTCACGGGGTTCGTCGGGCACCGTCCAGACATCGAGCCCCGGGAGCGCAGCCCGAAGGTCGTCGAGTGCCTCCTCCTGAGCCGCCTGTCTCGCCCGACAGCGATCGCACTCGCCGGCGTCCGTAATGACCCTGTTGACGACGAGCGTCGTCACCGGAATCTCGAACGCCCGGAGTTTGTCGACCAGCCGTTCGGTTTCGCGAACGACCATCCGCTCCGGGACTGTCACGACACGGAACGACGTCCTGTCGGCATCACGGAGGGCCCCCCTGGTCCGTGCCATCCGGTCCCGCAACTCCGTGAAATCGTCCGGTTCGTCCGTCCCCCGTCTCGCCATCGGGCCGAACATCATCGTCCGGGCGGCGTTTACTTTCCGGCGCACCTGGTCGCGGAGGTCCAGGGCAGCGGCTGCCCCCTGGTCCATCACGGACGGGAGGTCGAGCAGGCGGAGGGTGTGACCGGTCGGTGCCGTGTCGAAGACGATCCGGTCCCAGCGGTCGGCGTCGAGATACGTCGCCAGGCCTTCGAGTGCCGCAAGTTCGTCGCTGCCAGGCATCACGCCGGACGTGAACAGGGAAGCGATCTCCTCTTCGTCCAGCCTGAGACCGGCGTCGGCGAGGTCCGACGCAAGCACCTCGAACAGCGACCAGTACCGGTCGATACCCGTTTGCGGGTCGACCTCGACGGCCCACAGGTTTTCACGGAGTTCTGTCGGGTCACCGCCGACGCTCGTCCCGACAGCATCGGCAAGCGAGTGTGCCGGATCCGTCGACACGACCAGCGTCTCGTGTCCCTCGCTGGCCAGGTCGACACCCGAGGCGGCCGCCATGGTGGTCTTGCCGACGCCACCCTTCCCGCCGTAGAGGACGATTTCGGCCATTGGTCACGGTTAGGGTTCGAGCGTCTTAATCGGGTCGTTCGCTGCCGCCCGTCGGCAGGCGGACGGGGCGTCCACCCCCCGGTAGACTCGTCGTGTGGGGGGCGTCGACGTGGGCGTCGTCGGGTCCCGCTGTGTGTCGGGGAGGTTTTTCACCGGCCCGCCCCTCATACTCCACAATGAGCGAGGATACGGACGCCGGTAACACCGGCGAGAACGAACCGTCAGATGACCGGGCAGGACGCCTGTACGACCCGGATGGGGCACACGCGTTCCCCGACGAGCGCGTCAACGACGTACTGGCAGTCCTCCGGGAGGACCGGGAGATACAGGCCTACCTGGAGGCACAGAACGTCAACCCGGTCGTGCGCAAGCGGTACAACGACCACGGCGCAAAGCACATCGAAATCGTGCGCAACCGGGCGCTGTGTCTCTACGACCTGCTCAAGCGCGGCGGCGTCTCGTTCAACGGCGCAGCCGACCAGGGCCTCGAAGAGGCCGACGAGGCGGTCATCATCGCGCTCGCCGCCGTGATCCACGACATCGGCCACGTTGTCCACCGTGACAGCCACGCCTACTATTCGTTACCGCTCGCCGCAGACATCCTCGACCGCTTGCTTCCGGAGTTCTACGATATCCCCGAACAGGTCCGCGTCAAGGGCGAAGTGCTGCACGCGATCCTCTGTCACCACACCGAGGAAGAGCCCCTCACACTCGAGGCCGGCGTCGTCCGGGTTGCCGACGCGCTCGATATGGAGCGGGGCCGGTCACGCATCCCTTACGAACACGGCGGTCGCGGTATCAACACCGTCTCCAGCCAGGCGATCGAGGCAGTCCGTCTGAAGCGGGGCGACGACCACACCGTCCTGATCGAAATCGAGATGACCAACGCCGCCGGCGTCTATCAGGTCGATGGACTCCTCAAGGAGAAGGTCGAGGCGTCCGGTCTCGAGGAGTTTCTCCGCATCGTCGCGATCAACTCCCGGGAGAGCTCCGACAACATCGTCGAACGCATCGAACTGTAAACTACCCCACGCTACTTCGCTCGGTGTGCCGACCTCGCTTCGTTGAGGGTGGGGCTTTCGCGTGGACGCCCGCTCTGGCCGGAATCCCCGGCAGGAGAGTCATACTCGCGGCGTTGTAGTCGGCGTGGGTCTCGTAGCCACAGTTCAGACACTCGAAGGCGTTTTCGGCGGCTTCCTCTCCGGCCTACTCGCTCGCTTCGCTCGCTCCTTGAGGCCGGAGGCTCCGCCTCGAATACGCTGATACCAATCCGATCCTGCTCAAGCCACGCGGCGACGGGGAGTCACAGCTTGTCGTCGACGGCGAGCCGGTCGGCCACTACGAGGCCGGAACCTACTACGAACGCCACTGGAGCCGGGTACGCGACGCCGCCCGGGACGCCCGCGAGCACGACATCGTGGTCGCCGAAGGCGCGGGGGCGGTCGCCGAGCCGAACCTGCCGGAGCGCGACCTCGCGAACGTCGAGACGGCCCGGTTCGCCGACACACAGATCCTGCTCGTAGCCGACATCGAACGCGGCGGGGTCTTCGCCAGCATCGTCGGCACGCTCGAGTTGCTCCCGACCGACCTCCGCGACCGCCTCGTCGGCGTCTGTATCACGTGGGGACCGGTCGATTCTCGAACCCGCTCTCGCAGACCTCGAGCGCGACTACGGCCTCCCCGTAGTCGGCGTGCTCCCGTACGACGACCCGGGGGTACCCGAAGAGGACAGCCTCTCGCTCCCGCCCGCCGGACAGCGCGCGACCCGCGGGGGGGACGACGACGTTCCCGACGAGCATGCCGTCCGTATCGCCGTCCCGCGCTTGCCGCGCATCTCGAATTTCACGGATCTCGAACCTCTCGCCCGGGAGTCCGGGGCCCGCGTTGTCTACACACCACTCGGGGGGGGACTCGAGGCCGATGCGGTCGTCCTCCCGGGGACGAAAAACACTGTCGACGACCTGCACGCGCTCCGGGACTCGGACTGTTGCCCGTCGAGACACGGTTCGAGGCGGACAAACGCGTCGAGCCAGTCACCCGTCAGTTCTCCGGATGCGGGCCACTCTCCGGCGTCGAGTGCCAGGTCAGCGGCTACGAGATCCACATGGGACGGACGCGTGTTCTCGCCGACGTCGCCCGACCGTTTCCGGACAGCGGCGCAGCGACCGACCGCATACTCGGGACGTATCTGCACGGCCTGTTCGGAAACGAGCAAGTCAGACACGCGTTTTTCCGCTCGGTCCAGTCGGAAAGCGATGCCGACCTGCCACCCCGGACGGATTCATCCGACTCACCGTCCGACGCTGCCGCAAATCTGCTCCGGGAGCACGCACAACTGGCTCCGCTCTCGTTGCCCGAGCGGAGACACGAGGGTTTATAACCGAGAGCGCGACACTCGGAGTATGGTGGAAGTGCTCGCCGTCGCCAGCGGCAAGGGGGGGACGGGCAAGACAACGAGTACGCTCGCGCTCGGGATGGCACTCGCCGAGGAGTACGACGTGACCGTCGTCGATGCCGATACCGGGATGGCGAACCTGCTGTTCCACGCCGGACTCGCGGACGTCGGGACGACGCTCCACGAGGTGCTCGCCTCCGAGGCGGCGGTTACCGACGCTGTCTACGACCGCTTTGGCATGGACGTCGTCCCGTGCGGGACCTCGCTCGCCGGGTTCCAGGAGGCCGACCCGATGCGGCTTCGCGAGGTTGTCGCGACGCTCGCTGCCGACACTGACGTTCTTCTCCTCGACTCTCCAGCGGCACTCGATAGCCGCAGCGCCGTCCTGCCGGTGGTGCTTGCCGACCGTATCGTGGTGGTGTTACAGCCGACCGTTCCCTCGTTGTCTGATGGACTGAAAGCCCAGGAGTACGCGCTGACCTACGGCACCGGCGTTGCCGGCCTCCTGTTCAACCGCGTGACGGAGGATGCGAATATCGACTCGGTTTCGGCGAAGGCCGAACGGTACTTCGAGGGGGAGACACTCGCGACGGTTCCCGAGAGCGACGTCGTGCGCGAGGCCAGACGGGCAGGGAAACCGCTGCTCGCCTACGCGCCATCTTCCGTACCGGCGACGGCGTACTCCCGGGCGGCCGAGACGCTCTCGATCCAGGAAATCCAGTCGACCGCCGTCGCCGACCGGTTCCGAAGTACCGTCGTCCCGGACCGGTCATGAAACTTCCCCGGGGCCGCCTGCGCCGGCGCAGGGTCGTGACGGACCTCGCGACGCCGCTTACAGATGCGCTCGACACCGGCCTTACGGGCTACGCCCGCCTCGAACCACACGACGCGCTCTTGCTCGATGCCGGCGGTGTCGGCGTCCTCACGTTCCGGGATGGCATTCCGGTCGCCGCGTACCATACGGGAAGCGACGCCGCCGGCGAGGCGGCGTTCTCTCATATCGCCGTTTCGGGGCCGTTCCGCGTCGAACTGTACGAACTCGACCTGACCGCTCTCGAACACGTCCACGAGAACGCCTCGTTCGTCGTTCCGGCTGACCGTCCGGCGGAGCGGTTGGCGGGCGACCCAGACCTTGTCGAACGGACGCGCGAGCGCGCCTCACAGGACCGTCTCGCGGCGTCGGACTCGTCGTCTGCGGTCGAATCCTTCCTCGAAGACGACGACGCCGTCGAGGCTGTCCGTGACCGGGCGCGCCAGGAGGCCCGTACCCGGGCCGAACAGTGGGACTTCGACATCGCGTGATTTCCTCGCGATGACGTCGTCGCGACGGCGACCCGCGTCCCGAACCCGTGGGTCTCAGTTCCCTCTCATACGGGCTGTTGTGACTCGGTCCCGCTGGAAGATCCTCTTTCGAGGATCGCCTCGCTGTGCTCGGCTCACCGCCGTCGAACACGGTTCGACGAGGATCGCCTCGCTGTGCTCGGCTCACCGCCGTCGAACACAACTCTCGCGAGTCGGCGGTTGCACCAACAGGTCCCTGGGGGCGGTGCCGAAACCACTCGCAACAGTCCGTATCAAACGTGGACGGGAATCCACCAGACCCTGCTTCGCCCCCCAACTTTTTTGCTCGTGATGTCGGTTTCCTCCTCGAGTCGGTGGAGCTTGTTCAGCGCAGTCCGCCGCGAGCAGCCCAGCCTCTCCGCAATTTCGCTTGCGGTCAGCGGCTCGGCGTAGTCCTCCCTCTCCTCGAATACGGCTGTGACGTCCTCGAGCTCGAACTCCATCTTCCGCCCCTTCTCGCTCATATGTATTCTATGTCGTTCGACCGTCTTTATTTTTCCCACGAGTGCACCCGCCTTACCGACCCGTCGGTCGCAACACCGTGATCACCGTTCGCTCCTGGCGCGGCCCGGTCAACTGCAGGTCGATTGCGACCGAGAGCACGTGTGTCGTTCCGGCTCGCTCCTGCACCACGACACCGTCGATCGCGTCACACTCCCCGAACTGTCGGGCCGCCCCGTCCGGACAGTGCCTGTCCGCGGCCAGCGCCGCGCGTGTCTGGTTATACTCCACACGGACTGCTCGCCCGTTATCCAGTTCAGCCCCACTGACTGCTCGTCTCGTCGATGCCAGTTCGTCCCGGAAGGCGGCGACTGCTGCCTCGCGTCTGTCCCAGGCGAACGCCTCACGGACGGCAACAGCCGATTCGTGCACTCCCCGTTCGACGGCTCGCTCCGTCTCTCCCATCGCGGTCCCCGGACTGTTCGTGCCGATATCGTCGTGATACCCCAGTTGCAGATACGCGAACACGACCGGCACGAGTGCGAGCGCGAGCAGGACCGCAGCGAGCAAGACCAGTTGCCCCCTTTCGGTCCTCACGCGTACCACACTCGCAGTGTCGCGTCCCCGTTTGGTGTCAACAACTGTGCGGTGCCCGTCTGCACGTCGGCTGGTATCGGAGTGCCAACGACCCCGTACGCTGTCTCGACGCGGAACATGACGTTGTCCGGGAGGATCCTGTCGACGCGTCGCTCGAACTCCGCTCTCTCCCGTTTCCAGCTCTCGGCGGACTCGAGCACCTCCGCGACGCGTGTCTGATCGCCGTGACGGGGTGGTTCGGTCGTGAGTATCGTCGTTGCGTCGGTGGCGTATCGGTCGAGCTGGACCTGTGTCCGCTGTTCGCTTCCATCCGGCACACCGAGGCCGAACGTCAGGAATACGCTCGTCACGAGCAGGACACCCAGCGCTGCCTCGACGGCTGTTATCGACGCCTGCGCCCTACGCATCGACAATCACCGTCAAGACGGTCTTCCGTGTCGCCGGCGGGTAGTAGTCGATCGTGACTGCCCCGGTCAGATTGCCGTCTGCATCGAATCCGACGGCTGCTGTCTCGAACGGCGCAACGGCGACGTCGTAGGTTCCTTCGATTCCACTCCCGTCGTGGAGGACGACCCGCCCGTTGACGTCGACGGTTTCGACGGTCGCGTTCGAGGGAGCGATCGTAACCGTCGCGTTTGCCGTTCGCCGCGGGAGAACGACTGTCCGCGTCCGCTCGAGTTCGGGGTTGAGCGTTCGCTCCCTTCGCTCCTCGAGGACGACAATCCGCTCGACGCGTGTGCCACCGTCAGTGTCGCCGGTACTGACGACTGTCTCCCCGTCGACTCGGACGGTGGCGTCGCTACCCTCGGGCAGGCCGTTCCCGTGTAGCAACGCCTCGTCGAGGCCGCCGAGAGCGGCGCTGTCCAGCACGTTTTGCCTGACTGTGAGTGTGCTCGACTCGCTTACGAGCCGGTCGGACAGGCTCGCAGCCGTCCGCTGTTCGAGCGCGGGACGTTCCGCGGACGCGAACGCGCTGTCGGCGACTGCGATGCCGAGCACTACCGTGCCAGTCAGGACCAGTAACGCAACGGCGACCGCCGGCAGTTCAACCTGTCCTCTCATTGCTGTTCCCCGATCGCGAGGGACTGGCCGTCCCCGTCCGTTTCACTCTCAATGACCAGCGTCGACCCGCTCTGCCAGCGCCCCGGTTCGAGCCGGAGATTCTCGGGCACTGCGAGCCGAGTTGTCGCCTCGATTCCCGGGTCCGGATGTTCCAGTCGGAGTTGCCGGTCCGAGAGCACGATCCGGTAGGCGGCGTCGTCGATTGTCGCCGGCAGGTCGACGGTCGCCCGCACGGTCGCCTCACTCCCCGGACGCGGCGCTGCAGCCTCGATTTCGCCCGCGGCGCTCGCGAGCGCTCGCGAGGCAACCTCGTCGCCCGCCGCAGTCTCGTATGCCGGGACGACCCCCCCGAACAGGACTGTCGTCATCCCACCGATGTAGAGGACGACGAGTCCAGCGGTTACCAGCTTCTCGATCACCGGGCTGACTCCCCGTTCGTCCCCTCTGAATCTCCGCCTAGCCATGCTGTATCTCCAGATTGAGTTCGTGTCGTACCAGATACCCGTCACGCTCGCCCGGGAACCGTGCAACGACGCTCCCGAACTGGTCGTCGCCGAACGTCCGGCGTTCCGTCTCGGCGCCCAACCGCTCGAAGTATCGCTCGAACGCACCCGGGGTTGCCGTCTCGATAGCGACGCTGTACTCCCCGACACCGAGTTCTGATGCGACGTGCTCGACATCTGTCTGCAGTGTCGCGCGGATGCCGCCCTGTCCGGCGACGGTCGTGTGCTCTCCACCCACGACCGGGACGCCAACGATCAGGACGCTGTTTCGCCGGGAACTCGTTATCGGGGGGTCGGTTGTCAGCCAGGCGTTCTCCCCGGTGCCACGGACGACCGCCCCGGCGACGAACGTCACATGCTCGTCACCGCCCTCGAAACGGACCGCGCCGATCCCGTGTCGCTCGACGACTGTCCCGCTTTCGAGGACCCGCAGCGTACGCTCACTCGTTGCCAGTTCCCCCTCGGTAAACCGGACCGGGTGGCTGTGCGTCCCGGTTCGTTCGACCCCTTTCAGGGCGGTTTCGAGGTCGTCGGCGACCCGGTCAGCGTCGGCGTTCGAGACTTGCGTGTCGACGAGCATCCCGATGCCGGCTGTCAGGCTTCCGAGCGCGATGACCGCCAGGCCGAGCATGAGCGCAACGCCCACCACGTGTGACTGTGCGCGCATTCAAGTCACCCCCAGCCCGGTGAACACGACGTAGGTCACCACGACGAGCAGGCCCGAATGTAACAGCGCCTCGTAGCGCCCGCGACTCGCCGTTCCCGCGAACCAGCCACAGGCGATGACGGTTGCCTGCGCCACGAGGTAGAATCGTGCACGGTCCCGCGCTGGCTCAACCGCGTTCGGATCGAACGCCATGCTGCTTGTCGATTCCGAGACGCTCGTCAGCTGCGAAAACCCGTCGAGGACGGTCATGTTCACCGCGACGATGATCCCTACGACCAGCAGCGCGGTCGTCCAGCCGACAGCGACGTACACGAGCAGCCGCGACCGGAGCGACTTCCGTTCGTGGTAGAGCTGTCCGATCTCCGTCTCGAGCGTCTCGAAAACGTGTTCCGTGTCGCTCCCGGCTTCCAGCGCACCGACCACGAGCCCGACTGTCTGTGAGGCAAGCGGGGTCCCGACACGGTCGACGAAGCGGTCCAGGGCAGCGGCCTGCACGTCCTCGTCGTCCTCGACGCCAGTGGTGAGCTTCAGGTTGAACGCGAGCGCATCGACATCGTCCTGTAGCGGCCCGAGGTCGACCTCGTCTGCGACTCGTTTTACTGCTCCCGGAAACGGGCGACCGAGGCTGACGTGACCGGAGACTGCGTGGACGAAGTCCCGTATCTCCCGATCCTTGGCATCGTCGCGTCTTGTCCGCCGGGAGGCGACGAGACCGACCGGAATCCCGTACGCCGCGTACGCCAGCAGTAGGACGTTCACCGGCTGGTAACCGAGCGCCCACAGCGCCGCGCCGGCAGCGATGGCCGGTGATGCAAACACGACTGCCGCACTCGCGGGGTTCGTCGTGCTCGTCGCCAGCACAGCCAGAACCCTCCGGGGACGGTCGTAGCTCGGTGTCGCGTGGTCTGTGGGCCGGATCGACGAGACAGCCAGCGCGGCACCGGCACCGATGACGAGCACGAACGCGATGCTCGCATACACCAGCACCTCGCGGTACGTCATCGAACCGACGGGTGTCCACACCTCCTCGGAGAGCCCCGGCGCGAGCACGCTCGCCACGGTGAGGATGAGCACGCCGAGTGCAGGGAAAATGAGCAAGACGACAAACAGTTCGGCGACGAGTTCGAGGTAGCCGCCGGCCCGTTTGTGTGACCGGGACTGCCTGTGAGAGAGGAGCCGTCCCTCCATCCGGAGATACCCCTCGAGTGAGTCTCTGCCCTGTGCGGCGTGTTCCCGGAACTTCAGCAAGAACGGCGAGAGCAGGTCTCGCGAGGGTGTATCACGAGCAACTAGCTCGAGACCCTCCTCGAGGCTGCCGGTCAACGTCGCTCTGTTCAGTGCCGCCTGCAACGATTCTGCAGTCGCCCCGTAGGCGTCCTGTCCGGCAACCCGTTCGAGCATCTCCCGCTGGTTACCGCTCCCGGAGGCGAGCACACGCAGGTACCGCACGGCACCCGGCATCGTCCGCTCGATGTTCTGTCTCCTGGCCGCAGCGAGCCGACCGAGATAGATGCTTCCGGCTCTGAGCAGGACCCATCTACTTCCGACGGCGACGATCACGCCGAGAACGGCTGCGCCGTAGAGGCCGGGTACTGGCGGAACCCCGACCTGGTTGACGACCGGCAGTCCCTCCCGCAGGAACTGACCGACGTCGGCGGCCGTCGACGACAGCAGTATCGTTCCGGCGAAGGCAACGACGGCGGCTGTCACTGCGCCGACCCACGCCAGCCCGTAGGTGCGGGCGAGGTACACGTCGAAACTCGTCTCCATGCCCGCCGCCCGGTAGCGCTGTCGATCCCGGTCGTGTCGTTTGCTGTCCGCGTGGCGGGCGAACAGCGCGTAAAGCGCCCGGTCGAACGGGCTCAGATCCTGCCCGCTTGCCGTCGTACCGCTCATCAGCCAGGCCCCGCTTCGTCGGCCGGTTCTGGCCCCTGCTCGCCGGCTGTCGACTGTCGACTGAGGCGCTCGACTGTGGCTGCCTCGTTGGCCTCGAGGTCTGCGAGCAACTCGAACAACGTCTCGAAGTCGTCGATTCCCTCGCGCACCATATGCTCGACGTAGCGGTGTTTCCGGCGAAATTCTGCTTCGACCGCCGACACCGGCCTGTCGGTCATCGTCGCAATCTGGTCGAGGATGTGTACCGTTCCACTCGCCCCCTCCGTCTCCGGAAACTCCCCCGCGAACGCGAACTCCCCCGTCGTGGTACGCCTGGCAACGGTATTCCAGTACACCGCCGTGCCATCCTTCTCGATGACCCCACAGCGCTCGTCGCACTCGAGCGTGCGATAGGACTGCTCGTCGAGCAACTCGACGACTTCACCGACGTACCGCTCCCCGTCGACCCGCCGCGGGAACACAACCAGATCCACCTCGCGGAGGAGATACGGCGGGAGTCCCTGCTCGACGACGCGGTTCACCAGCGTCTCGATATCGGAGGCGTGTGTCGTGCCGATAACGCCGTGGCCGGTGTTCAAACTCTCGGCAAAGGTCTCGAAGCTCGCAGCCGTGTTGACCTCCGCGATGACCTCGACGTCCGGATTGAGGTAGTTGCACTCGGTCATGAGGTCGGCCATCGTCACGCGCTCGAACTCGCTTCTGTGGTCCCTTGTCGTCAGGGAGACGCCCGTTTCGTGTGGCATCCGCACCTCGCGTGACCCCTCGTCGATGCTGATCGGACGGTCCGCGAAGGGAATGAACGGCATGTGGGCGTTCATCAGCGTCGTCTTCCCGACCCCTGTCGGGCCGGAGAACAGCACGACACCGTGGTGTTCGTAGCAGAGCCACAGCAGCGCGACCAGTTCGGTCGGGATACTCCCCAACTCGACGAGGTCGACCGGTGTCAGCACGTCCGCGGACTGTTTGCGAATGGAGATGTGCGGTCCGTCCTCGCTTATCGTCGGGAGCGCAACCGCACAGCGGATCGTCTCGTCGACGCCCGACGGGCTGAGATTCACTTTCGCACTCGGCGTGCTTGCGTTCAGTTCCGTTCCGTCCGCGGCGGCGAGTTGCGTGACCACGTTCACGAATGCCTGTTCGTCGTCGAACCGCAGATTCGTTGGAACGCGCTCGGACCCCTCGCTGTCCCGCGGGATCACCTTGAGGCGTTGCCCGACCCGGTTCACTTCGATGTCCTCGAGCCGGGGGTCGCGGATCGGGACGGTGAGTTTGCCGTAGCCGACGTAGTCCCGGAGGATGTAGTAGACGAGGTCAGAGAGCCGGTCGTCGTCGTACCGGCGGTCGACTGGCGGGACGGCGAGCCCGACTTCGCTGAGTGCGGACCTGACACGGTGTGTGATGCGGTCGACGTACGCGCGGGTATTCCGCGCGTCCAACTGCCGTGAGAGCAGTGTTCTCGCTCGCTCGCGGACGAACGCGGACTCGTCGGTGATTGCTCCGCTGACAGCTGTCTCCCAGATACGTTCCTTGCACTCGCTGATGAGTTGTTCGTCGCCCGGGAGCAGGTCCGGTTCGAGCACGGCGTACTTGCTCGTGAAGGGGTCCGTGCCGAGGACGTTCTCCTGGTACCGGACAACAGGTATCTCGAACCCGTGAAACGAGACGGTATACCGGGCGATCCGTTCGCTCGCAAACCGCTGGATGTACGCCGGGTCTGCGGGGAGATCGGTCGTCGCTGGCGCGTAGTCACTCGTGTGGACGACGATGCCTGTCGCTTCGGCATCAGCGACCTCTATCTCTTCGTCGAGCGCGTACGGCGTCAACTCGCCGAGACAGGCCAGGCGCGCGAGCGCGTGATATCTGACCCGCCGCGCCGCCGAGGGGGAACAGTCGACCAACTCGTCGATCGCGCGTTCGTACTTCGGGTCGAGTCCGTCCGTCATCACTTCGACTGCCCCTTCCCGCGTTCGCGGTCGCTGCAGGTACGCGTCCGCGAAGTGGGACTCGATCGATTCGAGCGTCCCCTCGGCGGTGTCCGTCAACACTGGCTCGCGGACGTCGTATCGAAACTCACCTGCCTGTCGGGAGACGGTGATGACGACGTCCGGGTGGACCTCGTACTGGCTCTGTACCTCCGGTGCGTACCACGCCTCCGGGTCGTCCGGTGGTAGCGGTGGCGGCACCATCCCACCGCCCTCCGGACCCCCGTCCGGCGCGTCCGCGAGTTCTAACCTCGCGTCCGCCATACGTGTCCGTTGGCTCCCCCATGGCTCTTAAACGCTTGCACTCGGGGCAGTACAGTCGTTCCAGCCGCCCCCTCATAGTGACCTTGCGAGTCATTTCGGTATCGACCCAGGACAGCGTGCAGTCGAACCGGTACACAGTCGCAAGGTCACTATCAGACCCGTCTGGGCACTTCGTCGACGGTCACGTACTCGGTGTCCCCACCGCGG
>JAZKTU010000116.1:0-10023 GCA_036625385.1 Halovenus sp. | reverse complement strand
TCGTTGCGCGAGCGCGCTCGCGCAACTCATCAGAGGGAAACGCTCTTTGAATCCGACCAACGACTACCGAATCCGGTGGAGAGTAGGGCATAACTCCCACCGGGTTTCTATCACCGGTAGTTCCGGCGATATCCAATCAACAGACAGCGGTCGGCCTTCGCATTGAACTAGAACGCATGCGCGCGAGGGAGTTAAGCAGGATTCCCCTCAAGTCACTATGAGCACCCACTTCACAATAGCTCTGCGACAGTCTTCTCCCATCGACACTCTCCTCCAGTGCTGGTGAAAGAGTTTTTATCCGTCAGGTTCGCTATCCGATATGGCATTCGAGAAAGAGTGGAAGATTTACGCCGGCGATACCGACTACTCCGGTCGCATCTACACGCCCGTGGTCGTCGACTACCTCATCAAGACCTTACAGGATTTCCGTGCGAGTATCGGCTTCCCGAACGAGCGCTTCGAGTCCGGCGAGTACATCCCGCCCGCGAGAAATATCGATATCAACTATCTGTCTGCCATCCGGACCGGCGATCGAGTCGGGATCACCATCGACCCGACCGTCGGGACCACTTCGATTACCTACGACGTGGTTGGAGAAGTGGACGGCAAAGCGGTGTTCGACGGGACGACCACGACCGTCTTCATCGACAAAGGAAGCCAGGAACCGATCCCCGTTCCCGAAGAGTTCAAACGAGGTGTCGAGACAGCGGAGTGACACGGCCAACGAGGCGTTCTGTTCCCGTTTAGGAACACAGCATGTTTTATTATCGTTGGACGTGGTCTTCCAGTAGAAATGGTACGGCGAATCGACGTATCCGGCGAAACCGTCGGATACTGGTCAGCGATGGACGAACTGATGGCAAAGCAGATGTACGACGGCACATTCGAGCCGACGGTCGTCGTCATGCACTGGGACGCAGACACGCCCTGTCTGGACCTGGGTACCTACGAAGACGCTGCCCGCCTCGACGTGGAACACGCACGGGATGAAGGGTTCGCGGTCGGGCGACGCCACGCCTTTGCCGGCGGGACTGCGGTCCACACCCCGGATTTCCCGAACTACATGCTCTACTACCGGAAGGAGGACACGGATATCGTCACCGAGGCCGACAGGAGCGGCCACGCGAACGTCGCCGCGCTCCAGGAGTTCGGCCTCGAAGCCGAGTACGACTCCGTCGGCGACGTCGAAATCGTCAAAGACGAGATGAAGGTGAAGGTGATGGCCGGCTCAGCGGCGACGATCCACCTCCCGGACTTCTGGGTTTCGACGGATTCGGTCATCTGGGACTTCCCACCCGAGGGGCGGATCCTCGACGAGGCGCTGAGCGTCCCGCCGGAGAAATTCGAGGACAAGGACACCGACACGCTCACGGGCCGGATGCAACCACTCTCCGAGGTTCTGGAAGAACTCGGCGTCGACGCGACGCGGGAGGCGATCATCGACGAACTCGTCGAGAAGAACGTCGCCGCGACGTTCGGCGAGGACGAAGAGATCGTCGAGACCGACTGGCGCGAGGACGAAAAACAGTACATCCGGCGGATCGCGCCGTACTTCGAGAGCGACAGCTGGCTCAACCGGGTTTCCTCGACGCGGATGTGTCGCCGTGCCGACCCCGACTACGAGTTCGGACAGGCCGCCTACAAGGCACGCAAACTCGTCAATATCAGCCTCATCCGTGACGACGACGGGAGCATCCACGACATCACCGTCTCGGGGGACATGTACGTGCGGCCACAGCCGACCACGACAGGACCGGGCATCCTCGAAACGCTCGAGTACGAACTCCACGGGATGGATCCGACTGACGAGGACGCGCTCGCCTCGACTATCGCGGCGGTGTTCGACCGTCCCGGCCACCAGGCACCCGGGATCGAACCCGAACATATCGCGAAACCGATCGCCCGCGCTGCCGGAAACACCGTCTCTGTCCGCGAACATCTCGACGACCTGTAATGAGTTCCGTTCCTCCCCGGACGACCAGCGATGTCGTCGTCGTCGGCTCCGGCGTCGGTGGGCTGGCCGGCGCAGTCACTGCAGCGGCAAACGGGTGTACAGTCACCGTGCTCGAAAAAGCCGACGTCCTCGGTGGGTCGAGTGGCCTGTCCGGCGCACAGCTGTGGGTCCCGGCGAACCACCGGATGGAGGAGCGAGGACTCGAGGACTCCGTCGACCAGGCTGTCGAGTACATGACGGAACTCGCCGGTGACTTCTACGCGAACCCCGACGCGTCACGATGGTTTGTCGAACACGCGAGCGAAGCGGTCCGCTACTTCGAGGACGTCGCCGACCTCTCCTTTCAGGTCATCGCCGGGCTTCCCGATTACCACGACGGCCCGGGCGCGAGAGGCGAGGGGCGGTATCTCGAACCCCAGCCACTCTCGCGGTCGGAGATTCCCGACTGGGCGGACCTGCCGGACTCGCCCCATCTGCCGGGGGGTGTGACGACGACAGAGATTCTCCAGTGGGGCGGTGCGCTGACCCCTGCCGAGTGGGACTGGGACGTGATCCAGGAGCGCCGGACCGATGGAATCGTCACCATGGGGACGTCGCTCATCGGGCACTTCCTCCGGGCGGCGGACTCGCTGGACATCGAGGTCCACGCCGGCACAGCGGTGACCGACCTGGTCACGGAGGCGGGGACGGTCACCGGTGTCGAAGTTGCCGGCAACTGCGGGGACCGATCAGTCGTCCGTGCCCGGGAGGGCGTGCTGTTGAACACCGGTGCGTACGACTGGAACGAATCGATGATCGAGAACTTCGAGGGAACGCCAGCCGACCACGTCGTCTCGGCTGCCATCCCGACGGCAACCGGCGATGGCCTCCGGATGGCCGCACTCGAAGGCGCCAAACTCGCCACCTATCCGCCAATCGGCGGGGCCAAAGGATTCTTCGTGGCTGTCCCGGACACGGAGTTTCTCGACGCCCCGCTCTACCGGTACTGCTACAACGTCGGTCTCCCGCACGCGATTGCCGTCAACGCTGCCGGAGAGCGCTTCTGTGACGAATCGTTTTACCCCAAACAGGCGACCGAGTTCTACGATCCGACCGGGGAGTACGCCGACATGCCGTACTACATGGTCTTCGACGAGACGTACCGGCAGACGTATGCAATTGCGAACTACAAACCCGGGACGGACTACCCATCCGACTTTCTCGCTGCACGCGGCGACACCCTCGAGGAACTCGCCCGGGAACTCGGATTCGACCCCGGGACGCTCCGCGACACGGTCAGCAGGTTCAACGGGAACGCCCGCGAGGGCGTCGACCCCGAGTACGGTCGCGGCGAAAACGAGTGGGGGCACGTCTGGTGTGGCGACCCGACGCACGACCCGAACCCGAACCTCGGCCCCCTCGACTCCCCACCCTTCTACGCGGTTCGTCTCTACGTCGGCCTCTCGAGTATGAGCAACACCGGCCTCGTGACTGACACCCACAGCCGGGTGAAAGACTGGAACGAACAGCCCATCGACGGACTGTACGCGACGGGGTCTGTCTGTGCGCCCGTCGAGTGGGGCGTCGGGTACCAGAGCGGTCTCCAGAACGCGCGGTCGCTGACGTACGGCTATCTGGCAGGCCTCCATCTGGCGGCCCCCTCCGGGCCGTAGTCAGCCTGTAGCCAGTTTTCTCAGCCCGGTCGTCCGACACCGCTTCCTGATGCTTCCGGCGCTACGTTCGTCCCGTCGGCTGACACGACGGGAGCAGTCCCGTCCGCAGGTCTGCACCATAATTTTATATAAGGGCGTGTGGTACATCCAGATATGCCTGAACGTGACACACAAACCAGTTCGAGGCGCGGCTTCCGGAGGCGGAGGTTCCTCAAAACGTCGGGTGCCGGGGTCGTTGCCCTGACCGCAGGCTGTCTCGGTGACGACGGTGACGACACGGGGGACGATGGCTCGACGAGCGACGACACGGGGGACGACGAGACGGGGGACGACGACGGGACGACGACCGAACCGGACATCGACGGACCGATCCGGATCGGCGGGTTGTTTGCGATGCCCAACGACTACGTCGGTGGCATCGCCCAGCGGACGTGTGCGCAACTGGCCATCGATCAGATCAACGACGACGGTGGCCTCCTCGGTGCCGAGGTCGAACTGATCGTCAAGGATACGGCGATCGATCCGTCGACCGCTCTGGACCGCCACCGTGATCTGGTCCTCGACGAGGAGGTGGACGTGACGACCGGCCTGTTCGGGACGGAGCCCGCCCTGGCGATCATGGACAGCATCGCGGAGCACGAAGTCGTCCACGTCGCATCGGCGGCGACCCACCAGGACATCTCCAGGAAGATCCACGAGGAGTACGACAAGTACAAGTACTTCTTCCGGACCCTGAACAACTCCGAACACCTGGGGGTCAACCTCGCCCAATTCGCCCAGGAGAACTTCGACGATATGGGGTGGAACCGGATCGGCATGGTCGTCGAGGACATCGAGGGGATCGTCCCGATTCACAACAAAGTGATGGAGGGGTTGCCCGAGGGTGTGACGGTTGCGATCGAACGGGAGTACAGTACGGAAACGAACGACTTTTCGCCGATCTACGACGCCCTCGAAGGGGAGGATGTCGACGGGATGTTCTCACTCATGGGACACACCGGCGTTCCGGCTGCGATCCAGTACAACCGTCAACAACGGCCCTTCGAGTTCGGCGGGCTGCATCTCCTGTCGTCCGATCCGAACTTCTACGAGAATACCGACGCTGTGTCCGAATACATCTGGACGTACATCGGTGGTGCAACGCCGTACTCGGAGAACACCGACAAAACCCAGCCGATGGTGCAGGCCCACCGTGAAGCGTTCGATACGCCCCCGCAACATGCCCAGGGGTACACCTCCTACGATGCGGTGATGGTCTGGGCGGAGGCAGTTCGCCAGGCCGGGACGCTCGATGCCGACGAAGTTGTCGCCACTCTCGAGGACATCTCCTGGACGGGAACGTACGGCCACTACGAGTTCTACCCGCCCGATCACCAGTATGCCCACGACCCGAAATACGGGAAAGAATACACGATCCCTCCGATCATCCAGTGGCAAGAGACCGACGGCGAGGGTCGACAGGAAGTCATCTGGCCGGAGGAATTTGCGACAGCCGAGTACCAGCATCCCCCGTGGGTCTGATATCCACCCAGACGTGATTTGGTTAAGATACCGAGCCACAGACCACCGGTCCCAGATCGAGAGACGCCAGATCCTGCCCCACGGCATGTAACAGAGTCACGTCTGGGTGGATAGTTGTTGTTGCGATTGTTTTCGCGGCCGGATTGCGTATGTCCGTGTTTCAGAGGCCGCGTTTTGTCCCGCCACGGTGATAAAGGGTCACAACGGCCAGTATGAGGGCCGCAGAAAGCCACAGATGCGGATGCACCGATCCGGGAAGTTTCCAGTGTCGACTCATACTGCCGGCTGTAACATTTTGAACGAATTCGCAACCCCGGGGTAGCGAATATCTTTACGAACTTACAGCCGGCAGTATCACTCCCGTCCGGCTCGAGCCCGCTCCCGTGTGGTGACGATCTCCTGTTCGATCGTGTTTGCAGGGTGGGCCCCGACCAGGCGCGCGTCGACCGTCCCGTCAGCGACAAACAGTGTCGTCGGTGCGCCGACCACATCGTATTCGGTCTCGAGGAGTTCGGCCCACGCGGGACCGTAGACCGAGAGACGCAGTGTCCCCTCGCTTGCATCCGACGGGAGTTGCTCGAACTGTTCGACGATAGTATCACAGGGGTTACAGTCCTCCCGCCAGACGTAAACCATCCCGTGCTGGATAAACGGGAAAAATTTCGCCAGACGGTCGCCACGGATTGCGAGAAACGAGTCCGGAACACCCTCCTCCCGGTCGGGGGGGTGCTGTAACGTATCCAGAACAAGAAGAACCCGCAGGATATCGACGAACGTCACATCGGAAAGGAACGCTCCGAGCGCCCAGAACGTTCCGAGCAGGGTCGGGTCGTCCTCGAACGCCCGCCGGACCGCGACGACCCGGCTCCGGTCGAGTTGAGCCAGGTCGGGGGACTCCGGATCGAACCCGTCGTCCCGGACGCGTTCGGCGCGGTCGCTCACCGCCTCGGAAAATTCCTCCGAGAGCCGGGAGTTGCCACGAGATGCGACCAGTACGCCGTCGTCGACCAACGTCTCGAAGAGTGAGTCCGGATCCATCCTGACAGTGACACCGTTCGGTCGTGTAAACAGGGGTCGCGTGTGTAAATTTTTCGGCGGGAGTCGCTCCGAGCGAGTCCGAAGTACCTGCGGGCAGAACCGGCAGACAGTGATTATTGCGACTCTTTACCGCCGGGCCGTCACAGTTCGGGTGTTTCGGACCGCGCAACTGCTGTTCACGCGACGTGGTCACGAAAACAATCGCAATGATCACTATCAGTCGAGGCGGCATACCGCCCACGGGACCAGGTATACTGTCGGACGGAAGTCATGATATTCTGCTCGTTCCACGTGGGGCGAGTGAAAGTATCAACAGTTCCGTCCGACAGTATAATAGCAATATGAAACAGCGATGAAAGATAATATCAGTTTCTCCGACAGCCCGCGTTGGGGGTGATCGTATAAAATCGCTTTCAGTCGATGCTGCCGGTCTACCGGTCAATACCACCGGAATACTTATTTAACTGTTGATCGTTGCCTTTATTTGATTACGATGTCGACTGACAACGACAGTGAGTTCACACGGCGTACGCTGACCAAAACTCTCGGCGCAGTCGGTGCAGCCGGACTCGCGGGATGTTCTGGTCTTTTCGGTGGAGACGGCGATGATGGGGACGATAACGGGGACGGCGGTGGTGGCGACGACACCGGAGGGCCCGACCAGGAACTGGGTGAGCGTGTGCCGACGATAAATATAAACTACTTCACAGGGACCTACCAGACACGGCTGGGGGAAATCGTCAGCCCGAATCTTCAAAGTACGCTGGACGAGGGATTAGGAGTCGACAGCGAAATCCAGGGAAAGACGGTCGGGACCGCAGTCGGGGAGATCACCGGCGGGAACTTCACGTACCACATCTTTCCGTGGTCAGCCCAGACGTTCCCGGACCGGCTGGATCCAAACTGGATCATCCGGGACGCGTACCGTATCGACGGGGCAGGGAGCCGAAACGAGGCCGGGATCAGCCTGAACTACGGGCGGTACGCATCCTGTGATTACTCGATCCCGGCGTGGGAACAGGAGCGAGCCCCCGACGAAGAGACCCGCCGGGAGCTCGTCAACGAGGCGATCACCCAGTTGGCGGAGGATTACATGTCGATCCCGATCTACCCGCAGGCAACGTTCGGTGCGTGGGACACGACAGCCGTAGACATGGTGGACATCGGGGAGTTCGGCGTCTCCAATCTGAACGCGTTCAATATCCTCCGGAGCAATCCCATCGAGGGAACCGAGAAGATCATCGGTGCCAACATTCCCGACCGGTGGGTCGCCCTCAACCCATACCAGTCACCGAATCCGCTCTCGCGTCTGCTGATCGAGTATTCGACGCTCATTACGTACGGTCCCGACCTCGACCTGCAACCGTATCTGGCCGAGGACTGGGAGGTCTCGAACGATTCACAGCGCTTCGAGTTTACACTCAGGGACGCGACCTTCCAGAACGGTGACCCGATCACCGCGTCCGACGTGAAGTTCACGTTCGAGTTTCTCGAGGCAAACGGGGCGGATCTGCCCGGCGGACTCTCACCGACCCTCGAATCCGTGGAGACGCCGGACGAAAGCACAGTCATCATCAATTTTCCCCAGCCCTCGCTCTCCTTCCTGACGGATGCAGTGGTCAGGATCGGGATACTCAACGAGAACGTCTGGGCGGAAGCCGACGGGCAGGCAGCCGAGTTCAATCCGCCGGCTGGAACGGCGTCGGGCCCCTTTAGTGTGACCGAATTCGAGTCGACACGGCGCATCGAACTGGAGGTTCACACGGGCCACCCCGAAGCACCCGACCCCGCCGAGTTCGACGAACTCGTCGTCCGCGCGTTCGACAGCGACCAGTCGATGGTCCAGGCCCTCGGTGGCGGTGACATCATGCAGGCGCCGAACATGGGCTTTGCGGATGGCCAGTCCGCAGGCGAGTTCGACAACGTCGAGGTCGCGCCCAGTCTCGCCCACATCCCGTACACGATCACGCCGAGTTACGCCCAGCCACCGACGAAGTTCCGTGAGTTCCGCCAGGCGATGGGGATGAGTATCAACCGCCAGGAGTTACTGGCAGTCGGATTGCCGGGCGAAGATATCGAACCGGAGTTCAGCCCGCGTCCGTTCTGGCGGACACATCCGTGGGCGGCACCCGCCGACCAGCTTCCGACGTTCACCGACGATCCGACCGGGGACGTCGAGGGCGCAAGGGAGGTCCTCTCCGAAGCCGGATGGGGGTGGGACGACGACGGCAACCTTCACTATCCGCCCGACGCCGACATCTCACCACTGTGGAATGACGGCGAAGCGCCCTCCACCGAGGAGTTCCCCTGTCTCGAACAGATTCTTGGGGAGTAAGGGGGCACGAACCAGGAGCCGACGGGCCACAGTCAGGGCTGGAGAACCGGTTGCATCGTCGTGTATCTGACCCGCGAACGGCTGATACCCCAGGAGCCGTCGACCCGCCGGTACGCCTCGTGGTATTCGCCGAACTCGAACTCGACCGTGCCGTCCCCGCGTTCGGCCACAGAAGTAAAGTACCACTTCCCGGTGGCCTCGTCTCGGTCGAGCTCGATGACCGGGTTGTACGGACGGTGCTGTGCAGCCGTGTAGTCGAGGGTCTCCCGACGTTCCCGGATCAGGTCTCGGAGGTCCTCCCGGCCCTCCCGCCGAACGTTCGGTTCCGACTCGGAGAACCTTCTGGCGGTCAACACCCCATCCTCGGTGAACACCGACGCGTACCCGTCGGCATCGTCGGCATCGAGCGCCCAGCAGTAGCGGTACTTCAACTCGAGGAGTTGCCGGTAGTCCCGGAGTTTACGAAGCTCCTGTTGGATATCCATCTCTGTCGGCCGATCGAAGACGACCGATAAATAGCTTCGTCACCGACGACGGCGAAGCTCCTGTCGTAGTGGCTGTTGGGACTCTGTACCGCCGTGGCGGTACAAAACGCGGGCTTCACGGTCTGGGACACGGACATACGCAATCCAGCCGCGAACATACTCGCAACAACCACTATCAGTCCAGTGTCACACGGGGGTCAATCTTCGCGTAGAGCAGGTCCACGAGGAAATTTGCGAGGACGATGTAGACAGCCAGGATAACGAACACGAACTGGAGGATCGGGAAGTCGCGTGCGAACACGGCCTCCACCAGTGTGAACCCGATCCCCGGCCAGTTGAAAACGAACTCGATCAGGACGAGCCCACTGAGCGCTCTGATCATGGAAATCGGGTAAAGCGTGATGACGGGAAGGCTCGCGTACTTCGAGATGTTGCGCCAGATTTTCCGTTTCGGCAGCCCCGACACTTCGTGGAATTTGATGAACGGCTGGCCGGACACCTCGGCGACGCTCGTCCGCATTACGAGCGATGGGTACCAGAGATACCGCATGACGACCGCGACAAACGGGAGCACGAAGTGCCACGCAAAGTCCGGATCCAGGGGGTTCACGAGGCCAACACCCCCGGTTCCGGAACTAGGGAACCAGCCGAGCTGGACGGCGAAGATGATCACGAGTAGGATCGCCGTAAAAAAGGATGGGACAGTGCCAACCAGGACCACGGGAAGCATACCCCAGTCGTCGAACCGCGACCCCTGATTGGAGCCGGCTATCGTCCCGATGACAGCCCCCAGAAGGTAGGCGAGTGTGACCCCCGGTGCGACGAGGATGAAGGAGTTCCACATCCGTGGCACGATCATCTCCATGATCGGCTGTCGGGTCTGGAACGACATTCCCGGACTGAGTGTCGCGTAGTTCTGCAGAAACCGGAAATACTGAACGTACAGCGGTTCGTTGAGCCCCCACTGTTCGGCGAGCCTCTCTGCCGTCTCCGGACTCGCGCCGCTGAAAACCAGAATGTCGGCGTAACTCCCCGGCA
>JAZKTU010000115.1:0-10046 GCA_036625385.1 Halovenus sp. | reverse complement strand
GCGCGGCAGTCGGGCTGTCACGCCCATGACTCGGCTTCTTTCGCACATGGACCAGTCACTATCACGTGCTCGATGGCACGGATTACTGAGCGGTCTCTTGCGCCCCATGCTTGTTTCACGCTCTCGTAGGGTAGCAGCGTTTCCATCGAGTCACTATCAGCGGTGCGCCAGCGCTCCCGTCGGGCAGGCGACCGGGCGACGGTGGGCGGCCTGCGTGCCCGACCCCGCCAGACACACCAACCTGTGGTTGGAGTGCGTCTCATTTCTATCATTCCGGCAATTCTACGTCGCTGGGAATGACCTCGTGTCTCTTAGCGGATCGATCACGTACTCTTCCCTATGGGAGACACGTTCGTCGTGATTGGCGGTGATGCCGCCGGCATGAGCGCCGCGAGCAAGGCCCGACGCGAGGATCCTGATCTCGAAATAATCGCGTTCGAGAAAGGAGATTGGGTGTCGTACGCCGCCTGTGGGATGCCCTACTACGTGAAAGGCGAAGTCGAGTCACTGGACGACCTCATTCAGGTCACACCCGATGCATTCAGAACGGAGCGTGATGTCGACCTCCGGACGGATCACGAAGTCGTCGGTATCGACCCGGAGGCACAGACAGTAACGGTTTCGTCCGGCGACGGTCGGTTCGAGCAGCCCTACGATCAGTTACTTATCGCGACTGGGGCACGGGCCATCGAACCTCCGTTCGACGGGATCGGCCTCCCGGGTGTCTTCACTATCCACGACATGGACGAGACCGACATGATCGACACCTACGTGACGGAGACCGACCCCGAGACGGCGGCTATCGTCGGCGGCGGCTACGTGGGCATCGAGATGGCAGAAGCCCTGGACAGTCGTGGCATGGACGTTCACCTGTTCGAGATGCTCCCGCACGTCCTCCAGCCGTTCGGTGAGTCGGTCGCGACAGCGGTCGAGGACCACCTGCGCGAACAGGACGTCGAACTCCACCTCGACACGCCGGTCGACGGCTTCGCCGGTGAGGACGCGGTCGAAGCCGTCGAACTCGAGTCGGGGACGGTCCCAGCCGACGTCGTGATCGTCGGAGTCGGTGTCGAACCGAACGTCGCACTCGCCGAAGATGCGGGGATAGAGACCGGCGAGACCGGTGCAATCGCCACCGACGAATTCGGTCGGACGAACTACGAGACCGTCTTTGCGGCGGGGGACTGTGCGGAGGCGACGAACGTCGTCACGGGGCTGCCCGATCACGTCCCACTGGCGTTGACCGCAAACCGCGCCGGCCGGGCGATCGGCCAGACGGTCACTGGGACTCCCACCGAAGTGGGCGAAATAGCCGGCACTGCG
Organism: Halovenus sp.; assembly: GCA_036625385.1. GTDB lineage: Archaea > Halobacteriota > Halobacteria > Halobacteriales > Haloarculaceae > Halovenus. The sequence goes on along the minus strand of JAZKTU010000115.1, from coordinate 8,723 downwards.
ATCGTCAAGGCGTTCGACCTCGGCGCAGCACGAACGGGTGTCATCGACGAGACGGTGGCTCGTGACGCCGGATTCGAACCAGTTTCCGTCGAGATCACGGCGCCGACGCGCGCACACTACTATCCGGGGGCCGAGGAGCTAACCGTCACGCTCACTGCCGACCGCGAATCGGGGCGGGTCCTCGGTGCAAGCGTCGTTGGACGCGAGGGTGTCAAACGGATCGACACGGTCGCAACCGCGCTCCACGCGGACCTGACTGTTAGCGAGGTAGAGTACCTCGATCTCGCGTACGCACCGCCGTTCAGCCCCGTCTGGGACCCCATCGCGACTGCGGCGAAAGTGCTCGCCGGCTCGCTCGAGAACACGGCCTAACACCAGCGGACCGCCGTGTCAAGGCCGCCGTTCCCCGGTCCCGGGGAGTGACGAGTCCACGGCGAGCCGTCACAGCCGGGACGTACCGGAACCCTGCGGATCGTCAACGGCTCCTGATACTGCCGGCTGCACGTTCGGACAGATACTCGAGACCGCGGGGTGCGAATTCGTTCACAATGACACAGCTGGCAGTATGAATAGTCCTCCCACTCGCGGAACTTCGGTAACAGTCGATCCCGCTACGGCGAACTCGACGAAACGATGACTCCCGGTCACTCCACCACGATGGACCCTTTCATCCCGAGTGAGAGGTGTGGTTCACAGTGATAGAGCGCGATGCCGGACTCGTCGAACGTGAAGCTGTATTCGTTGTCTTCCCCTTCGACGGCCTCGCCGGAGGAGAACTCGTAGTCTGACTCGCCGATCTGGTCGTCCGGTTCGGCTTCGACGTTGTGGAGCCCACCTTCGCCAGTCCAGTCCCACAGGACCTCCGTCCCGGACGATATTGCTACTGCTGACGGGCCGTAGGCGTACCCGTCACCGTTGCCTTCCGCACCCACGTCGATCGTGACGTCGCTCTCGTCGCGAAGATCCATTATCTCCCCGTCGTACGTCCCGTCCGCGTCCCCGATGTCCGTCTCGGTCATCCACTCGTCGACAGCCGGATACTCGCTGCCGGGGATCGTATTCCCGCCGTCGCCATCGTCGCCGCCATCTCCGTTCCCGTCGCCGCCGTCATCGTCGCCAGAGCAGCCGGCCAGCCCGGCTATCCCGGCGGTCGAGAGCACGCCGACCGATCGGAGGACGGTACGCCGTTCCACATCTGTCGGATTCATACGTACGCCATTATTCGTCGGCGTGACATATATTCCCTTGTGACGTTCCAGGGAAGTGGGAATTACTGTAGAGAATCACCGGTAGCGGGGAACGGTCAGGACGTCGCGTAGGGGCAGGTAAAACAGGAGATGCTCCCGCCCGAGGGCACCTGGCGTCGGCCTGTGAGAGCCGCCGGTCCGAACCGAGCGGGCGACGAGGTAATCGTACCCGAAGGTGAGCCTGAAGTAGTCGTCGACGAGCCGGTCGGGGACCGACGCGGAGAGGCGTTCGTGGATCGTCCGACCGTCGGACAGCGCGGTATCACACTCCGGTTCGGGGAAGAACTCGCGGGCGAAAAACGCATAGCCGTCTTCCCAGTCCGAGACTCGTGGCAACACGTCGTCGATGGACGTGGAAACGCCGTCGCCAAGGGCAGCGTCTTCGATCCGATCGGCAAACGGTTCGACGGAACGCCACTCCGGCGGTGGCGTGTCGGGGGCCCGGTCGTAATAAAAGTCGATACAGCAGTCCGGATAGCCGTGCAGCCGCCCCTGATAGCGCTCGAACGTCTCGGACGCCCCGTCCACGACCGCCTCGATATTTTTCCGGACGATGTCCTCCGGTGCCGGAGAATCGCCGTTCCGGAAAAAGTAGACACGGGCCCCGTACTGGAGGCGGTCCTCGAGTCGCAGCCACTCCGGGACGACGAAACAGCGGCCGGGAAACCCTCGTTCGAGGTACTCTACTTCCTGCAGGCGCTGTAACTGCCGACGGAACCGGTCGGAGGCAGTCCGGAGGTCGGGTTCCGTGAGCGAATCGACGTCGACGTCGATCCGGTCGTAGCGGTCCCGGGACGTCCGGAGCGTCACCGCTCGTCGTTCGCGGTCCGCGTTCGAGACTGCATCGAGAGCTCCCTCGAACGTCTCTAGCGCGCGTAATTGGCCGGCGAAGTACGTCCCGTCGAGCTGGATACTCGCTCCCCGTCGGGTTCCGTCGAGCACCGCGTGCCCATCCAGCGCGGTAAACGTCGGCAAGGCTGATACGTCGTGCGATACTCTCATAGTGAAGTCATCGTCCCGCTGGAACGGGCGTTCATGCTCGTTACCCGGTAGAGGGAGATCCTAGCGCTTTAACATTAACTTTCTTCCAATCCCGTGAGAATCATCCCACTGGTACAACCGGCTTCCCGTACAAGTCCCAGGTGGAGGTACAACAGATGCCAATCCAGGATCTAGCCCGGGAGGCCGTCGTCCATGAGAGACCCGACACACCGGTGTCTGAACTCGCCCAGCGGATGCGAGACGAGAGCGTCGGAAGTGTCGTCATAACGAACGACCAGACACCCGTCGGGATCGTCACAGATCGGGATCTGACGACGCGAGTGCTGGCTGAAGAGACGGATCCGAACGACCAGACAGCCCAGGACGTCATGTCGGAAGAGCTGTGTGCAGTGGACCCGAACGCCGGCTTCTACGAGGCAGCACAGGTGATGAGCGAAAACGGCGTTCGTCGGCTCCCCGTCTGTGACGAGACCGACGAACTCGTGGGTATCATCACGGCCGACGACCTGACCGAACTGCTCGCAGACGAGAGCCAACAGCTGGCGTCGGTCATCCAGGCCCAGCGTCCCTCGTACTGATACTGCCGGCTGTCCCATGGTGAACATATTCACCACCCTGGGGTGGTGAATGTCTCTGCGCACCCACAGCCGGCAGCAATGACGGAGATGAATGGCTCCGCGAGGTGCCTTGGCTTCCACGGGGAAGTCAACCGCCGCTGATCGAACCGGCCACGGACTCGCGGGCGCGAGCGAGCCACGGGGAACGCGGTCAGGACACTCGCGTCAGTAGTCCGAGCGGGACATACCGTGAGTGTCACTGCATCGGGACACAGCAGACCGGCACAGTTGCGTTGCGCACGACTGTTTCGGTGACGCTTCCGATGAGATATCGGCTGGCGCCGGACCGGCCGTGCGTTCCCATCACGATGAGGTCGACGTCCTGTTCCTCGCCGTAGGAGAGGATCGCGTGTGCAGCCGGCCCACTTGCGATACTCCCGGCGACGCTGACATCGGCGGCCCGGGCACGCTCGCGAACCGTCTCGAGTGCATTCCGTCCGGTTTGTTCGAGTGCCTCGTAAATCTCTCCGACACCCTCGGGACCCCTGAACCGGCTCGTCTCGACGGAATAGATCGTGTGTATCGTCGCGTCGTACACTCCGGCGAGGGTGATCCCCCACTCGATCGCGACTTCTGCTCCCTCGCTGTTGTCCGTCGGCAGAAGAACGTCTTCGTACGTCTCGTTCCCAACTTCGCCTACGTCGGCGCTCGGAGCGACGGTGACAACCGGGACACTCGCGGTCCGGAGCGTCTTTTCTGCAACGCTCCCGAGGAGGATTCGCTCAACCCCCGTCAGTCCCTGCGTCCCCATGACGATGAGATCGATGTCGTAACTGTCGACGTACTCGTTGATCGTCCGGAACGGCACTCCCCGCTCGACAGCGGTCGTAATCCGACCGGAGAGGTGAGTTCGGGCGAGTCCCGCTACGGACTCTGCTGCCTGTTGTGCCTCTTCTTCGAGTCGTTGCTCCTGTTCGCGCCGGTCGCCGGCGTTTAGAGCCGACAGGGAGGCGGATATCCGATCGGTGTTGACCACTGACAACACGTGAAGGTCGGCATCCACCGTGGCTGCGAGGTCGATCCCTCGTCGCGCCCCTATCCGTGCCCCTTCGCTGCCGTCGGTCGGAACGAGAATAGATTCTATCGTCGGACTCATAGGCATAATTCACCCGCTTCCGATTTAATTTTACCCTCTTCTCGCTCGGCTGGAGTTCCCGAAATGCACTGTATCCTGTGACCGTTATGCAACCCTCGCGTCAGGAACACGTCGGCGGCATACACACCGGCGCGCCCAACCGTACGTTCCCAGCATGTACGGTCAGGAATAATTCCGCTCCAGCCGACTCCGGGGACCGCTATCCGCTTTTCCAGGTACTAAAACAGCCCGCATATGTAGAGCATACTTATACAGGTTGCGAAATATTTATAAGTGTATACCACTTACGTAAAGTGAAGACAACCGGACCGAGGCGTATCAAATCCCGCGGCTCTCCACCGGCAACACGTCGGTAAACAAAACCGAAACTTCACCGTGACTCGAAAACCCACTACTTCGACAGAGGACCGAACAGAAGACAACACCGAAGCGTCAGTCGACGCTGCCGGCGCTGAACACGAACAGGGCGTGCTGACCTGTCCAGAGTGTCGCGGCCAGCTCAAAAGCGACGGGGCAGAGACAGTCTGTGAGGAATGCGGGCTGGTCGTCGAGGAAGACGAGATCGACCGCGGTCCCGAATGGCGAGCGTTCGACGCGAAAGAGAAAGACGAAAAGAGCCGTGTCGGCGCACCGACGACGAAGATGATGCACGACGACGGGCTGTCGACGAACATCGGCTGGCAGGACAAGGACGCCTACGGCAACGCCCTCTCGAGTCGTCAGCGCGAGAAGATGCAGCGGTTGCGGACCTGGAACGAGCGGTTCCGGACCCGCGACTCCAAAGAGCGCAACCTCAAACAGGCACTCGGCGAGATCGAACGGATGTCATCAGCGCTCGGGCTGCCCCAAAATGTCCGGGAGACGGCCTCGATGATCTACCGGCAGGCGTTGCAAAACGACCTGTTGCCCGGTCGATCGATCGAGGGGATCGCGACGGCGTCCCTGCACGCCGCCGGGCGGATGGAACAACTTCCCCGATCCGTCGACGAGATCGCTGCCGTCAGCCGCGTCGACGCCGAGGAGTTCAAGCGGGCCTACCGCTACATCAACCGCGAACTCGAACTGGAGATCCAGCCGCCGGATCCAAACGAGTACCTGCCGCGATTCGCGAGCGACCTCGACATCGACGACCGGACCGAACTGCGCGCGCGCGAACTGCTCGAAACCGGCAAGCGGGCCAACCTCCACTCGGGGAAATCGCCCGTCGGTCTCGCTGCCGCTGCGATCTATGCGGCTGCGCAGTTCACACCGGAGACGCTCACACAAAGTGACGTCGCGCAGGCGACCGATATCTCCGAAGTGACCATCCGAAACCGCTACCAGGAGCTGCTCGAAGCAGCGGGCGAGCGACGCACCGGCGACAGCGAGCCACCGCTTGCCGCCTAAGGACGTACCGAAAACTCTCCGTTCACCGGTCTCTGCCAGAGCTCCCGGACTTTCCACTCGGACGTGACTTTGTTACACACCACGAACCCATATCTGTGGGCTCAGACCGCGATACTAGCGTTTTGTGAGAGTATGGCGTAACTGAATCACGTCCGAGTGGATTGCTCGTGGCCGGACGTTCGCCTGGCCTGTTCGCCTCCCGCAGAAGTGTTCTCCGCAGCCCTGTCAGCGCGACCCCGGCGACGACGAGTGGCGAACGGCTCGTCGGACACCCCTCGGGCCGCCTGTTTCGAGCGTCCCGACTCTCCACACGGACAGGCCCGGCTCGATTTTTTTTCTCACGAACGAGTTGTCCGGTTGCGAACATCCCGGCAGTGACGGTTCGTCTGCCAGCCGAAGCACCCGAAGAGACGTGGTGATCAGTCCGCGTCTCGTTCTCAGAGATTGGAAACTATGAGGGCTGATTAAGCCGTGCCACTCGTTGGTACACCCGGTGTCGAGTGGTGACTGATAATTCATCGACGCGTTTCGAGAAGGAGACAGAACTGACAGCCGACTCGGTGACACTCATCGAGGGGCTGCCCGGACTGGGGCTAGTTGCCTCGATTGCGGTGGACCAAATCACGAAACAACTGGGACTCGAACAGCACGGAACCATCGTTTCTGATGATTTCCCGCCGGTTGCGGCATTCGACGAGGGGCGGGTTCGTGACGCCGTACGCGTCTATGCAGGGCAGGATCCGGCGGTGATGACTCTCCAGAGCGACGTCACGATCCCGCCCACTGCGGTCGAATCCTTGAGCCAGTGCATTCTGAACGACGTGGCTCAGGAATTCGACCGGGCCGTCTTTCTCGCCGGCGCACCGGCGGAGTCCGAAGCCGAAATCGGCGAGGTCGTCGGCGTCGCCACAACCGACCAGTTGGAGGCAGCACTGACCGATGCGGGGATCGCCCTGGCGGATGGGTCGGGCGTCATCGGTGGTGTTACCGGTGCGCTACTGGCCGACTGTTATCACGAAAACGTTCCGGCGGCGGTCCTCCTGGTCCGCTCGAACCCCTACATTCCCGATCCCGAAGCGGCACACGCCGTCATAGAGAATGCCCTGGAGCCCTTCGTCGACTTCGATATCGATACACAGGAACTTCTCGATCAGGCCGAGGAAATCCAGCAACAGAAACAACAGATCGCCGAACAGCTCCAACAATATCAGCAACAACAACAACAGGAGCAACAACCGAGAGCAGGTATGTATCAGTGAGTGGTACTACCCGTCTGCCGACCGCCCGTGTCTTCGACGAGCAGAAGACGGGTCGTCTGTTCCCAGACTGATACGGATTGTTGTGACTCTTTTCGGCAGTGCCGCCCAGATCTCGGCGTCTGGGGCTCTGAAACCACCACACTGCATCAGCGTCGCGGTAACGAATCACAACAATCCGTATGATACTGTCGGCTGTAAGTCTGTGAAGAATCTTGCCGCCACGTCGTGGCGAATATCCTGAAACAGTTACAGCCAACAGTATGAGCGTGGTGTGTGGACGGTGAATTGACTGGTAAAGCCCGACTCGACTGCGTACGACGTCCGGCCCGGAGACTCGATTACCGATCGACCCCGTTTTGACAGGCAGTGGGTTTAGGAACGAGTCCATCAACATATACCAGTATGACGTTCCCGACCGTCTGTTCGGCGCGTGTCCAGGGTCGCTCTCGAGTTGTGAATCGACAGAGTGCATTCGAGGCGAGAACCGGGTCCCGACGCCACTTATGAGACAGATTGTCAGCCTCGGGAGCATCAACGTCGACAAGGTACGAAACGCGTCCGAGGCGGAACTCGGGGAGTTCGAGCGCCGCTACGACTGGTTTCCCGATGCCGGCCAGACGGTCGAGGTTGCGGCCATCCCCGACAGCTTCTCCGTCGAGGTGGATCACGTTTTTCACGGCGGGAAAGGTGCAAATCAGGCCGCAGCCGCGGCGAGCAGTGGCGCAGAAACTGCAATGCTCGGGACGGTCGCCGGATCACTCGCCACGCGTGAGCGCGGGGCTCGAAACGGGATCCCCACGCTCGAGGAGGTTCAGGCGTTCAGAACTGGGGACGGACAGGAGAGGTGATTTCGCGAACGGTCCCAGCAACGACGAAGACCACCGACGGGAGCGACCGAACCTGCTCCAGAGACGTGGGAACGAGGTGTTCACTATACACGAAAAACGGAAACGACGAAGCCGGCCATCGTGTTCTCTCGGGGATGGCGACAACGCTCGAAGAAGCGGGGATTTCGGAAAGGCGTCTCACACAGCGTGTCGAACAAGTCGACGACGTGGAAACGGTACTCCTCGACGAATCGTCAGCACACGACCTGATTATACTCGGCGAGGACGACCCCGGTATCTTGAAGTGGTTGGTCGGTCCCACGACGGAACGAGTGGCCGAGCGGACACTTTCTCCCGTGCTCGTCGTTCAGCGCTCGCTCGAGGAGTAGCCAGCTTTTGGGCGTCTCGGAGACAGCGTCCCGGGCAACTCGATACCGGTTCGTGCAGGCGAAAATCCGGCCCCGTGTCTCGGGTACCGTCCACCGCGAGCGTGCGGTATACAGATTCATACTGCCGGCTGTCCGTGCGTACAGCTAGTCGCCACCCCAGGGTGGCGAATACGTTCAAAATCACCGCCGGCAGTATCAGCATGCTGGCAACGCCGAGGTCCGTCCGCCAGTCGTCTGCGTTCCAGAGAGGTTCGGACCGTCCGGTCCACTCGATCACGGTCCGGGGACACTGATATGTATCCCGACGACTGTACCCAGTACATGGACAGTGATCCCGGTGAATGCCATCGACGCAACTGTCACAACGACGCCGTCTTTCTCGTCCGCGAGAAGTATCTCGAGGAGACTGGGCACGGACTCGTCGAAGCGACTGCCCGCCTCTGTCAGGAACACACCCACGAAGAATCTCCAGCAAATATCGACCCAATAACGCCCGAGTATCTGTTCGAGGTGACGGCGCTCGTTCCCTCCGAGCAAGATGCACAATCAGCCAAAGCGCCCCCCAGCGACCAGCTGCTAACCCAGTGCCCGGACTGTGGCTGGACAGGTGACCTCTCGGTGTTGTCTGTCGAGGACGGTACCCGGTCCTGTCCGGTCTGTGGCGACGATATCGAAATCATCGAATAAGCTGTGCGCTACTGATACTGCTGGCTGTCCGTTCATACAAAGGTTCGACACGCCGGGATGTCGGATTCGTTCAACGCGTCCGCCGGGCGACCAGACAGACCGCGTCCAGCGCGTTGAATATTCCAGAAACTGGTCAACAGGGATGACAGGCCCATATTTAGCACCCTCTCTGACGAACCGACCGGATTTTCGATTTGGGATGTGATTCATAAC
>JAZKTU010000114.1:0-10317 GCA_036625385.1 Halovenus sp. | reverse complement strand
GGCCTACACCGAGCGCCTGGAAGCCCGACTGGGCAAGTCCCGCGAGATGATGCGGACGGTTCTCAACCAGGCACAGCACGATCCGAAGACCGTGGTGTTCGCCGAAGGAAACGACGAGAAGATAATCCGCGCGGCGGCACAGCTAGCGGAACAGGGTATCGCCGACCCCGTCCTCATCGGTGACCGTCAGGAGACGCTGACGACGGCACAGACGCTCGAACTGGGGTACAAACCGGAGGTGTTCGACCCGATCGTCGATACGGTCGAACCCTACGCCGACCGCCTGTACGACCTCCGGAAGCGGAAAGGTATCACCCGGGCCGTCGCTGCTGACCTCGCGACCGACGGCAACTATCTCGCAAGCGTCATGGTCGAGATGGGAGACGCCGACGCGATGCTGACCGGACGGACCCACCACTACCCCGGCGGCCTCCGGGCACCCTTGCAGGTCGTCGGCACCGCGCCCGGGACCGAGTACGCCGCGGGCGTCTACATGTTGACGGTGAATAACAATGTCGTCTTCTGTGCCGACGCGGCGATCAACCAGGCCCCCGACGCGGCGGTGCTTGCGGAGGTCACCCGTCACACTGCAAGCGTCGCCCGGACGTTCGACGTCGAGCCGCGTGCAGCGTTGCTCTCGTACTCCGATTTCGGCAGCGTCGACAACGAAGGAACCCGCAAACCACGTCAGGCGGCCCACGACCTCCGGGCGGACCATGACGTCGATTTCCCGGTCGACGGGGAGATGCAGGCCGACACCGCCGTCGTCGAGTCGATGCTCTCCGGGGAGTACGACTTCTCGGAACTCACGGAGCCGGCGAACGTGCTCGTCTTCCCGAACCTCGAGGCCGGCAACATCGGCTACAAACTCCTCGAGCACCTCGGTGGTGCCGACTCGATCGGTCCCATGCTCGTCGGGATGGACGCGCCGGTCCACGTCCTCCAGCGCGGCGACGAAGTCAAGGACATCGTCAACCTCGCCGGCGTCGCCGTCGTCGACGCACAGAACCAGGCGTGAGGGCCCTGTGACTCCCGCTCGGGAAACGCATTTCCCGCCGGCTGCCCGACGTGGGGACATGGGATACAGCTGTCCGGTCTGTGGCGACCCGCAGGCCGATGACATCCATCTCGCTAACCATCTCGCATTCACCGCAATCGCCCGTGGCGGCGACCACGAGACGTGGCTCGACGAGCACGTCACGGAGTGGGGTGGGATGGGTGAGGCGGAGTTGGCCGACGCGGTCACTGACCACGCCGAGGAGACGGAGTACCCGCAGGTATTCGAGGATACGACCGGCGAGCAGGAACACCGGCACAGGGGGACAGACCTCCCGCCTGGAACCGAACAGCTGACGCCGGATGGGTCTCTCGACGCGGAGGCCGAGGCTATTCTGGCTGAAGCCCGCGAAATGACACGGAAGCGACGGGAGCGCCGCCGGGACGATACTGACGACCGGGAGAGTGACGAGGCGACTGCGGACGAAAGCGAATAGTCAGTCCGCGTTCAACCCCGAGCGTATGGAGACGGAAGGCATCTTCGCACCGGAGACTCCCGCAGCCGCTCGCGACAGGTTCGCGTCACTCGCGCCTGCCGCGAAGACCGTGCTGCGCGAGGTCGGTCGGGAGCTATCGATGGATACCGGGACGTACCAGGAGCAAATTGACGACGACCTGCGGCTGACGGCCCAGGAGAGCATATTCGCTTCGCTTCTTGCCGTTCGGGTCGGGACGCGAACGGAGTACGAACAGTGGCGCGAGACAGCGGACGTCGGGATAGTCGAGGTGGGCAGCGAGAACGTCGACCACGTCGTCTGGCACGCACCTCCCTTCGCCGACACCGCCGTCGCCGCGACGTTCCAGAACGAACGCGAGGCGGCGGTTGGGACGCTCCGCCGGCAGGCCTTCGGTCGTCTCTACCGTGACGTGGTGCACGGGGCCGGCGCCACAGCAGAAGACCGAGCGGTGCAAGGGAGTGAGACGACCCGGGGAGGACCGGATGAGTGAGTCGCCGGGCGAGGACTGGGCTGCCCGGGAACCACCCGCGGGGTGGACCCTCGTCGAGTCGGTTACGGAGTACGAGACGGGCTGGTACGAGGGCGGGTACGATCTACTCGAACAGCCTGACGGGACGGAGAAACGCTACTACTGGGCGGCGCTACAACCGGCGGTCGTCATCGTCGCGCACAGCGACGGACAGCTAGTCATGGTCGAGCAGTACCGGCCGGCAATCAGGGAGCACTGTCTCGAGTTGCCGGCCGGTCTCGTCGAGGACGGCGAGTCATACGCCACGGCAGGCGCACGGGAACTGCGCGAGGAGACGGGGTTCGACCCCGACAACATCTGGCTGCTCGAGGAGTTCTGGTGTTCGACCGGTGTCCTCCGGCACCGCCGGGGCATCGTCTTTGCCGAGGACCTCGAACCCGTCGACATCGACCGGGATAGCAACGAATTCCTCTCGGTTCGTACCGTTCCCGTCGAGGAGGCACTGCCTCTCGCGCGCCAGGAACCTGCAAACGATGCGACCATCGAGGGACTACTGTTCGCGGAAGTCGAGGGGCTGTTCGGCGAATAAGTGACACGGAAAATGGCGTCAGCCGGGTTCTCTATCGCTGGGTCGGCACTTCCTCGACTCGGATATCCCGCTCCCCGTGGAACACTGCGGCGTCGATAGGCGGCGGTTCGTGCCCGCCGGGCAAAAACCGACTGCTTCCGGGGCGGTGCGTTCTCGCGTCCGGAGCTGGGCCACCGCCGGGACGCACTGTGTCGTCAGCCCTCGGGAGTCGTCAGGCGTTTATTCGATGAAACCGAACGGTCCCGTATGGATGGCGAAATCTCGCCGGCGGAGCTCGAACGCCGCCTCGGCGACGGTCCGGACGACGACCCGCTCGTCGTCGATATCCGGCAACCGAGGGCCTTCGCACAGCAGCGGATTCCGGGAAGCGTGAACGTGCCGTTCAACCGTCTCCCGAACGAAGTCGAGACGGTTGCCGACGCCGACCACGTCGTCACTGTCTGTCCCCACGGTGAGGCGAGTATCCGGGCGGCCCGCCTGATTACTGCCTTCGAGGGTTTCGACGGACGCGTCGAGAGTCTCGAGTCAGGGTTGACGGGCTGGGACGGTCCGCTGGAGCGGGAAACAGAACGTGACGGCGACACTCCCGACGCGCCGTTTTGAGCGAGACGGATGGTGGCTCGGTCGTGTGCCTCGTCACAAGGGGCTCGGTGGGGGTAACAACTCGTCATCGCCACCGGGCGAGGGTACGGGGACGCCAGTAAAAAAGCCGTTGCACGGCCCGACGGCGCGCGACTGTCTCCTCCTCCTGGACCACTACACCCAGTCCCTGTGCGCTGCCCGGGCCGCTGCGATCGAGCTGATATCGTCGACTGTCAGCGTCCCGCGCTCGGTCACGAACCCGTCGACGTGCTCGCCCGGCGTGACGTCGAACGTCGGGTTCACGACGTCGACTGGCGCGTCACCCCCGTACACCTCGCGTCCGTCCCGGGGTTCCCGGTCGACCGTCGCGTCCTGACGGACCTTGTCGGTCGCCGCTGCGACGTAACAGTCGGGCGACTCGGCGGCGGCGACTGCTGCCCCGCCCCGCGTCCCGACCTTGTTCACGACGCGCCCGTCCGGGAGGAGGCTGTCTGCCCCGACGAGCAGGAGGTCTGCGTCCCGGACGACGAGTTCGTGGGGGAACGCTGCGTCCGTCGTCAGTGTCACCGTCGTCCCCTCCCCGGCGAGGGTTTCGGCGACCTCGACCCCCTCCCCGCCGGGACGGGAGGACGCGACGAGGACGGCAGCGGGTTCGCCGGCTGTCAGTGCCTCGCAGACGGTGCCGGACCGCGAGAGGGTCGCGACGCGCGCTCCCGCCACGAGTTCGGCGGCTGTCTCGGCTGCGGACGTGTCGGCCCGTTCCGCGCGTTCGATACCTTCGTGTGCACTCTCTTCGACAGCCCGTGGTGTTTCCGCCGGCGCCGTCGCCACGGCACGGTCGATGCGGTTTCGGATGACAGTCATCGAGGGTCTGGCTGTTCGGAGTTCCCGGGCGACGTCCAGCACCGACCCGTAACTCCCGTCCTCGGTCGCCGCGATACCGGCCTCGTCCCGGAGAACGGCGAGCGCACGGTACGAGAGTGTCGTCGAGCCGTGCGTGCTGTCGTCGGTGATCGTTTCCACATGTGGTCGGACGCGGTCGTACGATTCCCACAGCTGTGGGACAGTCTCGCGTCGTTTCAGTTCAGTCGGGGCGACCCACTCGTGGGCTGTCGTCTCCCAGTTCGTCTCGACGTCCCGGGTCGACACGTCGAAGAGAAACGGGTGGACAACCCATCTCGTTTCGAGGTCGGTGTCGGTGACAGCAAAGGAGTCGCCGCGCCGGACGAGCGAGACGGCGTCCGCCTCGAGGCCGGTCTCCTCGCGTATCTCCTCCCGAACGGCACGCGCCGGGTCCCCCTCGGCGTGGCCGGCGACGCCCCCCCATCGTCCGGCGTAGGAGCCGACGTCGTCGCTGCGGCGGAGCACGAGCACCGACCCGCGGTTGCGAAGGAACGCGGTGACGACAGGTATCTCGTCCATGGCCGTTTTTCGTTCGGCGTCGCTATCATCCTGTCGTCCCCACGACCGCTGCCCCACTTTCATGATGCCGGGGACCCACTGTCGGGTATGGAGATCGCCATCATCAGCGATGCGCACATCCCCTCGCGGGCGAGCGAGATTCCCGAGCAGTTCCGCGAACGCATCGGCACGGCAGACCACGTCATCCACGCGGGCGATTTCGACTCTCCGGGTGCGCTTGCGGATGTCCGCGAGCTGGCTCCCGACCTCACCGCGGTCCACGGCAACATGGACCCCCAGGTCGGTCTCCCTGCCGTCGAGACGGTCGAACTGGGCGGGATCGAGTTCGTCGTCACCCACGGCACCGGGGCACCGAGTGGGTGGGAGCGACGCGTTGCCGAAACAGTCAGCGAGCACGCCAACAGTGGCGAGGGAGTCGGGGTCGCCGGACACACGCACGAGCTGACTGACACGCGCGTCGACGGCATCCGCCTGCTGAACCCCGGGAGCGTCACTGGCGCGGCCCCCGCGTCGCGGACGACGATGCTGACAGCGACGGCGGCGGAGGGTGACCTCTCCGTCGAGGTTCACGAGCTGTGACCGCCCCGGTTTCGTACCGCTTTTGTCCGGTGGCCACACAGGTCTCGCATGGACGTGTTCGCGGTCGAGGGGCTCCCGGAGGTCAGACCCGGTGACGACATTGCGGCGCTCGTCGCCGACCGGGTCAGTCTCCAGCCCGACGATGTCGTCTGTGTAGCGAGCACTATCGTCTCGAAAGCGGAGGGTCGCCAGGCCGACTACGCGGACTTCGAGGCGGGGGAACGCGCCCGGGAGATAGCCCGACGGCGGAGTGACCAGACTGGCGAGGAGAGGGACCCCCGCTTCGCGCAGGCAGTGCTCGAGGAGAGCCGGGAACTCCTCCTCGAGTACCCGATACTGCTGGCTGTTACCCACTTCGGGCACGTGACGGTCAACGCCGGTATCGACCGCTCGAACGTGCCCGACGCCGACATGCTGTTGCTCCCCGAGGATCCGACCGCGAGCGCGGAGCGGCTGTCGTCGGCCCTCGACGTCCCGGTCGTGGTGACGGACACCTCCGGGCGGCCGTTCCGTCACGGACAGCGCGGCGTTGCGCTCGGCTGGGCCGGCCTCCCGGCGGCGCGTGACTGGCGGGGCGAAACTGACCGTGAGGGGCGGATGCTCGAGGCGACGGTACAGGCCGTCGTCGACGAACTCGCTGCGGCGGCGAACCTCGTCGCCGGTGAGGGTGCTGGCGGGACACCAGTCGCGGTCGTCCGGGGCTGGGAGTTCGGCGACCACGAGGGCAGCGACAACCTGTTTCGCAGCGACGAGGACGACCTCATCAGGGAGCCACTCCGGGCGTACTCCTACGTCGGGGAGTAGCCGACCGCCGGGACGTGACAGTCAGGGTCACAATTCGAGTGGTTTTTGCCGGACTGCCCCTTACTTTCCGGTAATGTCCGACGGAGGTCCGGACACCGGGGTGCTCACACGGCGGCGGTGGCTCGCTTCCCTCGCAGCGACCGGTGTGGGCCTCGCCGGGTGTACCAGTCCGCTCTCGCAAGAACCGGAGCCGGAGACGCTCTTCGAGCGGGCATTCGATCCGGAGTCGACGGTTGACGTCCGGGGGACACGCCGGGAAGTTGCACGGCGGGGCGACGAGGAGCGATGGCGCAAGACACGGTTCTGGGAGCGCTACCCCGAGGCCTCTCGCGTAGAGATCATCGACGTCGGCGAGGAGGGCTACATCTTTCGGTCGGTTCCGGGCACGATCCGGGTCTCGACCGAAACGGCAGTCTGGAGATACGACCCCGATTCGGGGCAGGCTTTCAAGACCGAGCGGGACAGGGAACGGACGGAGTCGATCGAAGAACAGCTGGCCGAGTTCGACATCACCCACGAGGGCACGGAAACGCTCGTCGGTCGGGAGACCCATCGACTGGTCCTCTCCCTTCCGGACGACACTGACGGCCTGGTTCCCTTTCCGATCCTTCCTGTGTCGACAGGGGCGGGGGACGATACGGGACTTCGCCCGACGGAGTTCGAGTTCTGGATCGACGACGAGTACGAGTATCCATTGAAGTGGGTCCAGACTCTCACGGACGGTGCCGGGAAACTCACCGTTCGACAGATCCAGGAAGTCGAGAGTCTCACCTTCGAGCCGGAGTTCGAGGAGGGACGTTTCGTCTTCGACCCGCCGGAGGGGGTCGAGGTGGGAGAGGCCAACACTCCCGATTCGGTCGATCACTACGACAGTCTCGAAACCGGTCGCGAGAACTCGCCGAATCCGGTCCCGAGTGCCGAGGTTCCCGAGCCGTACGTGTTCAGTGGTGTCACGGTGAGCGAACGCGATGGGCGTATCCAGACGTCCATCTTGTATACGGATGGGCTGGACGGCCGTATCTTCATCCTCGTTCGGAAAGCCGATATGCCACTCCAGCAAGAACTCACAACAGTGGGGACAGTCGAGGGCGTCCTCCACGAGCACGACGACGAGTTCTCGTTCTCGTGGAACTGTGGCCAGTACCGGTATCGGGTGAGCGATGTCGAAACCGAGAGCACCCTCGCCAGCGTCGTCGAGTCTATCGGGTGTGAGGGCAACCAGGACTAGCCCCGTCCCGCGTCCGTGCCGACCGGCGAGTCGGTCGCCCCCGTCATCCCGGGGCGCCCGGCGACTGCCCCGGTACGTCCCCTCGCTGGCCGGACAGACACCTACAAAGCGACGCCGACACAAGGGTACCAGGAGACGAGCATGCGCTACTTCGTCACCTCGAACGACGAACGCCAGGAGCAACGGTGGGAACGCGAACTCGGAGACCGCGGTTTCGACGTCGCGACCGACTACGATACGGAGACGATTATCGTGACTCTCGGCGGGGACGGGTCGATCCTCCACGCCGCGAGAACGTACCCCGAACCGACGATTCTCCCGGTCCGAACGGGCGGGTCGAAGGGACACAGGACTACCCTCGAACGTGATCAGTTGGTCGAGACACTCGAACGGATCGACACTGGCTCCGCCGGTGAGGCGTACACGACCACTGCACACAGAAAGATCGCCGCGTACCGCGACGGGACAGAGTTGGCGGGCGAGTTTCGCGCGCTGAACGAGATCAGTCTCCACCACTCGTCGGCGATACTCGCAGCGATCTTCACAGTGCGCATCCGCGACCGGGACGAGGCCTTCGCGTTCGAGCGCGTCATCGGCGACGGGGTCCTCGTGGCGACGCCGTTCGGGTCCACCGGCTACTATCGGTCGATCACCGACGGAACGTTCACCGAGGGACTCGGCATCGCGTTCAACAACGTCCACACGCCGGTAGAGATCCCGTCTTACGCCGTCCTCTCCCGGGACGCCGTCGTCGAAGTCGAACTGGTCGAGTCCGACCACGCATCCAGCGCGGTTCTCACCCGGGACAACGACGAGCAGATGTACGAGTTACCCGTCGGGGAACCGGTCGAGATCCACGCGACCGACGAAACTGTCGAGATACTGCAACCCACACAGTCGACACCCTGACAGCGCTCGTGTGAGCGATCTCACGCCGGTTCGGTGACCGTGTCAGGGCTCCATCGAGGACCGGCGAACTCGGACTAACCGCTCGATCACCGCCGACTACACGACGTCTCGCTCTCGGTGGACGGAACGACTCGTCCCGTTTGTGTCCGCTATCCCGTGGCCCGGACCCGCTGTTTTCGTCCCTGGCGCGCTCCATCCTGTCGGTGTCCCGGCCCCGGTGTCCCGAGCGACCGCTCACTACGTCTGTTGGGTAATACCGGAGAAAAATTGAATTTGTTCGTAAAACAATACCGGAACTTCATATCCACATTTATGTACCTGGCGGGACGACCGCGGTATGTGGAGCCAACATCTGGGACCCTCGGAACGCTCCCCCCGCTGGTAACGTCGGAAGGACCGGAGACGCTGATTGTCGTCGCGTTGATCCTCGCACTCGGCGTGACTGCACAGGTCCTCGCCGACAGGTTCCGCGTCCCGAGTGTTCTCTTTTTGATCCTCGCGGGTGTGCTGGTCGGGCCGGAAGGACTGTCACTCGTGACCGTCGACACGTTCGGCGATTCGCTCACGACGATCGTGGGGATCAGCGTGGCGATCATCGTCTTCGAGGGAGCGTTCCACCTCAAAATCCGGAAGCTACAGGAGTCCCCCTCGGCTGCCATCCGTCTCGTGACGCTCGGTGTGCTCATCTCGTTTGCCGGGACGACGATCGCCGTCAGATATCTCCTCGGTGTCGAGTGGGGGATCGCCGCGCTCGTCGGGTCGTTGTTGGTGGCGACTGGGCCGACGGTGATCACGCCGATCCTTTCGGTCGTCCCCGTTCGCGACCGCGTTGCCGCAGCACTCGAAACTGAAGGTATTGTCAACGACGTGAGTGCTGCGATCCTGGCGGCCGTGATCTTCAAGCTCCTGGCGTCCCAGGAGGCGAACCCCGCGGACTACCTGGTCGAGTTCGTTCAACGCCTGAGTGTCGGGGTGCTGATCGGTCTCCTGACCGCCGGTGTCCTGTGGTTCCTGCTCGTCCGGCTCGACCTCCCGACCGGGTGGACACCGCAGAACGTCCGGCTGGTGATCCTCGCCGGGGCGATCCTCGCGTTCAGCCTGGCAGATCTCATCGCGACCGAGTCGGGGGTTGCCGCGGTTGCCACGGCCGGCGTCCTGCTGGGGAATCTGGACCTCCCGTACGAGGAGAAAATCGAGGAGTTCAAAGGCGACGTGACGATCATCGTCCTCTCGTTCGTGTTTATCGCGCTGGCGGCACTGATCGAGTTCGATACGCTGATCGACCTGGGTCTCCCCGGATTGCTGGTCGTCGTCGTCGTTGCCCTCGTCTTGCGTCCCGTACTGGTTTTCATCTCCACGACGGGCGAACGGTTCACCCGCGGCGAAAAGCTGTTCATCAGCTTCGTCGGACCGCGGGGGATCATTCCGGCCAGTGTGGCGACGCTGTTTGCCATCCAGTTGCAGACGGACGCCCCGCCGTCGAACCCCGAGGGTGCGAGCATCCTGGCAGGCACCGTCTTTCTCGTTATCTTTGTAACGGTCGTCTTCGAAGGGGGATTTGCACGGCAGATAGCAGAACGATTACGGGTAACTCCAATGCGCATACTCATCATCGGCGGTGGCAGAGTTGGTAGAGAGCTCGCCGAACGTCTCGAAGAACGCGGGGAGAACGTCGTTATCATCGAACGTGACGGGGACGCTGCCGAGGACCTCCGTTCCCACGGGTTCACCGTCAGGGAAGGCGATGGGACGGATACGGAAACCCTCAGACAGGCCGGGGCGGACAATGCGAAGACGATCGTGGCCGCAACGGGCGACGACGATACGAACCTGCTCGTGACACAGCTCGCGAACTCGAAGTTCGACGCCAGGAAGGTGATTACCCGCGTCAACGACCCCGAAAACAGGGACGCATTCGAGGAACTCGGCATCGAAACCATCTCCGAGACGTCCTCGACGGCGTGGGCGATCGACAACCTGATCGAACGGCCCGGCCTGTCGCGGTGGATGGCGGAACTGGGCCGGAGCGGCGACGTCCAGGAGATAGAGGTGACCGACGAGAACCTGGTCGACAGGACGATCCGCGAACTCAACGCGGAACTGCCGGACGGCTCTATGATCGCACTCGTCACGAGGGACGAGGAAAACACCGTCCCCGACCCGCAACTCCGCGTGGAGTACGGCGACCACCTCACCGTCCTCGGCCAGACCGCGGCAGTCA
>JAZKTU010000113.1:0-10334 GCA_036625385.1 Halovenus sp. | reverse complement strand
GCGCAGGGGTGATGCTGCTCGTGGCTGTGGTCGCGGCACTTTTTCCCCAACCGATCGTGAGCGTCTTCATCGGGGACGTCCCGAACGCCGCCGAAACTATCACGAACGGCGTGAACTACATTCGGATCCGTTCCGTCGAGTTCGCCTTTATTGGAGTGACACAGGTGATGCTCGGCGCGTTCCGCGGGGCGGGCAACACCAGGACGGCGATGACCATCTCGATTATCACGCTGTGGGTCGGCCGGGTTGGCAGCGTGAGTCTGCTGGTGTTTGGCCTCGGGTGGGGCGCGACCGGTATCTGGGTCGGGATGGCCGTCGGGAACGTGCTCGGCGCGCTGGTGAGCGTCCCCTGGTTCCTCCGGGGGACCTGGAAGGAACGGTACATCGAGGAGGAACGCATCGAGGGGTCGGTGCCCGCGGAAGGGTGAGACTGTCAGTTGGTAGGCTGGGGCGGGGTCCGACATCCCGAGGTCATGCTGCCGGCGAGACGCCAGTGAGCAATTGTCGCGGGTTCGAGCATCTTCACGCCGGGATAGCCGGCAGCATCAGGGTTTCAGCGGGAGTTTGGCCCGGCCGTTTGTCCGCATGACGTCCCGGTTACGCTCCGGCCAGGCCAGCAGGCGGTCCCGGAGCGGCGTTCCGTCCGCCGTCTCCGGGTCGTATCCGATCACGTTCGCGGTTATCGTCAGGAGAAGCCAGCCGCCGTATCCGAGAACGACCGTTACGCCGGTCAGGACGACGATCGAGACCGCGAGCCGTCCGATCCGTTCGACGAGTCCGTCGTCCGCGGGAGTCGACTCCTCGGCAGATGTCATAGCGCAAGCGACACCGGCCGAACTGATAAACGACGGTGACGTGTTTCCCCGGGAGAAACCGCAACCGCGGCGGTCTCACCCCGCGAGACCGTGCTGCGCTCCGGTTCCGTACCGGAGTGAGTATCCGATTCCAGTCAGGTCAATTATTTTTTGTAGGAGTGGCAATATCGAGGAGGTATGGCAAGGAGAGGGGTCGTATCGGGCGACACGGTCAGGGTCCTCCACGTGGATGCCGATAGCGACGTCACCGAGCGGCTTGCCGATGCACTCGAAGGGCACGCGGACTGCTTCGAGGTCGTTGCCGAGACGGACCCGCAGAACGCGCTCGAACGTCTCGAGACGGCCGAATTCGACTGTCTCGTCAGTGGATACGACCTGGCGGGAATGACCGGACTCGAACTGCTCGAGGCGGTCCGGGCGAAAGACAGCGAGATTCCCTTCATCCTGTTTACCGGGAGCGGGGACGAAACGGTCGCGAGCCGGGCGATTTCCGCGGGCGTGACAGACTATATTCGGAAGGAGTCGACCCAGGAAGGGCTGTCAGCGCTCGTCGAGCGGGTCCGGAGGGTCGCCGACGGCGGACAGGGCGTCTCCGAAACCGACCGGTACGACAGGGAGCAACTCGAAGGGTTCCTCCACGCGTTTCCCGATACCGTGCTGGTCGTGGACGAGGACGGCCAGTACAGGGACGTCATCGTCGGCGGTGACCCGTCACTGCTGTACGACGACGTCGACGAACTGCTCGGCCAGCGATGGCACGACGTGTTGCCGACCGAGAAGGCGGACCGATTCCTCGAGACCGTCAGGGAGGCGCTTGCCACTGGCGAGCAACAGCGCATCGAGTACCAGCTCGACGTCAAGCAGGGGAAACGGTGGTTCGAGGCCCGGGTCGGGCCGCTGGAGACGCAGTCGGAGCGACGGACGGTGTTCTGGATCGCGCGCGACATCACCGAGCGCAAGCGCCGCGAACAGGAGTACGAACAGATCTTCAACAACGTCCACGACATCATCGCCGTCCGGGATCCGGAGACGGGCGAACTCGTGGACGTGAACAAACCCTACGCGGAGTTGCTCGGGTACGACCGCGAGGAGATGCGCGGAATGCAGATCAGCGACGTCGGTGTGACCGACGAGGGATACGACGACGACCGGGGGATGGAGTACATCGGGGAGGTGATGGCGTCGGACGAACCAGTCGAGGTCGAGTGGAAGATCGAAGACGCGGATGGGCGGACGCACGTGATGGATGTCAGGGGGACAGCCGGGTCGATAACCGGGGAGGACCGGTATCTGGCGATCGGACGCGACATCACCGAGCGCAAGCGCCGCGAACGGGCGATCGAGACGCTCCAGGTCGCGACCGAGCGCCTCCAGACCGCGGAGACGCCAGCCGATGTCGCGTCGATCGCCGTCGAGACGGCGAGTGACATCCTCGACCTGCCGATGGCAGTCTGTTGGTTCCACGACGCCGACGCCGACCGGCTCGAACCGGTCACGGCGACCGACCCGGCACACGAGGCGGGCCTGGTGTCCGGAATCCCGGCTGACCGGGACGAGTACGGCGTGTTCGTCGATGGAAACGTAACCGAGTACACACCCAGCGAGGAGGCGGCGGACAACCCGCTTGAGACCGGCGTGTTGCTCCCGCTTGCCGACCACGGACTCATTGCCGCCGGGGCCCGGGAGGAAGTCCGTGCCGACGGGAGCATCCTCGACGTCGCGAAGGCACTGGCAGATCACGTGGCGACGGCACTCAACCGGGTCGAACGGGCCCAGGCAGTCCGGGAGAGCGAACGTCGGTTCCGGCTGATCGCCGAACGGATCGACGAGGTGATCTACCTCGCGGAGCCCGACTTCTCGGAGGTGCTGTACGTCAATCCAGCCTACGAGAGTATCTGGGGGCGACCGATCGACGACCTCTACGACGACGCCCGCGAGTTCATCGAGGCGATCGACGGGCGCGACAGGGCGACCTTCGAGGAGGAGTTCGGGACGATGATCGAAGAGATGAAAGCCGGTGAACCCGACGAAAACTACGAGTTCGAGTTCCGTGTCCGACAGCCGGACGGTGAAGTGCGGTGGGTGAACGCAAACGGGCACGCGGTCGAGCTGCCGGGGAGTAAACGCCGGTTCGTCGGGGTCGCCGAGGACATCACCGAACGGAAGCGCCGCGAGCAGCGGCTGCAGGTGTTCAACCGGATCCTCCGGCACAACCTGCGAAACCAGCTCGACGTGATCAGAAGCCACGCCGAGGTGCTGGCAGAGCGGACAGAGAAGGGTCACGCCGACCGGATCCTCACGTCGGTCGACGAACTCGCCTCGATCGGTGCACAGGCGCGAAACACCGACCGGATCATGTCGGCGGAGGAGCAGCCAGCCGAGATCGATATCGACGACGTCCTGCGTGAGGTCGTCGAGGCGAACGAACCGACCCGCCGCGACGTAACTGTGAGGACCGATATACCCGCGAAGACCGTGCTGACACGCCGGGAAGCGCTGGAGATAGCGGTCGAGAGTGCACTCGAAAACGCGATCGAGCACGCCAGCGCCGCGGTCACCGTGGCCGTCGAGGACGGGCCGGAGGGCTGCGTCATCACGATCGAGGACGACGGCCCCGGCATCCCCGAAGAGGAACTCGTCCCGATCGAGGCCGGCACCGAAACCAACCTCCAGCACGGGCGAGGGCTCGGTCTGTGGCAACTGAGATGGAGCGTCGACAAACTCAACGGCGAGCTTTCCTTCGAGACGACGGGTGGGACGACTGTCCATATCACGGTTCCGGATCAGCGCGAGTCACACGACACGGACTGATGCCGGGGAGGACGAGTTCCGTTCCCACCCGCCCCGTGACACGCCGCTATCCGTGGATACTGACTGGTTCTAGCGGTGAGACAGCAGCGGTTCGCTGCACGGGCGGCGGGGGATTTGAACCCCAGTCGTTCCGCTGCGCTCCACTCCCTGCTTCGAATCCTTCGGTGACACTTTCGCTCCTCACGTCCGTTCGTCGCAGAAAGCGGGCGGCGGGGGATTTGAACCCCCGACCTTTTGGTCCGGAACCAAACGTTCTATCCGCTGAACTAGCCGCCCCGTCCTGTTCTATTCGAGTGGATCAAATAACCGTTGTGACATCGGGGCCGGACGCAGAGCCCCCGAGCCACAGGAGTTATACTGCCGGCTGTAACATCTCGAATCGATTCGATACCACGGGGTGTCGAATATCGGGACAACGTACAGCCGGCAGTATTAGGAGAGAGGGGCCCGAACGGCAGGTATGCTCGGTTTCTCGCTCCGGAAAGCGTGGTACGGGGTCGTTTTGCTCAAGGGACTTGCCGCCGCCGTCGCACCGCGACTCTCGCTCGCCGTTGCCGCCCGCCTCGGGTTGTGGGGCTTCGAGAACGCGGGGGAACTCGAACCGAAGGCGTGGTACGTGCGGGCAGTGCGGGCGGCGGGTGTCGGGATGGTCGCCGCTGGAGGGACAGGACTCCTGCTCGAGGGCCGCGCCGAGGCACTCGCCGCTGCCGACGACGACGATCAGTAACACCACCGGACGAACCGGGTCGGCAGGTCACGGCGGGCCGTTTCCCGCCTGTACACTGTGCGGAGATATTTATGCACAGTCGCCGAGGAGACGGAGTTATGGCAGCGATCGAACTGGATGGGCTCGAAAAGCAGTTCGGGTCGGTGGCGGCGCTTTCCGGCATCGACCTGACCGTCGAGCGGGGTGAGATTTTCGGCTTTCTCGGCCCGAACGGCGCCGGCAAGTCGACGACGATCGACATCCTGCTGGATTTCGTCCGCCCCACGGCGGGGGAGGCACGGGTATTGGGTATGGACGCCCAGGCCGAGACGCTCGCAGTCCGGAAGCGAACGGGGGTGCTCCCGGATGGGTACCACGTCTACGACAGGTTGACCGGCCGGCAGCACCTCGAGTTC
The DNA here is from genome assembly GCA_036625385.1 of Halovenus sp. GTDB lineage: Archaea > Halobacteriota > Halobacteria > Halobacteriales > Haloarculaceae > Halovenus. Next base: position 5,586 of record JAZKTU010000113.1, on the reverse strand, counting down.
GTCATCGAATCGAAAGACGTCGACGACGACCCGGACACGATGCTCGAGCGCGTCGGGATCGCGGACGCCGCCGACCGCGCGGCGGGGGGCTACTCGAAAGGGATGACACAGCGACTGGCGCTCGGGATGGCACTCGTCGGGGATCCCGACCTGCTGATTCTCGACGAACCCTCGACGGGGCTCGACCCGGCGGGCGCACGGGAGATACGGGAACTCGTCCGGGAGGAGAAGGCACGCGGGACGACAATATTTTTTTCCTCGCACGTCCTCGGACAGGTGGAAGCAGTCGCCGACCGCGTCGGGATTCTCCGCGGCGGGGAACTCGTCGCCGTCGACACCGTCGAGGGGTTGCGGGAGGCCGTCGGCGGGGGGACACGGCTCGTCGTCGCCGTCGACGACGTCGACGCCGCCCTCACCGTGACACGGGACCTCGACAGTGTCACCGACGCGACAGCCGACGGGACGGAGGTGACGGTCACTGTCGAGGACGACGCGAAGACGAGCGTGCTCAACGCACTCGAGGCGGAGGGGATAACGATCAGGGACTTCCGGACCGAGGAGTCGTCACTCGAGGAACTCTTTCTCGCGTACACGGAGGACCGATGAGCTGGCAGGTCGTCGCGAAGAAGGATTTCCGGGACGCGGTCCGGTCCCGGGCGTTTCTCGGCCTGTCGGCTATCTTTCTGCTGCTCGTCGTCGGCATCGCCGTCCTCTATGGCTCCCTGGACGAACTCAGCGGGACGGACCCGGACGCACTCGGCCTCATCTTCTTCGTCGCGAGTTCGATCGGCACGTTCGTCTCGGTCGCCGCGATCGTGGTCTGTTATCGCACCGGCTGCCGGCGAACTCGACTCGGTGCTTGCGACGCGCTGGGTCGCCGTTCTCGCGCTCCTCCTCTGGATCGTCCTCCCGCTCGTCGTCGGCTACCGGCGCTTCCAGCGTGCCGACCTCTGACGCCGTCGTCGAGTTAGCCGGATACTTCGACGCCCCGTTCGGCGAGCAGGGCCAGGAAGTCGTCCTCGTCGAGCGTCTCGACGCCGTACTCGTCGGCGTCCGCGCGTTTCCGCTGCCCGGGGTTCTCGCCGACGACGAGGTAGTCGGTGTTGCCCGAGACGCTACTGGTTGCAGAGCCGCCGTGTCGCTCGACGAGGTCCTGGGCCTCGCTGCGTGTGAACGCCTCGAGCGCGCCGGTGAACACGAACGTCTCCTCGGCGAGCGCCTCGCCGGTGTCTCCCGCCGCCTGCTGCGGGTCGACGTGCTCGAGCAGGCGGTCGATGGCCGCGCTGGTCCGGTCGTTCTCGAAGAACTCCCGGATGGCGGCTGCGACCGCCGGGCCGACGTCCGGGACCTCGCGGAGGTCGGCCTCGGTCGCCGTCCGGGTCGCCTCGAACGTCCCGAAGTGGCGGGCGAGGGTGCGGGCTGTCGTGGTGCCCACCTCGGGGATCCCCAGCGCGGTGAGAAAGGCGGCAAGCGTCGGCTCGCGTGTCGCGTCGATCTCCTCGACGAGGTTCCGGGCGCTCCGCTCGCCCCACCCCTCGAGCGCGGCGAGGTCCTCGACGGTCAGTTCGTAGAGGTCTGCGGGTTCGGCGAGCAGATCCGCATCGACCAGTTGCTCGACCCGCTGTTCGCCCAGCCCCTCGATATCGAGCGCCTCGCGGCTGGCGTAGTGCCGGATCGCCTGCTCGCGCTGTGCCGGACAGCCAAGCCCGGCGGGGCAGAACGCGAGCGGCCCGTCGCGCTCGACCGGCGTCCCGCACGCCGGGCAGGTGTCGGGAAACGTGAAGTGGCCCTCGCCGTGGGACTCGAGGACCTCGGCCACGTCGGGGATCACGTCGCCGGCGCGTTCGACGCGGACCTCGTCGCCGACAGCGACGCCGAGCCGGGCGACCTCCTCGGGGTTGTGCAGACTCGCCCGCGAGACCGTCACGCCGCCGACCTCGACGGGGTCGAGCAGCGCAACCGGGGTGAGCCGGCCGGTCCGGCCGACCTGGACGGCCACGTCACGGACCGTCGTCCGCCCGCTCCGGGCGGGGAACTTGTAGCCGAAGGCCCACCGCGGGGCCCGCGAGGTGTGGCCGAGCAGGTCGCAGGCCTCGCGGTCGTCGACCGAGATGACAACACCGTCGATTTCGTAGTCGAGGTCGTCGCGCGCCTCGAGCAGGCGGTCGCGGTAGGCGATGGCGTCGTCGATATCGTCGACCCGCTCGACGCGGTCGGTCACGCGAAGGCCCCACTCGGGGAACCGTTCGTAGATTTCGGTGTTGCGGTCGAAATCGGCGCCCTCGAGCACCGAGAAGAAAAAGACCGCGAGCGGGCGCTCGGCGACGACAGATGGGTCGAGCTGGCGGAGCGTCCCGGCCGCAGCGTTGCGCGGGTTGGCGAACGGATCCTCGCCGCGCTCGACGCGCTCGCGGTTGTACGCCTGGAACGCCCCGCGGGGCATGTACACCTCGCCGCGGACGGCGAGAAAGTCGGGATAGTCCCCCCGGAGACGCTGTGGAACGCTGGGTATCGTCCGGACCTGTGCGGTCACGTCGTCGCCGCGCTCGCCGTCGCCACGCGTCGCGGCCCGCTCGTAGATGCCGTCCTCGTAGAGGACCTCGATGGAGAGGCCGTCGAACTTCGGTTCGCAGAGGTACTCGACCGTCCCGTCGTGGCCGGCGTCGGCGAGGGTCGTGCGCACGCGGTCGTCGAACTCGCGGACGTCGGCGGCGTCTCCGCTACTGTCGATCGAGCGCATCGGGGCGACGTGTTCCACCGTCTCCAGTTCCCCCAGTGGCTCGCCGCCGACGCGCTGAGTCGGGCTCCCCTCGCGGTCGAGGTCGAACGCCGACTCCAGGGCCTCGAGGCGGTCAAACAGCGCATCGTAAGCCCGGTCGTCGATGACGGGGTCCGCCTCGGCGTAGTAGCGGTGGTCGTGGTACCGGATGGCCTCGCGGAGTTGTTTGGCCTGTTCGCGGGCCCGGGCCTCGGTGAGATGCTCGACCGGCACGAAGTCGGTGTCCGGCGCCTCGATGTAGGGGTTGTCGTCGGGTGCCTGCTCGACAGCCATTGCCGGAGGGTTCGACCCAGCGGGTAAAAATTCCGGCGGGAGGCAGCCGACTCCGTACCCGGGGCGCACAGGCCGGTTGGGGAGCCGCCGGAACAGCCACAGGACAAAGGCGTTATTTCGCAGACACCCATATCGGGGCCCGTGACTGGACGCGACACGACAGACGTAACCGCCCCCATGTCACGACACAACCTGCACGTGACCCAGCAGGAGGACCTGATAGACATCGGTCCCTGGTCGCAGGAGCAGCTGTGGGCTGCCGTCGAGCGAGCCGACGGGGAGGGCGGTATCGTCGTTCTCGACTACGGGCGCGAACAGCTGTACCTCGTCGACCACGGCGACGTGACCTATCTCCCGCCGCGCGTACTCGGGCTGGCCGAGGAGCCCGGACTGCGGGTCCGGGGCCCGCGGACGTACGACCCCGACGGTGACACCGTCGCGAAGGTGCGCGTCGAGTCAGTGACGGTCGCCCCGGAGTTCGACATCCTGATTCCGGCCTTCGACTGGACGGAACTCGACGACCAGTGGGAGCCGCCGGAACTGGACTACCAGGAACGCCCGAGCGGCAGTCCGTCCGGTGCGGTGGGCGGTTGACCCCCTCCCCGGCGAGGCTGGTCAGGTGGCGCGTTTCCTCGAGCATCGAGAACGCTTTCGCGTGGACTGCAAGCGGTCGCCGTCCGGTTACGACTCCGGACGTACTGTCCAGCGCAGACAGCCCGGTAAGGGAGAGATACCGACCGTAGCCCCAACATGTTGGCCAAACTCTGACCTCGGGAGGGGTACTGCATACAGATATGGATGTGACAGGCCGACCGACGGACAGCCGCGAACCGGACAGAAAAATGAACCACGACCGACACCCCGACCCGCAGGCTGCGAGTGTCCTGGCGGCGATAACCGCAGGGACGCTGGGGCTCGCGTTCAGCCTGATGGCACTCGGCGTGGAAGACTTCTGGGTCGTATTCGTCGTTGGCTTTGGCGGCGTCCTGCCAGTCTCGATGGCGCTCCTCGCTCGCGCCAGAAAACGCGCGGACTCCACGTCGAGTGGGACACCCGAGCGGGGCGAGGCCGAGCGCGCACTCGCGGAACTTCGCAAGCGGTACGCCCGCGGCGAGTTCACCGACGAGGAGTTCGAGCGACGGGTCGAGAAACTGCTGGAAACGACAACCGTCGGCGGGACGCGCACCGACACGGAACGGCCAGACAGACGGTCGTGAGACGCGAATGCGGGGGTTTGCGGCCCGCGCTCAGAGGCCGGTGACGTCCTCGATGGCGTCGGTCAGTTCCCGGACGCTCTCGACGGTGTGTTCGCCCATGTGGCCGATGCGGAACGACGCCTCGCCGATGTCGCCGTAGCCGCTGGAAAAGACCATGTCGTACTCCTCCGAGACGGTCCCGACCGTGTCGGCGACGTCGATACCGCGGGTGTTCTCGACGCAGGTGACAGTCCGTGACTCGTAGCCCTCCTCGGGGAAGAGGGCGAAGTGTTCACGGGCCCACTCGCGGGTGTACTCGGCCATCTCGCGGTGGCGTCGGTCGCGCTCGTGGTGGCTCTCCGCGAGCATATGTTTCATCTGTTTTCGGTAGGCAAGCATGATGGGGATGGCGGGCGTCGAGTGGGTCTGGCCCTTCCGGTCGTAGTAATCGAGACAGCGCTGGAAGCCCCCGTACCACGACGCCGACTCCTTGTCGAGTTCCCGCTCGTAGGCGTCGTCGCTGACGGTACAGATGGCGAGGCCGGGTGGCATCGCGAAGGCCTTCTGGGTCGAAGTAAAGATGGAGTCGATGTTGTGTGCCTCGATGTCGATGTAGTCCCCGCCCAGACAGGAGATAGCGTCGACGACGAAGTACGTATCGGGGTAGTCACCGAGCAGGTCTCCGACCTCCTCGATGGGGTTTCGCACGCCGGTCGAGGTCTCGTTCATCACCACACCGACGGCGTCGTAGCCCTCGCCGTCCTCGAGGGCGTCGCGGATGTCCGCGGGTTTGACTGCCTCGCCCCAGTCGTACTCGATGCGGTCGACGGTCTTGCCGAGGCGTTCGGCGACGTTCGCCTGGCGCTCGCTGAACGCGCCGGAGGTCGGCACGAGCATGCGGTCGTCGACGAGATTCAGGGTCGTTGCCTCCCAGAACTCCGTGCCGGAGGCAGTGAGGATGATGACCTCCTGGTCGGTGTCGAGAAACTCCTTCGTATCCTCGACGATGGTCGTATAGAGGTCCGTCATCCGGTCCATGCGGTGACCGAACATCGGTTCGGCCATCGCCTCGATGACGTCCTCGCGAACCTCGGTTGGCCCCGGAAGATACAGCGTCTTGGTCCGATAGTCGTCAGTATATTCGCGTTTCTTGGGCACACAAACCACCGGTATGACGTACTCTCGTCGCGGGAGTGTATGGGCGTTGTGATAGAGATACGAGCGCATACCCCCGCCTTCCCGTGAACACGGATCCCGACCACGACAGGCGACGTTCAGATGCTCGAACGATGGCTGTTGGGTCGGTGAGTATCAAGCCGACGTGAACGGGGCGATAAA
>JAZKTU010000112.1:0-10374 GCA_036625385.1 Halovenus sp. | reverse complement strand
GGTCGAAGACGTACTTCACGCCGAGTCCGCGCGCGCCGATGTACTTTTTCGCGTCTTCCTCGTCGATACCCTCGTAGGCTACGTCCGCGTCGTCGAGGTCGATACGTGCTACGTGATCGTGGAAGCCACCAAGGTCAGTCATGATTGTATATTACGTTTCGACATTGTGGCTGAACCCTCTTAGAGATTACCGCTACGACACCGCAGCGACGGGTGTGCCCGCCGCACGCGGAGTGTGTGTCGGTACCGGCTGTCGCCGGGTCGCTGTCGGCGACAGCCGGGAAACGGCGACGACGGTCCGTCTCAGACGAGGCCGCGCTCCTCGTACACTTCGGCGGCTTCGCGGACGTGTTCGGCGTTGATCTCCGCGCCGTACTCGTTTTCCAGTTCGTCGGCGATCTCCTGCAGCGTCTCCTTGTCGGCCCCGCTCGGTCGCAGCGCGTTGTATATCTCGAGGATGCGGTCGTCCGGAACTTCGGTTAGTTCCGCTGCGCGCCGGAAGTTCCGCGCGACCTGCGGTCGTCCCTCTTGTTCGGCGATCTGTGCCTGCTTCTCCAGCGTCTCCGGGGCAATGACGAGCTCCTCGCCGTCGATATCGCCCTCGACGACTTTTTCCAGGGAAATCTCCGAGAGCTTCGTTCCTTCAGGCGTTTCGACGTCGTCCGGATTGTCTGCCAGTGGGTAGTGAATGTCGTCGCTCATTGTTACTCGAAGGAGACCTCCATCTCCATCGGGTCTTTGTCTTCGTGCTTGTACCCCATCTCCTTGATGTGCCACAGCGCCGCGAGCGCCTGGTATTTCGGTCGGGCCATCGGGTCGTTCCCGACCGGTACCGGTTCGGGCGTCTCGCCCTTTGCGTACGTCGCCGCGTTCTTGCCGATTGCGCGGTACGTTTCGAGGTCGATCAGCGGTGCCTGTGGGAACAACTCCAGGTTGCTGAGCGGGACCAGGTCCTCCTGGTGGATGAGCGTCGTCCCGCGCGTCTGGATGCCGATAGAGATACCCGACCCTGAGAGCTTCGCGCCCCTGAGGCCAATGACGCCGAGATCGAGGTTGTCGGTGAAACGTACCACGCGGGCCGTGAGCCCCTCCTCCTCGATGCCGGCCATCATCTCGCGGAGGACCTCGGCGAGTTTGACGCCCGCGAGCGTCTCGTCTTTCATCTCGTTGAACCCCGCGCTGATCGAGATGACGACCTCGTCCGTGTCCGTTCCTTCTTCGGCGGGGCCTTTCTCGGTCAGTACCATCTTCCGCGCCTGCTGTTGTGCTTGTGCCATCGTCAGATGTCCTCCGGATCGACCGCGAACCGGACCTCTTTCTTTTCTTCCCACTCCTCGCCGTCGAGGCGGTGGCCCGTCCCGGGGCCCTGGTAGTCGTTGGGGTCGTTGACGGCGCTAACCACGTCGAAGTCACCGTCACCCTCGAAGATGCTCGAGGTCTGGATGTAGTCGCCGGCAACGCGGCCCTTGAGGATGCCGAGCAGGTTCTCGGCGATGTCCTCGAAGCCGTTGTCGGCCAGTATCTTCACCAACTCAGCGCCGTTGAGGCCCTCCTCCATCATCTCCTCGGCGGCCTTGATGTCCTCGGCCGTGCTGCGCTCGGGCATGTCCTTGCTGCCGTTGGCGTAGACGGCGGCCTCGACCTCCTCGTCGGAGATCGGCGGGAACCCGAGTTCCTCGAAGACGGACTGGATGGCCTTTGCGGCCCGCTCGCGGTACTCCAGGACCGTATCCTCGTCGACCGGTTTCGTGCCGCCCTCGACCTGCAGGTCCCGCTGCAGGATGTTGTACTCGTCGAAGTCGTAGGAGTCGAACGTCGACCCGGCGAACATGTTGTCGTAGTTCGGGACGGCGCTGTATCCCGAGAAGATGAAGTCCGTACCGGCGAGGAACTGCGGCATCATCCGGGCAGTCCGGCGCTTGTCCGAGTGGGTGAACGTCTGGTCGTTCCCGGAGGCGACTTCGAGGTCGGCCATCATCGTGATGAGGTTCTCGGCGGCGACTTCCTTGACCCCGGCCGGAACGGACGTCGGGATGGCGATGCAACTGATACCGCCGTTCTGGAGGCCCTGGACGCCACAGCCTTTCGTGACGAGGATACACCGGCTCTCCAGATACAGCATCGACTTCCCTTCCGCCTGGCCCATATTGAGTTCCGACCCGGCCCCCGACGTGTACCGCATCTTCAGGCCCCGTGAGGCGTACCCCGAGGCGAGGAACGCCTTGGACCACGGCGTGTCGTCGCCGTCCTTGAACACGTCTTCGGTGCCGTAGACGGAGACAGTCTCGGCGTAGCCGGTCATCCCGCGCATCCCGAGTTCGAGTTCGGTCGCCTCCTCGACGGCACACTGCGTGATGACGCCGCCGCGACCGCACTGGGCCCCGATCTGCTGGGCGAGGGCGGTCAGCGGGGCCATCCGTGCGACCCCGACCGTGTTCTCGATCTCGTAGAACCCCCGGAGCGCGGCCTCCGCGGCGTCCGCGGCGATCTGTGCCACGTTGTCCTCGACGCTGGTGACGTGGCACTGGTTGCCCGGCGTCCGGCGGGTCCGCATCTTCTTCATCGCCATGATTATCTCGGCGGTGTCGAGCTGGTTGACGACCTCCGAGAGCTTCGCGGGCGTCATCGCGGTCGTCAGTTCGACGATCTCCTCCCGGGGCACGTTGATGTCGACGAGGTCGCGCGCGACCTGCTCGGAGTCGGTCGCCATCGCCTCCTCGGCCTTCTCGACGTTGATCGCGTAATCGGCGATGAACCGGTCGATGAAGTCGAACTCCTCGCGGTCTTTCCCGTCCATCTCGACGATCTCCCCGTCCTCGACGGTGATGCTCGGGTCGGGGTCGTTCGGGCTCTCCATCGCAACGAAGCCGACCTCCGGCCACTCGTTTACGAATCCGTCCTCCGTGACTGCCCGTTCGTCCAGCGCCTCGAAGCGTTTCGACCGCTTCGGCGCTGTCTCCTCGAGTTCGCCTGAGCCATCGGCTACAGGGTTGTCATCGTCTGTCATACACATATCTCAATGGAGAGTCAGGTTATATAATTTTGCGTTTTTATTATTCGATAACATAAAGAAAATATAAGTAAGGCAACTGTAGTTGTATTACAGGTTCGCGACGGAGCTATCGGTCAGCACCAGTGAAAAAGCAGCCACCCGCGCCGGACGGCGACCGAGCCGCTGACGTGGATTGCAGATATGTCGGGACGTTGAATTATCGCCGGAATTACCGACCCACAGCCGGTATTAGCCCTCGAAGGCGTCGACGCCGGCCTGTGCGACTTCCATGTCCTCCTCCGCGCTGCCGCCGGAGACGCCGACGCCGCCGACGACGGTCCCGTCAGCGTCCTCCAGCGGATAGCCGCCCCCGAAGGTGACGATGCGCCCGTCGTTTGTCGTCCCCAGCCCGTACAGCGACTCGCCGGGCTGTGAGACTTCGTGGATCGTCTTCGTGTCCAGTTTCAGCGACACCGACGAGTAGGCCTTGTTCTGTGCGATGTCGATGCTCGCCAGGAGTGCCCCGTCCATCCGGTGGAACCCGACGAGGTTCGCCCCGTCGTCCATCACCGCGATGCACATCGGGACGTCGATCTCCTGGGCTTTCTCTTCTGCCGCTGCGATAATCGTCTTTGCGACGTCGAGTGTTACCGCTGTCATGGTGAAGTCCGTCCGCACTGTCGTCGTGACAGAAAATAAAACTATCCCCCCGGATACCAGTTTTCCCTCGAGCGGAACGTTTCGCGGCTCACGCGCACTCAGCCGGAGATGACCTCGTACTCGACCGAGACCGGGAAGTCGACGGACTGGAGGATGAAGCAGTGCTCTTGCGTGCGTTTCAACAACACCTCGGCTTTCCTGTCGGGCGACTCGACCTGTAGCTCCACTGTGAGGTCGAAGGAGTCGACGGCGGTCGACCCGTCGTCGGGCCGCAGTCGGAGCGTCCCGTCGGCGTTCACCTCCTGAAACGAGAAATCGGAGTTGTCGGCCATGACAGTGAAGGTCGCGACGTAGCAGTTCGTGAGCGCGATGGCGTAGTAGTTCTCGGGCGCCGGACCGTCGAACGTCCCGCCGAACTCCTGTGGGATGCCGACCTCGAACTGCCCGCGGGATTCAGTCGTCCAGCGGTCGGTGTCGTCCGTCGCAGTGGCCTGTGCGTGGTAGTCTTCCGAGTACTCGACCATACAGTGACTGATGACTGGACCGAGAAAAGCGTATGCACGACAGGGCGACCATCTCCCTGGTGTGCGTTTCGGCCCACGAGCCACCGCCGCCAACGGTATATAGAAGGGCCATGTTATTGCTACCCAGTGACATACAATCGGGTGCTCGTTCTGACCGGGAACGAGGCAGTCGCGGCGCGAAACGCCGAGGTCGGCATCGCGCTCGCGGAGCGGCTGGACGCCGCCGTCCACCTCCTGCGCGTCGCCGAGACGCAGTCGTCCCGTCTGCCGCTGGGCGCGGACACACAGAGCGCCGCGACCGGGCGGGCGGTTCCGCCTGCTATCGAGGATCTGATGACGGAGACACCGGTTGACGGTAGTATACACACCGCCGAGGGACCCTTGCAGGAGGAGGTCCTCCGCTACGCGACTGATCAGGACATCGACCTCGTCGTCGTCGGGCCACAGACGAACACGGGAGCGTTCGACGGCCTCGTCGACGGCGTGGGGCGGGAGGCCGATATTCCGATTCTCGCGGTCCCCGACGGCGCGGCACAGGTCCAGTTCGAGCAGTTGGTCGTGCCCAATTTAGAGGCGGTTCCGAGCGAAGCGGCGGCCGAGCACGCTGTAGCGGTCGCCGAGGCACATGGGACGACGGTGTGTGTCGTCACGGTCATCGACCTCCAGCGGGCGGCCGGCCCGTTCAACGCAGGCGGCGTCTCCGAGGAGTTCATCGAGCGAAAGGAACGGGAACTGCGGGCCCCGCTCGAAGCCGTGGCCGCCCCAGACGGCGACCTGACGTTCGAAACGCTCACCGCGCCCGGCCGGCCGGGCGAGGCGCTCGACGGGTACGTCGCCGACGCCGGCGCTGACGCCCTGGTCGTCGGCCACGGCAAGACGACCCCGCTGGTCGGGCGACTCCGTCCGACCGGGGCCAGTCGCATTCGACAGACGGTCGACGTGCCGGTGCTCGTCGTCCCGTAGGGACTGACCGACACTGGCACGGGACCCGGACTCACTCCGATGGTCCCTTACCGTCAGTCACGACTGGACGGGGTCGAACCGCGGGGGGACGGCTGACGCGGTCCGCGCCGTGCTCGTCCGATAGCTGTTCGAGGGCGTGGTGTCTCACGACTTCGGCGTGAATCGCGTCTGTGAGTCCTTCGTGTGCGCCGATGGGCGCAGCGTAGTCGATGCCACCGCGGTCGATATCGAGTTTCTCCGGGATGGTCTCCGCCGTGACGGGCGACGGCGCGACGAACACCGGCACCGCGACGACCGCCTCGTTCGAGACGTTGTACCGCGCACACTCGACGACGGGGTCCTGCAGGACGTAACACGACCGCACCTCGTCGTAGGCTGTCCGGTCCCGCAGCCGCTGTTCGTGGTATTCGACCGTCCGCCGCTGGTCCGACAGGGACCCGCTGCCGAGGCCGACGAGGAGCAGGGAGGTCTCTTCCGGACGGTCGGCGTGTTCGTCGGCGCGCTCCGCGATGATGTCGGTGAGTGCCGGGCTGTGGCCGATGGGGTCACAGAGCGACACCGCGTCGCCCCACCGCCGAGCGATAGAGGAGACCACGTGTCTCGTCTCGTTCGTGTACGCGACGGTGAGTGGCACCACCAGCACCGGTTCGTCCGCGCGCTCGGATGCGGTGTCCGCGACAGTTTCGTCCCACGTCTCGTCGTACGTCTCGACCCGCACCGCGGCTGCGACGTTCCGGTCGCGTAGACGCGCTGCGTGTGTCTGAATCGGCTGTGGCGATTCCGCCGTCTCCCGGCCGACGAGTAGCAGTGTTCTGGGTGTCATAGTGTGGCTCGCTGTGTAACTTTTCTTGTGTTACTACAACCTCGGTTGTTTTCGTGTCGTGCGTGAGCAAGTGTCAAATAGATTTCGGTCAGCGTGCAGTCCCCCGGCGACGAACTCCGGCTGGAACGCCGATACGACGTGGGACGACGAGCTATGACCGCCTCACGGCGCGTCGCTGTCGCCGCTGGGGAAAGCTATTTGATATTTCCCTCGATAGCAGGGGTATGACGTATCTCGCAGGTGTCGATATCGGCAATTCCAGTACGGAGGTCGCGCTGTTGCGTCAGCGGGACGGGCACCGCCCGGAGTTCTGTGCCAGTGCGCTCTACAGGACGACCGGGCTGAAAGGGACGAAAAAGAACGTCCCGGGCGTCGTAAGTGCGCTCTCCCGGGCCGCGACTGACGCGGGCATCGACGTGGACGATATCGAGGCGGTGCTTCTCAACGAAGCCGCACCTGTCATCGGCGACGTGGCGATGGAGACGATCACCGAGACCGTCATCACGGAGTCGACGATGATCGGTCACGACCCGTCGACACCGGGTGGCGTCGGTCTCGGGAAGGGGACGGGCATCGAGATAACGGCGGAAATGGACGACCACGACCCGGACGAGCCCGTCGTCTTTCTCGTGCCCGAAACGGTCGATTTCGCCGTCGCCGCCGAAATCATCAACGAGTGGACCGAAGCGGGGTACGAAGTCGCCGGCGCTATCGTCCAGCGTGACGACGCCGTCCTCATCCACAACCGGATCGACATCGACATCCCGATTATCGACGAGGTGTCGGAGTTAGGGAAGGTCCCGCGTGGCCAGCCGACAGCCGTGGAGGTCGCACCCGAAGCGACGGGGCGGACCATCGACGAACTGTCGAACCCCTACGGCATCGCGACCGTGTTCGATCTCTCTTCCGAGGAGACCCAGAAGATCATTCCCGTCGCTCGTGCCCTCGTCGGCAATAAATCCGCCGTGGTCATCAAGACGCCGGCGGGCGACGTCGAGGAGCGGACGATACCCGCCGGCGAACTCCGCATCATCGACGAGCGCGGGACCACGACCGAGGTACCGGTCGACGAAGGGGCGGGCGTCATCATGGACGCGGTGATGAACAGCTGGCCGGTGTCGGACGTGCAGGGGGAGAGCGGATCGAACATCGGCGGCATGTTGAACCGGGCGCGGAGCCAGATGGCCGAAGTCACCGGCCAGCCGGTCGACTCCATCGAGATCCGTGACATCATGGCGGTCGACACGCTCGTCCCACAGAAGGTCGAGGGCGGCGTGGCCGACGAACACAGCATGGAGAGCGCGGTCGCCCTGGCCGCGATGGTGAAGACCCAGCAGCTCCCGATGCAACAGATCGCGGACGGCATCGAGGACGAGATCGGCGCGGAGGTCGTCATCCAGGGCGTCGAGGCGAACATGGCGGTCCTGGGGTCGCTGACGACGCCGGGGACGGACCACCCGTTCGCGATTCTCGACATGGGCGGCGGGTCGACCGACGCGGCGTACATGGACGAGGACAAGGGGATCGACTCGATCCACCTCTCTGGCGCCGGCGACCTGGTCACGATGCTCATCGACTCCGAACTCGGGCTGGACGACCGCGACCTGGCGGAGGCGATCAAGAAGTACCCCTCGGCGAAGGTCCAGTCCCTCTACAGCATCCGCGAGGAGGACGGGACGGTCGACTTCTTCGACGACCCCGTCGACCCGAGCCTCTACGGCCGGACGGTCGTCCTCGAAGACGGCGGGAGTATGCGGCCGGTGCCGGTCGACAAATCGCCCGAGGAGATACGCCGCGTCCGGCGGCGGGCCAAGCGGAACGTGTTCGTCGAGAACGCCGAGCGCGCGCTCAACATCATCACGCCGACGGAGAGCATCCGGCGGCTGCCGTTCGTCGTCATGACCGGCCGCTCCGCGCTCGACTTCGAAATCCCGGAGATGATCTCCGACGCGATGGCCGAGTACGGTATCGTCTGTGGCCGAGCGAACGTCCGCGGCGAGATGGGGCCGCGGAACGCCGTCGCGACTGGGCTCGTGCTCTCGCACATCGACGGCGGCGGCTATCTGGACCTGGAGATCCCGTCCGGGCTCTCGACGTCGCTGGAACGGTCCACAGTCTGACACCGCGGGTGCAGCGGGGCCGATACGGCGCCACGAACTGCGGCGGGGCAGCGTTCGCGGTCACCACACCGGCACCTGATGTTCTGTTCGTGAGACCACACCGCGGCACCTGATTTTATATTCGTGAGCGCCGAAGACAGGCATATGAGTGGCTGCCGCGGCCCAGTCGACGGGAACGACCAGATCCCGCGCGTGTTCGTGTGGTGCATCGGCGAGGAGCTACCGGACCCGGTGGAGTACATCGAGCACGGCATAGAAGAGGAGGGCGTCTCGTGGGCGGTCCAGTCGGGCTTCGACGGCGACGGCGTCCCGGTCGCCTACGACGCCTCGGTCAGTTCGTCGCTGAAAATCGGTGTGAGCGTGACGCCGGACGGGCGAGTGGTCGTCCACCACAAGCAACTGCCCGACGACGACCCGGTGTTCGACGTCTCCCGCGTGACGGCCGAGACTGCCCGGAAGCTCGGCTCGAACGCCGCCCGGCTCGCGAAGGGGACGCCGCTCAAGACGGTTGCCTGACCGGCCGGTCCGGAGACAGTATTTTTTGTCAGGGGGTTGCAATCAGGAGCGTGTATGGCATCAGAACACACAGCCTACATCGAGACGCTGGCACACGTGAACTGCGGCGCGTGTGACGGCTACTGGGGGCTGAGCGACATCACCAGGACAGACCTGACAGACCGTGACTGGACCTGCCCGCACTGCGGAGCGGAGAACCGGATCGGCGAACTCGTCGAGGAGTGATCCCGAGTATGAAAATCTACACACGACGCGGCGACGAGGGACAGACCGACCTGCGGGACATGAGCCGAGTCTCGAAGGGCAGCCCCCGTATCGAGGCGTACGGCAACGCGGACGAACTGAACTCGCTCGTCGGGACCATCCGGCCGACGGGCTACGCGGACATCGACGAGAACCTGGCGGCGATACAGAACCACCTCCACATCGTCCAGGCCGACTTCGCCAACCCCGATCCAGACCCCGACGACCCGGTCATCGAGGAGCGACACGTCGACCAGCTGGAGACGTGGATCGACGAGGCGTCCGCAGAACTGGACCCGCTCGAATCGTTCATCCTCCCCGGCGGGAGCGACGCCGGGGCGGCGCTCCATCACGCGCGTTCGGTCTGTCGGCGCGCCGAGCGGCGGGCGGTCGCGTTCCAGGCCGAGGCCGACGGGGTCAACGAGCAGGCGGTCGCCTATCTGAACCGGCTCTCGGACCTGCTGTTCACGCTGGCCCGGCTGGTCAACGAGCGCGAGGGCGTCAGCGAGGCGAATCCGACGTACTGACCGGCGAATCGTCGAATCGGTTTCTTGACCGTGAGAGCCGGACGCTCGCCCCGTCCGGAGATAGAACTATACGTTCGTGCCGAGATAGCACGGACTGAACCGATGGCGTCGACACTCAATCCGCAAGTGCAGGAGTACCTCCACGGGCTCTCGGAACAGGGACTCCCCCCGCTGTACCGGTTGCCGCTGGCCGAGGCTCGCGAGACGTACCGCGACCTGAGCGTGCCTGACCAGCCGCCGGAGCCGGTCGGCTCAGTCACGGACAGGACCATCCCCGGGCCGGACGGGGACGTACCGATCCGTATCTACCGGCCGACGGGCGACGAACCGCGACCGGCGCTCGCGTTCTTCCACGGCGGCGGCTGGATGCTCGGCGGCATCGAGACGCACGACGCGCTGTGTCGCGCCCTCACCAACGCGGCCGACTGCGTCGTCGTCGCCGTCGACTACCGGCTGGCACCGGAACACCGGTTCCCCGACGGCCTGGAGGACTGCTACGCCGCGACACAGTGGCTCGCGGCCAACGCCGAGGAAGTCGGTGCGACGCCCGGCGCGCTGGCCGTCGCCGGGGACAGCGCCGGCGCGACGCTCGCGCTCGGGGTGAGCCTCCTCGCCCGGGACAGGGACGGCCCGTCTATCGACTACCAGGTGCTCGCGTATCCGCCGGCCGAGTTCGGGTTCGACACGGACTCCTACGAGGAGAACGCACAGGGGTACTTCCTGACGCGGAAGGACATGGAGCGGTTCTGGAACGGCTACGTCCGGAGCGAACTGGACGGCGACCACCCGTATGCCGCCCCGCTGCAGGCCGACCGGCTGGACGGGCTGGCGCCGACCTTCCTGCTCACCTGCGGCTTCGACCCGCTCCGCGACGACGGCCGCGCGCTCGCAGAGCGCCTCGACGCCGCAGGCGTCCCGACCCGCCACGTCCAGTACGACGACATGATCCACGGGTTCCTGACGATGCTCGCCGACCCGGAACTCGACCGTGCGCGGGAGGCCATCG
>JAZKTU010000009.1:0-39594 GCA_036625385.1 Halovenus sp. | reverse complement strand
AGTAGTAGAGCCACGGCTCGAGCAGCCCCGGGCCGTTGACGTACAACTGCACGATCGGGGTCCAGAGGCCGTACTTGATACAGCCAAAAAAGGCGAACATGTGGAGCCACTCGGCGTCGGCACCGGCCCGCCAGGCCAGCAGAGAGACGGCCATGTACATCGTCGCAAGCGGACTGACGGGGACGATAATCCAGGCGAGCACCGGCGTCTGCTGGAGCTGTGGCCAGTAGAACCAGAAGCCAAAGGCCGTGCCCGCCAGGTTGATGAGCGCGACGGGCACGGCGAGCCGGAGGCCGACGTTCTCGAGCCACTCCGGCAACGGGGCGACGTACCACGGGAGGTCGCGCGACGCGGGGATCGGTTCGTCGACGTACCGAGCAACGACCGCGTCCAGCCGGGTTCCGATCCCCGCCGAGCCACTCATACCCGAGGACAGGAACGGCACGCGCAAAACGATACTGGTCTGTCTCGACCGAACTGTGTCGGCGCTTGCCCGGTGGTCCGTCCAGCCGGCCTTTCCCGATTCTCTCCGCCGAGAGTGGCTGTTAAGTGCGTGCGGGACTAGCCGTTAGTATGAGCGACGCTACCGACCTGGAGACGTTACACCGAGGGACCGAGCTGGTCAAGCGCGGGTTCGCGAAGATGCAGAAAGGCGGCGTCATCATGGATGTCGTCACCCCCGAGCAGGCCCGTATCGCGGAGGACGTCGGCGCGGTTGCGGTGATGAACCTCGAGGCAGTCCCGGCGGATATCCGCAAGCGCGGCGGCGTCGCGCGGATGGCCGACCCGGGGTCGCTCGCGGCCATCATCGACGAGGTCTCGATCCCGGTCATGGGGAAGACCCGTATCGGCCACACCAAGGAGGCGGAGATCCTCGAGGCGGCCGGTGCCGACATGATAGACGAATCGGAAGTGCTGACGCCAGCCGACGACCGCTACCACATCGAGAAGACGAAGTTCACTTCGCCCTTCGTCTGTGGCGCCCGCAACCTGCCCGAGGCGCTCCGGCGGATCCGCGAGGGTGCGGCGATGATCCGCACGAAAGGTGAGGCTGGCACCGGTGACGTCAACCAGGCGGTCCACCATCAACGCAACATCAAGTCGGCCATCCGGACGCTCACGGGCATGAGCCACGAGGAACGCGAGCGGTGGGCCCGCGAACACGAGGCGCCGGTCGACCTCGTCCACGAGACAGCCGAACGTGGGCGTCTGCCGGTCGTCAACTTCGCCGCCGGCGGCATCGCGACGCCGGCAGACGCCGCGCTCATGATGCATCACGGCTGTGACGGTATCTTCGTCGGTTCCGGCATCTTCGGCGCCGAGAACCCGCGAGCGATGGGGACGGCAATCGTCGAGGCCGTCAACAACTGGGACGACCCGGAGCGTCTCAGGGAGATCGCAACCGACGCCGGAGAGGGGATGTCCGGCGACGCGAACGTCGACCTGGCCGAAGAAGAGAAACTGCAGGACCGCGGCGTCTAGCGCTCGCTATTCCTCTTTGACTGCTTCCGGATCGACCAGTTCCCGGTACGCGGCAACGCCGAGCAGCGCCACAGTTCCGAACACCGCCGCACCGCCCAGAGCCGTCGCGGTGCGCAACCCGCCTTCGCCCGACGAGGGGTCGAACGGCTGGAGTTCCGTCTCCGCGTTTCCCTCCCCGATGACCAGGACGCCTTTCATCTCCAGCGAACGGTGGGGGATACAGACGTACGGGTAGGCCCCCTCGTCGCCTTCCGCCGGGGTAAACTCGTAGGTGAACCCCGGTTCGTCGATCTGTGTCGGCTCGTGGACCTCCTGGCTGTTGAACACGAGCTGATCGAAGTTTCCGGAGTCGGTCAGGCTGTCGACGTCGGGGTTGACGTGGACGACGTTGTGTGCGCCGCCGGCACCGGTCCAGACCCACCTGACTGTCGTTCCGGGGTCGACCAGGATGACGGGCGGGGCGAAGGCAAACGAGCCGCCGTTGCCGTCCGCGCCGACGTCGATGCTCACCTCGTCGACTCCGCGCGCATCGAGGGTGACACCGTCCCACGTTCCCTCCTCGGCCAGCCAGCCGCCGTATACGTCCTCCTGTGCGATCGCTGACCCGCCCAGGCCCGTCGCGACGGCGCCAGCAGCGCCGGCAGCGCCGGTCTTCAGCATCCGCCGTCTCGTGTAGACCTGCTCGTGCTGGGAATCCATATACCACCTACTCACAGTTTCCGGGTTATAAATCGATTGTTCGCGCTCGACCCGTGGGAGTGAGGCGGCGGCGACACCCGTCGGGGGGTTACTGCGGCGGCTGTGGTCGCTCACCCTCTTCTTCCTGGTTGCGGTACCAGATCGCGGTGTAGCCGCCGACTGCTCCGGTGATCGCGGGCAACACGATCCCGGCCAGCACGACCGCGTTGCGATACCCGGCGAGGCTCCTGTTCAGGGCGTTCGTCTCCCCGAGACCGAACGGGGTCGTTCCGGTCAGAATCAGCAACACCGGCACCATCCACAGCAGCAACGCGATCGGCCAGACGAAACCGTACGCGATACTCGCCCCGATGCGCGCGCCCTCCGTTGCGTTTGGCACCCTCTCACGGATGGACCACGTCCGCAGGAAGCCAGCAGCCACCGCCGCGGCGACCGTGACAACGAACAGCAATCGGAGCTCTGTCTCGGAGCCGACACTGAACTGGCTCACCTCGAGGTATCCCATCAGCCCGAACGTGAGCCGGTCGGCCATCGAGAAGCGTACCGGTGACGCCTGTGGCACGAGCACGAGTGCGGTCACCACGCCGACGAGAATCGCACCCACGCCGAGGAGGCGACTCGTCCGGAGCGACTCGTCGTACGCCCACACGGTCAGTCCCCCGGCTCCACCGAACACGAGGGGAGCGACGACGCCGCCAACCAGCACTTTGGTCCCGAAGCCGACGACAGTGAAGACTGCAGCGAGAACGAACACGAGGGGGAGGACACCGACAGTCACTGTCATCCCTGCTTTCAGATGGTCGCCTGCCGTCTCACCGGGGGCCTGCTTGCTCGCGAGCCGTGCGCCGCTCCAGAACAGCAGATAGGGGACGACGAGGTAGAGTCCCAACAGTAGCGCCGCGGGCGCCCCATCGACGAAGGCGAGTATCGCGGCGAGTTCCTCGCTGAACGACGGGTAATCCGCGGGGTCGACAGCCGCGAGGTCGACGTCGGCAGCGAACAGGAACCAGTCGCGGATGCGCGCCGCCGAACCGAAGGAAAACAGGGAGAGAACGATCTCGGCCCCGATGTCGAGCGCGCCCGCTTCGCCCGCCTCGACGACGACGTTCCGTTCGTGGAAGACTGTGACGACGACCGTCATCACGAGGTACGGCACTGCGACGACGAGTGCGCCCAGGACGCCGCCGACCTGCAGGGGCAACGCTGCCAGTTGTGCGACGATACCGGTTTCGCCCCCCTGATATCCGCCGGCCGGTCGCCCGGGCCCGTCCCGCCCCCCGGCGGGAGACCGTGGTTCGGTCTGCTTTCCGGCGGATCGGTTCCCCCCGACGGGTGTCTTCTGTTCGCCTGTTCCGCTCCCGCCGGTCCCGGCGAATGGCTCCTGTCTCCCGCCACCCGGGTCCCGTCTCTCATCCTCCGGCCCGCGCGCCTCCGCCGCTCGTTCGGTCTCCTCAGGGTCCTGGCGTTCGCCAGCCCCCTCGTCGGCTGTCCCGTCCCGCCCGTCGAACTGGTCCGCGTCGACGATGTCCCCGGCATCGAGTACCTCCTCGCCGGTCTCGGTGTCGTCCTCGGGCGGTTCACCCCCGTCGGTCAGGAGAACCTGTCCTGTCCCGCCCGCGTCGCTGCGCTTTCTGTAGTTATCGCTGCTCCGGTGTGTCTCCCCACCACACAGTGCGCAGTGCATACGGCGTATTGTCTCAAACGGAGGAATAACCTAACGGTCCTCTCGAAGGGACCGTGCACCCTTGCCGATGCGGGTCTGGTAGACCTGTGCGTCGATCCCGTGGCTGGCAAACGCGTCGAGCATCGCGACGCCGACGCCGCGCTGGTCGTGGTCGCGACACGCGGCGATGACTGTCGGGCCCGCGCCGCTGATCGTGACCCCCGTCGCGCCGGCGTCGAGGGCGGCATCCCGGACCGTGTCGTACCCGTCGATGAGTTCCGCCCGGGCGGGCGTCACGATGGAATCGTCCATCCCGCTGCCGACCAGTTCCGGGTCGTCCCGGTGCATTCCCGTGGTCAGTCGCGCTGCGTTCCCGACCGTCTCGACGAGTTGCTCGACTCTTGCGCCCTCGGGAACGACCTGGCGCGCGTCCCGCGTCGAGACGACGATATCCGGCAGACAGGCCACGAGCGGGATGTCCGCGTCGACCCGCGTGACACCGTCCGGTGTCGCGATCGTGAACCCTCCCACGATGGCCGGTGCGACGTTGTCGTCGTGGGCGTCCCCGGAGACGACGGCCTCGCCCTCCGCCGCGACCGGGACGAGTTCATTGCGGGTGTACCCGCGGTCGTAGAGTTCGTTCAGCGCGACTGCCGCCGCCGCGGCGCTTGCCGCGGACGATCCGAGTCCCGACGCGGGCCTGACACCCTTGTCGATGTGGATGTGTGCCGGCGCGTCGAGCGCCTCCGCCACTGCTCCGACTGTGTTCTTCTCGGGGTCCTCGGGGATGAACTCGCTGCCCGCCCCAGTCACGTCGATGGTCGTCCGGTCGGCCCGCTCGACGTGGACGATATCCGCCGGATGGGAGAGCGCAACGCCGAAGACGTCGAATCCGCTCCCAAGGTTCGCGCTCGTTGCCGGCGCCCGGACAGTGACCATACTCCGGCTTTTCCACACTGCAAGCAAAAAGGTAGCGGAGTCGGGGTATACTTCGACGTCCCGGTGGGCCGCCCTCGTCCTGCCCGCGACCGACTGGCGCGAACGCGGTCCACGACGCCCGCCGCGACCCGCTAATGGGTACGACCGACGCCGAACCCGGTACGACTAATTGCGGGGAACCGAGGTGACTAGACGTGTGTGCCAAACCGCGCTCGATTCGCCCGAGCACGCGAGCCGTCCTCTGGCTCGGTATCGTCGCCGGCGTCAGTGGGGCCGTCGTCACGCTCGTGACCGACCCCTCCCAGTTTGCGCTCGCCTCCGACGTGTACGTCCACGCGGCGCGGACGCTCCTCGACGGCGGGGATATCTACGCGAGCAGGCCGCCCGACCGTCCCGGCCTCCCCTACCTCTACCCACCCATCGTGACACTGCTTTTCGTGCCCCACGCCCTTCTGGGGAGCGACCTGGCGGCCTTTGGCCTGCAGACGGTCCTGAACCTCGCCGCGGGGACCGCCACCGCCGTCGTGATCGCCCGGGCACTCGCCCGCCGTGGCATTGCAGTCACCCGCTCCGATACGGCCCTTTTCGCCGCGTTCGTCACGCTCTCGACGTACGGTGCGATCCAACTGGTCAACGGCCAGGTGAACCTCTGGCTCGGACTCGCGTTCGCGGTCGGCTTCGACCGTCTCGACCGCAACCCCCGGCTCGCGGGCGTTGCGTTCGCGCTAGCAGCACTCGTGAAGGTGTTTCCCGCCGCCGTCGGCGTTCTCCTTCTCCGACTTCGTGCCTGGATAGCCGTTGCCACCGCCGTCGCGACCGGCGTTGCCGGGCTCCTCGCGGGCCTCGTCTTCGGTCCCGACCCGACGGCGACGTATCTCACCCGTGTGCTCGTCGAGCGCTACCAGGACGAATCCTTCGGCGGGCTTCCGTCGCCGACCGACAACGTGGGTGGGATTCAGCGACAACTCGCAGCGCTCGGTGTCGACCCGCCGTGGTTGACGCCGCTTGGACTTTTGCTCGTCGGTGTCGGTCTCGCACTCGTGTACCGGCGGGTCGAGACCGACCTCGACCGGCAGGTCGCAGGCCTCGCGACCGTCGTTGCCATCCTGCTTTTCTTTCCGCTCCAGCCGCTTTACTTCCCGCTTCTGGTCTTCCCGCTCGTCGTCGTCGCCGTCCGTCTTCCCGCTGGTCGCCCCCGCCTGCTTCTGCTCGCGGGCACCGTGTTCTCGTTCGTCCGGCTCTCCCACGAGCAAGTCGCGCAGGTCGTCGCCGTCGTGGGGCTCCCGAGTTCGGTCGAGACGCCGCTGCTCGCTGCCTCGCTGTGGGTGTTTACGTTCGTCCGCCCGGCCACGGTCGGACTCGCACTCGTGCTGATCGCCTGTGCGCTGCTCGTCGGAAACAGCCGGCACGGGCGCGATTGACCCGGCTGCCGACTCGATCAGGGCTCGGTCTCCTCGCTCGGTAGGTCGTCTTTAAATATGCTCCCTTCCCACGGCGGTAAAATCAGATGGCAATCCACATTAGGCCCGGGCTGCAACTTGCGAGTATATGACCACATCGCACGTCATCGTCGGCGACGGTATCGCCGGCAGCTCGGCGGCCGAGACAATCCGCGAGATGGACGCGGACGCGGATATTACGGTCATCACCGACGAGGGGGAGGCTCTCTACAACCGGATTCTCATCAAGGAGTTCGCCAAGGGGAAACTGCCAGAAGCGCCGATCGCGATTCACGAACCGGAGTGGTACGCGGAACGGGACATCGACCTCGAGTTGAACACACACGTCACGACCGTCGACGCCGACGCGCACGAGATCAGCACCCACGCCGGCGAGACGTACGCATACGACAAACTCCTCGTTGCGACCGGCGGCACACCCACGCAGTTGCCGGTCGACAACTCCGACGTCGATGGGATCCATCACTTCTGGACGTTCGAGGACGCCCGGCGGATCCGCGAGCACGCCAAGGAAGCCGACACCGGAATCGTCGTCGGTGCGGGCTTGCTCGGCATCGACCTCGCGGCGGTCTGTGCTGCCCAGGCCATCGACGCGCACTACCTGATGCGTGGCAACCGGTGGTGGCGCTACGCGCTCTCGAAGCAGGGTGCCGACATCATCCACGACGCGCTCACCGAAAACGGCGTAACGCCCGTCTTCGAGTCCGGCGTCGATCGGTTCGAGGCCGACGACGACGGGCACGTCACGGGGGCAGTCGACCCGAACGGCGACCGCTACGACGGTGAGTTCTGTGGTGTCGCCATCGGTCTCACGTTCAACACCGAATGGCTCCAGGGCACCGGTATCGAGACCGACGGCGGTGTCGTCGTCAACGAATACATGGAGACGACCACCGACGACATCTATGCTGCCGGCGACATCACGCGGTTTTACGACACGATCGTCGGCGCCCGCGCACAGAACGGCGCGTGGGGCTCCGCAAAAGAGCAGGGGGCCGTCGCCGCGACGAACATGGTCGAGGACGGCCAGAGCGAGCCCTTCCGCTGGGTCTCCTCGTACTCCATCACCCACTTCGACTTCCCCTTTCTCTCCTTTGGTCACCCGACACGGGGCGACGACGAGGCCGAGCGCAAGTACTCAGACACGGAGTGGAGACGCCTCGCCTTCGAGGACGGCCAGCTCGTCGGCGGCGTCCTCATCGGCGACCTCTCCCAGCAGTCCAAGTTCAAGAAGTTGATGCGCGAGGAGCGACACGTCGCCGACCAGAAGACCCTCCTGCTGGAGGAGGACGTCGACATCGAAATGCTCGAGGACGCGCCCGAAGCGAACTGACACTGCCGGCTTCGGCCCGGGCACGCCGTCCGTGTCCACAAGTCGTTGCGCTTATTTTTGCCGGTCGTCCATCTTTCTGTATGAATGGCGGCAGCGGCGAGATGACGCTCGCGTTCGAACTCGAGGCACTCAAACAGCTTCAGGAACCGGATGCCGTGTTCTCCGATGCCCGCCAGTGGACCAGCTACGTGGGCGTTATTTCCGAGAAACCGACCTACGTCGTCACCAACTTCACCCGCAAGCACCGCATCCGCCAGGACTTCTTTTCGGGTCCCCGGACCCGCCGGGAGAGCCTGGCGAACATCAAAGAGCAGTTCGAGAGCGACCGGTACGTGTTCGTCGGCACGACCGACGAGGACAGCGACCTCGCCGACGAGGTCGGCTGGGAGTACGTCGACCTGGAGGGAGCCGCCGACGCCGCCGACTGGGTGCTCGCCCCGGACGAACCCGCGGAGACAGTCGAGGAAGACACCCGCGACGACTGGCCCTAGTCCGGGCAGTTTATGCAAACCGCGCGCCAAGATTTTCCAATGCCAGCGCCACGTGTCCCCGGCAGCGCCGACACGACGCTCGACCTGCCCTGTGGCGAGTCGGTCCGCACACACGACCTCGACCTCGGGGTGCGCGAGTACGACTGCCCCTGCGGCGACCGCCACGCCGTCGTGATGGACGTCCACCCGCTCGGTCGTTTCGTCCCCGAGTTTCTCGTCGAGATACTCCGCGAGACGGTGACCACCGAAGACGAGTTCGAGGAGTTCGGCACGGCCCACGTCCTCGCGATGGTCCGCGAGGAGTTCCCCGAGGCCGTGGTCAGCGCCGACTGTTCGGGCGACGGGCAGGTCGGCTACGGCCTCGTCTGGGTGGCCGACTTCGACGCGCGCCGCCTCCACGAGACCGTCGTCGAACTCCTGCTCGAGTTGATGGAACACGCCGTCAGCCACGCCGAGGACGGCCCGACGACCGCGGAATTTGAGCGCCAGCTCGACTCCTTCGAGGTGGAGACGTTCGTCGACAGGTACCGCCAGGAACGGAATCTCGAGGACGAACACGATACTCTCGTCTGAGTGGTCGGGGTGCCACACGGACACCACCCGCCGAATATCTACTTTCCTTACATATATCTGTCGACCCATCGTGTGTCGTGGTAACAGGTAGTGACCGCCCTTGCTCCCTGGCGCGCACCGCCAGTCAGCGTTACAATCTCTGTAAACTGTCGATAAGTTTTTTAATGTATGGTATATTTTCCCCGGATAAGCGTCTATAATATAATAAAAATAACCGGTATCTGTTTGTATATGTACCTATTCCGCTGATATTGTTTATTTGCCCAAATACTCACGTGGGGATCAGAACTTTTTTTTATAATGGACGTAATCAACATCTATGCCACGTGACCTTTCACGAACTCGCGATCAGAATCGACACCTGAGCCGTCGACAGTGGCTCTCTATGCTGGGTGTCGGCAGCGCCGTCACCCTTGCAGGCTGTGGCGGTGACGACGACGGCGACGACGGGACGGGCGACGACGGGACGGGCGACGACGGGACGGGCGACGACGGGACGGGCGACGACGGGACGGGTGACGACGGGACGGGCGACGACGGGACGGGCGACGACCAGGACGATGGCGACGAGGACGGTCCGCCGGAAATCTCGGGCTCCTACGACGTCGCGTCTGCTGCCTCCGGCTTCGAGACGCTGAACCCGCTGTTCAACACGGAAGCCGGTGCGGGGACGGCGATCGGCCGCGCGCTCGACCAGGGGTACACGTTCGACTTCGACGACAACGTCTTCCCCTTGCTGTACGACCTGACGCCCAACGACAACAGTGATGTCTGGACCTTCGAGGTCCGCGAGAACCTCCAGTTCAGCGAGCCCTACGGCCAGTGTACGGCCGAGGACTTCGTCTACACCATCCAGGAACTCCACCAGGCAGAGTGGGCGCCGACTGCCGCCTCCCAGAGCTGGGCGGGCGTTACTGTCGAACAGACCGGCGAGCTCGAGTTCCAGGCGACCCTGGAGAACCCGGCGCCGCTCTGGCCCGAATCGTTCGACCCGCTCATCTATCCGATTCCCAGGGACCTCGTCGAGCCGTACGTACAGGAGGAGGACGCCCAGGGACTCCGGGAGGACGAGGAACTTCTCGAACTCCAGTTTACCGGCAACCTGGGCGCGTTCGACCTGGAAGAGTGGGCCCGCGGCGACTCGACCCGCTACACCCGGAGCGACGAGTACTACCTCCGGGACATCGACCAGGGCCCCGACCTCTTCGCGCAGGGACCGTACTTCGAGGAGGCAACGATCCAGATCATCCCAGAGGAGTCCTCGCGTCTGAACGCCCTCCAGACCGGCGAGATCGACAACGCTCCGATTCCCGAGGACCGGTTCGAGGAGTTCCTCGAAGACGACAGCGTCAACGTGCTCGGTATCCCCCAGCCGTTCAACGAGCTGATCTCGGTCAACATGCGGGACAACGGCTGGAACGGCGGCCCGGGCAACCTCTTCCGGTACAAGGAGTTCCGCCAGGCCATGGCCGTCGCCATCAGCAAAGAGCAGCTCATCGAGGGGGTCTACCGCGGGCTCGCGGCGCCACACTACACGTGGCAGCCCCAGTTCTCGGACTTCTATCCCGGCACCGACGACCTGGAACTGTGGGGCTCCGAGGAGGCGGGCCTCTACGGCAGCGACATGGCCCGGGACCTCGCCCGGGACGCCTTCGAGCAGTCCGAGCACGACTACAGCTTCGATGGCGGTGACCTCGTCACTCCGGACGGCAATCAGGTGACACTCGACCTCTACCACAGCGCCGGCCAACCCATCGAGGAACTCCAGTCGGAGCTGATCGCACAGGAACTCGGGAACAACCTCGGGCTCGACGTGGTCGTCGAGGGAATCGACGGGACGCGCTTTGGCAACGAGTTCTGGTCGCCACCGCTCGACCAGCTCGAGGACGAGCCCGGCGGGACCGACACGGTCCGGGGCGAGGAAGTGGAGTGGGCCAACCCGACCCCGAACAATCCCGGGCCGCGCTCGGTCACCTCGAACGAGGCCTGGGACATGTCGGTCGTGTTCGGGTTGAACACCTTCCTGCGGAACCCGGTCACGAACCGGCTGTTTTTCAGCGGGGCGAACTCCTTTTACAACCCCGTCGGCTACTACCCGGAGGACTGGAACCCGGCTGCGGTCTTCCAGGAGATGCAGCAGGCGACGACCCGGGAGGAACTGCAGGACCCGCTCGAGGAGTTCCTCATCCAGGTCAACCGGGAACAGCCCTACATCCTCCTCATCTTCCCGGACTCCCTGCAAGGCTACAACCCGGACCTGGTCGGTCCCGTCGAGGAGTTCAGTAACGGCTGGGACCTCCCTGCCTGGTTCATCGAGGGCGGGGAGTAACGACCCCTCACCCCAGCAATTATAAACGCGAATCCGATACCTGAATACGTCGACCGCAATGGGATTCAAACGCTACGTCGCGGCGCGTGTCCTCTGGTCAGCGATAGTCACGCTGATCATCGTCACCATCACGTTCCTGTTGCTCTCCTTTGCGCCGAACCCGTCGATCAGGGAGACGGCGACACAGGCGGTCCTCCAGGGCGGTGACCCGACAGAAGCCGTCCAGCGCGAGCGGGAGCTTCGCGGGCTCAACGAGCCGCTGCACGTCAGGTACTTCGATTTCCTCAGCAGCATCTACACCCTCGACTGGGGCTGGTCGAACCACCGCGCACAGCCCGTGACGGCGGCGCTGTGGGAGGCAACGAAGATCACCGCGCAGTACTCCGTCCCGTGGACGATCCTGACAGTCACGCTGGGACCGCTCATCGGGGTCTACTCGGCGGCCAACATGTACAGCTGGCGGGACCACGCCGCGACGGGCTTTGCCTTCTTCGGGTACTCCATCCCGAACTTCTTTTTCGGTATCATCCTGCTCCTGATCTTCGGCGTCTGGTTCGAGCTGGTCCCGATAAACTTCGACCCGAGCGTGGCGACTTTCAGTCTCGAAAATGCAAGACAACTGATACTTCCGGTGTTCGTTCTCGTGACGGGTTCGATCGGCGCAGTGATGCGTGTCTCCCGGAACGAGTCTGCGGAGTTCCAGAACGCTGATTTCATGAAGACCGCGAAGGCCAAAGGCGTCTCGCCGATCCGCGCGTACGCCTATCACGTGATGCGCCCGACCCTGGTGCCGCTGTCGACGACGCTCGTCTCGCAGTTGCTCGTCATCTTCCTGGGCTCCTCGCTGCTCGTCGAGGTCGTCTTCGGGATCCCCGGGCTGGGACGGCTCACCTTCCAGGCACTGATCGCACAGGATACGAACCTCGTTCTGGGGGCGACGATGATATTCACGTTCATCGCCGTCGTCGGGAACCTGCTCGAGGATATCGTCTTCACGATTCTCGATCCCCGGATCAGCTACGACGACAGGTAACCATGGCAACGCAAAAACCGGACCGATTCGACCAGATAGACTGGGACGATATGCAGCGCTCGGGGTGGATCGACTTCTCCCTGAACGGGAAGTTGACGCTGGTGACGACCGTACCCCTCGCGGTGCTTTTCCTGTACGACTGGCAGTTCGTGGGGGACCGCGAGGTCGTCTTCGAGGAACTGGGGAACGCGCTGGGTCTCAGTTCCGTCTTCGAGACGGTGGGGTTGACCTTCGGACTGACTCCGGTCGACTACGGGTTCATCCTCGCGCTTCTGTTGTTCTCCTTCTATCTCGTCCTCCCGCTGTACCAGAACCCGCGGATGACGAAGTACTACTGGAAGGAGTTCAAGCGGAACCGCCCGGCGGTGTTGAGCCTCATCTGGCTGATAATTGTGTTCGCGGGCGGGATCATCGGCCCCGCCTTCGTCGCACGACCGGAACTCGACGTCCTCGCGGGGTACCAGCCACCGGCCTTTTACCACATCAACGAGGCGAACGTCGCGACATGTCTCGGCGAAGTCAGCAACGGCCAGTGTCACGGCACCTGGCAATACCCGCTTGGGACGACACCGGGCGGCAAGGACATCTTTGGCATGCTGGTGTATGGCATGTTGATCACTGCCAAGATCGCGTTCGTGACCACGACTATCGTCGCGATCCTGGGGATCTCTATGGGGACGGTCAGCGCGTACTCGGGTGGCTGGATCGACGAAGTCCTGATGCGCTTTACCGACATCGTGCTCTCCTTCCCGACGCTCCTGTTTTTCCTCCTGATCCTGTATATCTACGGCGCAGGCCTGGGGATGTTCATCCTCGTGTTCTCCATTTTCGGCTGGGGCGGGACAGCCCGGTACGTGCGCAGCAAGGCGCTGTCCGTCTCCGAGGAGGAGTTCATCAAGGCGAGCAAGATAAGCGGCGCGAGCAGGTACCGGGTGGTCAGGCGCCACGTGGTTCCAAACACCGCAAGCAGCATCATCACGCAACTGACGCTGCTCATCCCGGCGTTTCTGCTGGCGGAGGCACAGCTGTCCTTTCTCGGTATCGGCGAGGGGAGCTTCGAGTCCTGGGGACAGCTCATCGCCGCCGGTCGGGACGCGCTCGCGTTCGCGCCGTGGATCGTGCTGGTGCCGGGGACCGCCCTCTTTCTCACTATCCTGGCGCTCAACTTCCTGGGTGATGCACTGCTCGACGCACTGAACCCCGAAGCGGAGGCGGAGGCGGACCGATGACGGCCGAGGACACCCTGCTGAGTGTCGAGAACCTCCGGACGACCTTCGACACCGAGGCCGGCATCCTGACTGCCGTCGACGGGATGGACTTCGAGGTCAACGAGGGGGAAACGGTGTGTATCGTCGGCGAGTCCGGGTCGGGCAAGACGGTCGCGACGGAGTCGATCACCCGGTTGGTGAGGGAACCGCCTGGCGAGGTCACGGGTACCGTCCACTTCAAGGGCCGGGACCTGCTCTCGATGGGTGCCGACGACCTCCGGAATATCCGCGGGGCCGACATCGCACACATCTTCCAGAACCCACAGGAGGCGATGAACCACTGTTATAGCATCGGCTGGCAGATCGTCGAGGCGATCCAGATCCACGAGGACGTCTCCGACCAGGAGGCCAGGGCCCGGGCGATCGACCTGCTCGACAGGGTGGGTATCGCGAACGCGAGCGCCCGGTTCGACGACTACCCCCACGAGTTCTCCGGCGGGCAGAAACAGCGGGCGATGATCGCGATGGCGCTCGTCGGCAACCCGGACCTGCTCATCGCCGACGAACCGACGACGGCACTCGACGTGACCGTCCAGGCACAGATTCTCAACCTGCTCAAGGAGCTCCAGGAGGATTTCGGCATGGGGATCCTCTTCGTCACCCACGACCTGGGCGTCGTCGCCGAAATCGCCGACCGCATCGTGGTGATGTACGCCGGGAAGGTGATGGAGCGGGGTAGCGTGTACGACATCTTCGAGAACCCGGCACATCCGTACACACAGGAGCTGATGAAGTGTCTCCCGGGCAAGGGAGCCGGGTCGGGCGGTATTCCCGGCCAGCTTCCGGACCCGACCGACCTCCCGAACGGCTGTCTGTTCGCCCCGCGGTGTGAACACGCCGTCGAGGAGTGTGCGACGGGGGCCCAGCCCGAGGAAGTGAATATCGACACCGACCACCGGGTCTCCTGTGTCTACTACGGGAGAGGCTACGACAGCTCCGTCGTCAGAGACGAGACCCTCGAGACGGACTCAGCGCCCGGCGACACCGAGGTCGAACTCACAGATGACTGACGACCCGCTCCTCTCCGTCCGGAACCTGAAAAAGCACTACCCGATCAAGGAGGGAATTCTTTCCCGGCAGGTCGGTGCGGCGAGAGCCGTCGACGGCATCAGCTTCGACCTCTATCCGGGGGAGACGCTCGGACTCGTCGGCGAGAGTGGTTGCGGGAAATCGACGGCGGCGAGTTCGATCATCCATCTCGAGGAGCCAACCGAGGGCGAAGTCGTCTTCAACGGTGGCGGTCGCGCCGGGGCGACCCGGCACGAGGACGGCACTCACCCCAACGACGTCACCCGGTTCAGCAAGACGGAACTGAAGCGCTTTCGCCGTGACGCCCAGATGATCTTCCAGGACCCGTCGTCCAGTTTCGATCCGCGGATGACCGTCGGCAGTTCCATCGCCGAACTGCTCGTCGTCCACGGGATGGACGACCGCCCGCGCCGTCGGGCGATCGTCGAGGACCTGCTCGAGCGCGTGGGGCTCTCCACGACGGACTACGACCGGTATCCCCACGAGTTCTCCGGCGGGCAGAAACAGCGCCTCGCGCTCGCCCGCGCGCTCGTGCTCAACCCGGAACTCATCGTCGCCGACGAACCGGTGTCGGCGCTCGACGTTTCGATCCAGGCCGAGATACTCTCGCTTATCAGCGACCTGCAGGAGGAGTTCGGCCTCTCCTTGCTTTTCATCAGCCACGACCTCTCGGTCATCCGGAACATCTGCGACCGGGTCGCGGTCATGTACCTGGGCGAAATCGTCGAGATCGCGGAGACCGGGGAGCTGTTTGCTGATCCCCAGCATCCCTACACCGAGGCGCTTCTATCCTCGATTCCGACACCGAACCCGCACGAGCGGGGGAAGGGCATCGAACTCACGGGGACCGTCCCGACCCCGGTAAATCCGCCCAGCGGCTGTCGATTCCACACCCGGTGTCACCGGGTCGTCCAACCCGAGAATCTCGACCTCGAACAATCCAGCTGGCGTGGTCTGTTGAACCTCCGTGACCGCGTCGCGGCTGACGACATCGACATCGATCAGCTCCGCGAGAACGCGCTGGCCGACGAGGCCCCCGAGGACGGGGAAGTCTCACGGTCGGCGGTCAAGACGCAGATACGGACCGAGTTCGACCTCCCCGAGACGCTCTCGGACCGCGATGCGGAGTCGACCCTCGACGAGGCGCTCGACAGGCTCGTTTCGGGTGACACCAACGCAGCAGCAACCCTGCTCGCGGAGGCGTTCGTAACGCCGTGTGAGGAGACAGTTCCGGAGTTTACCGACCACGGGAACGGTCACCGGTCGGCCTGTATCCGCCACCAGGACGGGATCCAGTCCCGGGAACTGGTCACCAACGACGACTGACTGCGCTCCGACCCCGCGTCCCGTTTCCGGCGGTGTAAACAGTCAAGCAAGCCTCGGGGGGAGAGTCGCCAGAACGGGCTTTGCTCACTCCAGACAGATGTACGTCCGCGTGTCCGTCACGCCCTCGAGTTCGCGCAACTCCGTCGCAACCGAGTTTATCACGGTGTAGACTTCCTCGCCTTCGGCCTCCGCGATGATGTCGTACTGGCCCGCGACGACGTGTGCGTCGAGTACTTCGTCCATCCCGCGGATGCGCTGTTGTAGCTCCGCGGACGTTCCTGCCGACGTTTTTACCATGATGAACGCCCGTACCATCGTGACCCATGGTACATGATGTCACGGGAAAAGTGTTCCCCCGGCGCAGGACGGCGGGGGGCCGTTCTCGTCGCCATCCACGACACCACACTGGGCCCGGCACTCGGCGGCACGCGCGTGTACGACTACGAAAGCGAGGCGGCAGCACTCGAGGATGTGGCCCGCCTGTCACGTGCGATGACCTACAAGGCCGCAGTCGCGGACCTCGACCTGGGTGGCGGCAAGGCGGTCATCGTCGGCGACCCCGAGACGATCAAAGACACGGAACTGTTCGCGGCTTACGGCCGGGCTGTGGACTCGCTTGCCGGCCGGTACGTCAGTCGACGTCAACCCGACGGCTGCCGACATGGACGTTATCGCCGGCGAAACCGAGTACGTGTCGGGCACCAGCGACGGCCTCGGCGACCCGACCCCCTCCTCGCGGTTCCCCGAGACTCTCGGGATAGCTTTATGCGCCGGCCTGTCATAAGGTAACACATGAGATTCGTACTCGTCGGTGCAGGTCGCGTCGGGTTGCGGACCGCACGCGCGCTCCGGGAAAGCGACCACGAGGTGGTTCTCGTCGAGGCTCTTCCGGAGGCGGTCGAGCAGGCCCGTGCCGAAGGGTTCGACGTTGTCGAGGGTGACGGGACAGACGAGGAGACACTGGCGGCGGCGTCGCTGTCGACGGCAGAGGCCTTCGGCGCGCTGACCGGCGACCTCAACGACAACTTCGTGGCCTGCCTGATCGCCAAAGAGCACGGCTGCCGGACCGTCATGCGTATCGACGAGGACTACCGCGAAGAGATCTACCGGAAGTACGCCAATCAGGTCGACGAACTCGTCTATCCGGAGCGCCTTGGCGCCATCGTCGCGAAGAACGCGCTGGTCGGCGGGACGATCCGTGCGATCGCCGATATCGAACGGAACCTCCAGCTGGTGGAGTTTACCGTCACCGAATCCGCACCCATGCACGGCTACAGCATCAGCGAACTGGAACTCCCGGCCCAGGCACGTCTGCTCGCGTTCGCGAGCGGCGACGACCCGCTCGATATCCCGTCAGCCGACGAGACGCTCGATACCGGCGACCGGCTGGTCGTCCTCGCGGACTTCGAGCAACTCGACAACGTCCGCAGCATCATCACCGGCGACACCGGTCGCGCTGCACTCGGAGGTGCGTAACATGGTCAAGGCATACGTCATGATCAAGGCACTCACCGGCGAGGCCGACCGGCTTCGCGAGGAGATCGGCAGTATCGACGGCGTCGAACGGTCCCACATCGTCGCCGGGGACGTGGATCTCATCGCCGTCGTCGACGTGCCGACCCCCGCCGAGGTCAAGGATATCGCCGCCGGTGCGATACAGGACATCGAGGGTGTCGGCGACACTCAGACCTACATCGCGATGGACTGATACGGATTGTTGCGACTACTTTCGGCAGTGGCGCCAGAGTATCGATATCTCGTACTCCCACACAGCCGAACTGTGTCAGCGGGGCGATCCTCGGAAGAGCGAGCTCCTCCGGAGCGAAAGACTCACAACAGTTCGCACGACCCCTCCCATCTACGAAACGTCGGACCGACTACAGCGGGGTCCCCCCACTGCCGGTCTGGCTGGCGTCGGCAAGCAGGTCAGAGACCGGCGGTTCGTACTCGTAGCCGGGGACGATACCCTCGACGTACGTCCCCTCGACGTACTCGACGAACGTTTTGGCGATCCCGGCCGCCTGGTCGGGTATCGTCGACGTGAACGTGTACGTCACGGTGACGCTGTCGCCGACCTGCTCGACACCGAAGTCCGTCATCTCCACCCGTGCGCGGGTCGCTTTCGGCGCATCCTCCAGCCGCCGTTCGAGGGTGTCCAGCCAGCCTGCTGCGACCGCGTCGCCGACCTCGTCGGCTGTCGCAGCCTGTAGCGTCGGGACGGTCACCCGGACCGTGTAGTCGAGGCGCGGACGCTCGCCGTCGGTCACGGTGACCCGGTTCTCGAACGGAACTGTCGTCACCGTGAACCCGTCAGCAGCGCGCTCGAACGCCTCGTGACCTCCCAGTCGCTCCCGTGCCGTCTGCACATCCGGCTCGCTCATACCCACCCTACGGCGTTGTACGGCAAAAACACGTCGTGTTCGGCCTGCCCGACAGCGGGTCCTGTGCCACCCGCCGTCGCTCACCGCCGCACCGGATTCACGGGTCGCTTCGCTCCCCGTTCATCTTCGAGGCGCTCACGATGTTCGCGCCTCGCTATGCGAGGGCTGGGATTCGAACTGGCCGAGACGATTCTGCTCGGTCGTTCCTCCCTGCGCGGACTGCGTCTCGTCTGCTCGAATCCGGGATCGTATTTGCTGCTCACGGTGTTCGCAGCAAAATGCGAGGGCTGGGATTCGAACCCAGGAACCCCTACGGGAGCGGGTCTTAAGCCCGCCGCCTTTGGCCTAGCTCAGCCACCCTCGCGCATGTGCCTCTCAGTCGGGGGGCCGAAAAGCGGTTACGGATTGTCGAGGAGAACTTCTGACAGCGACTTGTACGTTACGTGACTGGACCGAACTCACCCCCTGTTACACCAGCGGTCTATGAGAAACTATAATATTTCGATTAGATTAATGCGTGAGGCAAATCACGTGTCCCCTCTAGATTGCGATGGATTTTTCACATGTCTCTGTTAACCAAGCCACAATATGTCCGATTCCGACGATCGGCACGATGTAGATCGCTCTCGACGACGACTCCTCGCAGTCACTGGTGCAGGCGCGGTCACCGCCCTTGCTGGCTGTGGCGGTGACGGTGACGACGACGGAACTGGTGACGATGGTACAGGTGACGACGGGACGGGCGACGACGGGACGGGCGACGACGGAACTGGTGACGACGGGATGGACGACGGAACCGGTGACGATGACGATGGCGACGGAATGATGGACATCCCGATGGACGGCAACTTCGTCGGCTCCG
This sequence comes from Halovenus sp., assembly GCA_036625385.1. GTDB lineage: Archaea > Halobacteriota > Halobacteria > Halobacteriales > Haloarculaceae > Halovenus. The sequence goes on along the minus strand of JAZKTU010000009.1, from coordinate 20,726 downwards.
CCGGGGCGAACCCGAGTACGTTCGACCCGACCATCATCGCCGACGCGACGTCCGCCTCCGTCTGCGGGACGATGTGTTACGAGCGGCTGGTCGACCTGACGTTCGACCTCGCGGAGATCCGCCCGGCACTCGCCACCGAGTGGGAGCAACTCGACGAGACCACGTTCAACTTCACCCTCCGGGAGGGCGTCGAGTTCCACAACGGAGAGCAGTTCACCGCCGAGGACGTGGCCTTCTCCATCGAGCGGATGCGCGGGACGACCAACGACGCGACAGTCTCGTGGATCGACAACGTCGAAGTCCTCGGCGATTTCGAGGTCGAGATCACAGGTGCAGAGCCACACGCACCCTTCCTGAACGACCTCTCTGCCGTTCCCATCCTCCCGTCGGGCGTCGACGGCATCAGCGAGAACCCGCAGGAAGACAGCTTCGCGTTCGACTCGCAGTCCGTCGGGACCGGGCCGTTCATCCTCGACAACTTCGAGCCCGAAGACCGCGTCGAACTGGTTCGCAACGAGGACTACTGGTGGGAGGGCGAGGAGATGCCCGGAATGGCACCGTGGGAGACGGTGACGTTCCGCGTCGTGCCCGAGCAGGTCTCCCAGCAGGAGGCGATCCTGGCCGGCGAACTCGACATGATCGACAACCCGGCACCGTTCGAGCTCGACATCTTCGACGGCGAAGACCCCGAGGTCGTCTCCACACCTGCCGTCGGTTTCGACTTCGTCTCGTTCCCGGTGAACGCGGAGCCGTTCACAAACGCCAAGTTCCGCCGCGGGATGGCCCGGCTCGTCCCCACAGGCGATATTATTGAGGCCATCTTCGGCGGGAACGCGACGGAACTCGCCGGGCCGATCAGCCCGGGCCTGGGTACCTTCTGGGACCCGGAGCACGAGCAGGAACTGCTCGACGAGTGGGTCGGCCAGAACGAGGAAGAGGGGCTCCGACTGATCGAAGAGGGCTTACAAGAGCAGGGCATCGAGCCGCCAGTCGAGATCGACTTCATCACGAACGTCAACCGGACCCGCGAACGCTGGATGGAGGTCATCCAGAACCGGATGAACGAAACCGAGTTCATCAATGCGAACCTCGACATCCAGGAGTTCAGTCAGCTGGTCCCGTTCCTGCTCGACCCCGAAGGCGCGGCACAGAGTTCGTCCGTCGTCGGCATCGGCTGGACCGGCGGTTCCGACCCCGACGGCCACGTCGCCCAGCTTATCCACTCGCGCAATCACGTCCCCGACGGCTTCAACTGGAACCTCTACGAGAACGAGGAAGCCGACACCCTCGTCGACCAGGGAAAGACGGAAACCGACGTCGACGAACGCGTCGAGATTTACAACGACCTCCAGGAACTCCTCGTCGAGGAGTCGCCGTCGGCCTGGATGTGGACCGGTGACCGGATCCACATCGTTCTGCCGGACAACGTGACCAACTGGCAGGCGTATCCGAACTCGAGCTTGAAGTACTGGGCGCTCTACCGGCCGACCGTCGGCCAGGTCGCGTGGGATCCCGAGGAGTAACCCAGTAAATCTACGGTCCCTGTATGAGCCTTCGTCGATACGTCCTCAAGCGGTTGCTTGTGACCGTCCCCGTACTGATCGGTGTCACGCTCATCACGTTCGGGATGGTCCATCTCATCCCGGGCGACCCGATCGACTTCATCACGTTGTTCACGGAACTCGACCCGGCAGTGGAAGCCGAAATCAGAGCCCAGTACGGCCTCGACCAGCCGATCTACATCCAGTATGTCGACTGGCTCGTCGACGCGATCCAGCTCGACTTCGGCCGGTCGATCGTGACCCAGCGGCCCGTGGTAGCCGAGATCGCGGACCGGCTCCCGTTCACCCTGCTGATGGGCTCGATGGCGTTCGTGGTTGCCATCCTCGTCGCGATCCCCTCCGGCATCGTCGCGGCGTACTACCGGAACACGAAAATCGACGAGTTCAGCCGGGTGTTCGCCCTGTTCGGCGTCGCCATGCCGAACTTCTGGCTCGGGTTGATCTTCCTGCTCGTCTTTTCGAGCTGGCTCGGCATCTTCCCGTTCTTGCCGCCGACGGACAACGGGCTGTGGAGCATAAAGATGATCGTCTACACCATCCTGCCTGCTGTGACGATCGGCACCGGCTCGGCTGCACTGCTGATGCGCCTGATGCGGTCGTCGATGGTCGAGGAACTCGACAAAGACTACGTGAAGCTGGCCCGCGCCAAGGGGCTGACCGAGCGAACCATCGTCCGAAAGCATATCCTCCGCAACTCTCTGATTTCGGTCGTAACTGTCGCCGCGATCCAGATCGCGTTCATCATCAGCGGCTCGGTCGTCGTCGAGGTGGTGTTCTCGTATCCCGGCGTCGGTCGACTGCTCGTCAACCGCGTGAGTGCACGTGACTTCCCGATCATTCAGGCACTCGTCTTGCTGATCGGGATCACCGTCATCACGGCGAATCTGGCCGCCGATATCGTCTACGGGTATCTCGATCCACGGATCCGATACTAACAATGGCACAGAAACAAGCGTCACAGGAACGGGGTCGCATTACCGTCGAGGGGTTCGACGCCGACGTCGTCGAGCGTCGGGACTCACTCTCCACGTGGCAGCCGGAACTCGAGTCCAGGGAGGGGCATGGACGTCTCTACTACGCCTGGCGGCGATTCAAACAGAACCGGCTTGCGGTGCTGGGCGGTGCCATCATTGCCGTGATGGTGCTGTTGACAGTCTTCGCACGCCCGATTTCACTCCCGTCGAGCTTCCCGGTGCTTGCCGGCCAGACCGTCCAGCCGTTCTCACTGGCTCCCTTCGATCCGGCGTCACAGGCACTGTTGAACGCAAACCAGCCCCCCTCAGCCGAGCACCTGTTCGGGACCGACTGGGCCGGCCGCGATATCCTCTCGCGGGTCCTGTTCGGCGCCCGCTGGAGCCTCTCGATTGGATTTATCGCCGTCGGGGTCGCGGTGCTGGTCGGCGTCCCGCTCGGCTCGATCGCGGGGTACTACGGCGGCCTCGTCGACGAAGTCATCATGCGCATCGTCGATATGCTCTACGCGTTCCCGTTTATCGTGCTCGCGATCGCCGTCATCGCGATCCTCGGCCAGGGGTTCTGGGAGATGATCGGCGCGCTGGTCGCCGTCGGCTGGATCGCCTACGCACGCATCATCCGCGGCGAGATTTTGAGTGTCAAGGAAAACGAGTACGTGCTCGCGGCCAAGGCACTCGGCGCGAGGGACCGGTCCGTCATCACCAGGCACATCCTGCCGAACGCGATGGCTCCCGTCATCGTGCAGGCGACACTGAGCGTCGGGGCAGTCGTTCTCGCAGCCGCGGCGCTTGGCTTTCTCGGCCTGGGTCTGTCACCCGCAAGCGCCGAGTGGGGTGTCATGCTCAACGTCGGGCAGGACTCGCTGGCCCGCGGGCACTGGTGGATCACTGTCTTCCCGGGGATGGCCATCTTCCTGTTCGTCATGGCCGTGAACCTCCTCGGTGACGGCGTCCGCGACGCGTTCGACCCACAGGGCGACACCGGCCAGGAAGGGAGGATGCGATAGATGGCGCTGCTCGAAGTCGAAGACCTCAACGTCAAGTTCTACACCGAAGACGGCATCGTCAATGCGGTCAACAACCTCTCCTACGAGATCGAAGCCGGCGAGCGGTTCGGTGTCGTCGGCGAGAGCGGCGCGGGCAAAAGCGTCACGAGCCTCGCCGTGATGCGCCTCGTCGACAATCCCGGCGTGATCGAGAGCGGTGAGATCCGGTTCAAGGGCCAGGACCTCCTGGAGCTCGACCACACCGAGATGCGAAACCTCCGGGGCGACCAGATTGCGATGATCTTCCAGGACGCCGAGACGGCGCTGAACCCGGCGTACTCCATCGGCGAACAGATCTCCGAAGCGATCCGCCTCCACCTCGACATGTCCGAGAAGGAGGCGAAAAACCGGGCGATCGAGACGCTCGAGGACGTCGGTATCCCCGACCCCGCAGAGCGCTACACCGATTACCCCCACGAGTTCTCCGGCGGGATGCAACAGCGCGCCGTCATTGCGATTGCACTCTCCTGTGACCCGGACCTGCTCATCGCCGACGAACCGACGACGGCACTCGACGTGACCATCGAGGCACAGATTCTCGACCTGCTCGACGACATCTCCCGGAACTTCGATACGGCGATCCAGTTGATCACCCACGACCTGGGCGTCGTCGCCGAGTTCTGCGACCGCGTCATGGTGATGTACGCGGGCTATCCGGTCGAGATCGGCACCGTCGAGGACATCTACTACAACCCACAGCACCCCTACACCGTGGGGCTGATGAGTTCGATCCCGCGCATCGGTGACGACCGCGAGAAACTCAAGACGATCCCGGGTCGGATGCCGGATCTCATCGAGATGCCGCCCGGCTGTAACTTCCACCCCCGGTGTCCCTACGCCGAGGAGGTCTGTACGCGCAAGGAGCCGCCCCTGGTCGAGACCGACACCGGCCGGGCGGCAAACGTCTCCGACCACGACCAGCAATCTGCGGCCTGTCTCGCGTACACCGGCGACCTCCAGGGAACGCTGGATTACGAGGTGACGGTCCGCGATGCGGACTCGGAGCAGTCGGTCGAAGCGGACGGCGGTCGAGGTGACAGCGATGAGTAGCTCCGAGCCCCTCGTCCGTGTCGAGGGCCTGAAAAAATACTTCGATACCTCGGAAGGGTTTCTCGACCGGTTGCTCGGCGGCACGAAGTGGGTGAAGGCCGTCGACGGCATCTCGCTCGAAATCAACGAAGGCGAGACGCTCGGACTGGTCGGCGAGAGTGGCTGTGGCAAGAGCACGGTCGGTCGGACGCTGCTCCAACTCGAGGAACCGACGGAGGGGTCGGTCTACTTCAGAGGCGAGGATATCACCGGATACTCGGGCAGCGCGCTGCGCGACCTTCGCCAGGACATGCAGCTCATCTTCCAGAACCCCTTTTCCAGTCTGAACCCCCGCCTGACGATCAACGACATCATCGGCGAGGCGCTGGATATCCACGGTCTCGCCAGCGGACAGACCCGCGACGAGCGGATCAAAGAACTGCTCGAACTCGTCGGGTTGAACTCGAGTCACGCAAACCGCTACCCACACGAATTCTCCGGGGGCCAGCTCCAGCGCATCGGTATCGCGCGGGCGCTCGCGGTCGAACCGGATTTTATCGTCTGTGACGAACCGGTGTCCGCGCTCGACGTGAGCGTCCAGGCCCAGATCCTCAACCTCCTCAACGACCTGCAGGAACGGTTCGGGCTCTCCTACCTGTTCATCGCCCACGACCTCTCGGTCGTCGAGCACATCGCCGACCGGATTGCGGTCATGTACCTCGGTGAAATCGTCGAAGTCGGGACGCCCGAAGAGCTGTTCGAGCCACCACAGCACCCCTACACGGAGTCGCTTCTCTCCGCGATCCCGGAACCCGACCCGCTCTGGGAGGGTGACCGTATCCTGCTCGATGGTGCCGTCCCGTCACCGCTCGACCCCCCACCGGGATGCAAGTTCCACACCCGGTGTCCGCGTGTCATTCCGCCGAAGGGCTTCGACTTCGGGCAGGCCGAGTGGCGCGCGGTGATGTCCCTCCGGACGCGGATCAAACACGGCGACGTCGACCTGGACAAGATCCGCTCGGATGCAGGTGACGACGACCCGGCGGTCGTCGCCGACGCGATCCGCGGGGAGTACGAGGTGCCAGCACAGCTGTCCGACGCCCGCGCAGAGCAGGCCCTCGACGAGGCGCTCATGGCAGTGGCGGGCGGGAACTTCGAGACCGCCGACGACCAGCTTTCGGAGCTTTTCATCACGCCCTGTGAGGTTCACGACCCGGAGATGCACGACATCGAGAACGGTCGCGCGGCCTGTCACCTCTTCGACTCGCGGTACGAGGACGGTTCCGTCGACGAGTCGGCGCTCGATGTCGCCGGCTCCGCCGACGACTGATAGTGATTAGTGCGACTGTTTACCGGTTCTTCACCACCCCGGGATGGTGAGAGACCGGTAACGACTCGCACTAATCACTATGAGCCGGGTCGCGGGCGGGCCAGCCTGCCCCGACGCCGCGACGTTTTTGCCTCTCCACCCCCAACGTCGGGTGATGCGGCGGATCTACGAGTCGAGTGCGGTCCGACGGGACGACGACGACGCGTTCAAACCCAACGAGCGCGACGACGACGAGCCACAGGCGATGCGTACCGTCCCGAGCGGCCTGCTGAGCCGGCTGCTCGTGCCGCGCTGGCTGCGCTTCAGGGGGCTCTCGGTTACCGTCTCGCTCTCACAGACCGAGTTCAGCCGGGGTGCGACCGTCCCGTTCTCCGTCGAGATACACAACCGGTTCCCGTTTCCCGTGACAGTCCCGACCGTCTCGCCGCTTCTCTGGACCTGGCACGTCGACGGTGTGGAGCAGGCCTCACGCGTGTACCGGGGCCCGCCCGACGACGAACGCGGGTTCCGGTTCGGGCGTGGCGAGCGCAAACGGTTCACGCGACGCTGGCAACAGATGTTCAAAGTCAGTGACACCGAGTGGGAGCAGGTCTCCCCGGGCGAGTACACCATCAGTGCTGGCCTCAACGTCGACGACCCGGTGGCACGCGGCGTCTACGACGAGCGCACTGTCCGGATCACCCGGGAGTGATCCCCTCCGCGTCACCAGTCGACCGAGAGCGTTCCGTCACCCGCCGGGTCGGGCGCGAGTTCCTCGCCCGTCTCGCGGTCGACGACGTGGATGACGCCGCGGTCTTTCTTCGCCGGGCATACCTCCGCCGCGCGGATGTTCTCCTCGAGTTCGTCTTCGGCGATAAAGTAGGCCGTCGGTTTGGCGATCCCGGTCGAGAGGTCGAGTTCCCAGTTGTCCGACACCTCGGCACACTTCCCGGCGCCGATGCACTTGTTGGCCTCGAAGACGATCTTGTAGGGCTTCTCGGCGACTGGCGGAGCGTCCCGCTCACCGATATCGCCGGGGTCGACCGTTTCCTCCGGCATCAGTCGTGAATCTCGACGGCCTCGAGAACCACCGGCTCCGTCGGGTTGTCCTGTGCGTCCGTCTCGACGTTCCCGATCGCCTCCACGACGTCCATCCCGTCGATGACCTCGCCGAAGACGGCGTGTTTGTCGTCGAGATGGGGCTGTGCATCCAGCGTGATGAAAAACTGCGACCCGTTCGTGTCGGGACCGCGGTTCGCCATCGACACGACGCCGGCGCTGTCGTGACGCAGTTCCGGGTGGAACTCGTCGTCGAACGTATATCCCGGCCCCCCCCGTCCCGTGCCCGTCGGATCGCCTGTCTGTATCATGAAGTCCTCGATGACCCGGTGGACCTCGATGTCGTCGTACAGCGGGTCGTCGACCTCCTCGCTGGTTTCCGGGTGCTCCCAGGTCCGTTCGCCGGTCGCCAACCCGACGAAGTTCTCGACGGTGTTCGGGACGCGCTCCTCGAACAGCCGGATTTCGATGTCGCCCTCCGACGTCTGCAGCGTTGCAGTCAGGTCACTCATAGTTCGAGGAAGGGCTGGCGCAGGCAAAGGATTGGCGGTCCGGAACGTGTCGGGGTTCCCGGCGCTTCAGCGCCCCTCCCACTCCGACTCGAGCAGGCCGTACCGGTAGACGTCGACACGCTCGCCCTGGACGAACGCTTCCTCGCGCAGACACCCCTCCCGGACGAAGCCAGCCTTCTCGAGGACGCGACAGGACGCCTCGTTTGTCTCGTAGGCCCTGGCGACGACCTTCGCGACCCGCTGTTCCGCGAACGCGTAGGCACACAGCTCCCGGAGCGCGTCTGTCGCGTACCCGTTGCCCCACTCGCCGGGCGCGATCATGTACCCGACTTCGGCGGTTCCCCAGACCCCCTCGTGTTCCTCGAACCCAATGATTCCCACCGGGTCGCCGTCGACACAGACGAGGGTACTCACCCCCTCTTCTTCGGCGAGGGACTCGACGTACTCCTCCTCCGCGACGCGGTTGACTGGCTCGACCCGACCGGTTCCCCGACGAACCCGGGGGTCGTTGATGAGCCGCTGGAGGAACTCGACGTCCTCGCGCTCGACTGTCCGCAGTGCGACCTGGTCGCCACGGCAAAACACGGGACCGGGCATACAGGGCGTATCTCCGCCGCTCGTCTTCATCCTTCCGGAGGCATGCTACCGTTTGGCGCGTTTCGGCTGCCCGCCAGTTCCCGTCGTCAGTGGAGCGCCTGTTGTTTCGCCTCGAGTGCATCGATCCGGTCTTGCAACATCCCGGGGTCGCCCGACCGGAACTGCCGTGCGAGGTCTTTCGCCGCCCGGAGCTGGTCGCAGGCAGCCTCGGTGTGCTCGACAGCCGCCTCCGCGTCCCCCGACTGGCGTCTGGCGTCGGCTTTGGCCTCCAGTTCGTCCGCGTACTCCCGGCGAGCCCTGATGAGATACCCGACGACACACTCGGTCTCGAAGGCCAACTCGTCCTCGCGGGCGGAGAAATCCAGATCCGTCCCCCACCCCTCGGTGAGCGCGTCCCGGTAATGCTCGAACGCTTCCTGCCAGGCCGACACCTCGACACTCCTGGTGTCGGTCTTCTGGGCGCGCTCGCGTGCTTGCAGGGCCAGGGCCATCGGACGCACTTCGAGATGGTCGATACGGGTTTCGATGTCCGCTATCTCCGACTGGAGTTCGTCCGTCCGGCCGAACCCCTGCCGGATATCGATGGCCAGCGCTGTCTCGAGGTGTTCGCGCGCCCGCTCGTAACTCCGGTAGGCCCCCCCATACGCCGTGGCGTCGGTCTGGTGTTTCGCCTCCCGGAGAAGGATCTCCGCCCGCTCGATCCGTGCCTCCATCCGCGTCCGGAGCAACTCGCGTCGCGTCCCGTCGATCCGCGAGGAGAGCACCTCCACCGCGCCGTCGCCCGACTCCGAGACCCGTTCTCTGGCCCGCTCGAGTTTCTGTCTCGCGGTTTCGGTTGCGTCCTCTGCTGCGTCCAGCTGTCCGTTCACGAGATGCTCGCGTATCAGTTCCGCCTGGTCCTGTGTGCCCTCCAGTCCCCCGACGACGCGCTGCCAGCATTCGCTGATGCGTTTGACGAACGCTTCTGTCTCCTCGAGTGGCCCGCTCTTCGATGGGGTGAACTCGTAGGTCCCCTCGCTCCACACTTCGACCCGCAGCGTTGCCCCAAGGAGTCCGCTGTCGAGTTTGCACGCCCGGACGTCCGTGTACGGAATCTCGACCGTCGCGCCACCGTTCGGCGTCTCGACCGCAAACAGGAGTTTCCTGTCTGTCGCGATGGCGAACGCCTGCCCGCCGGCGGTAACCGGTATCGTCTCGCTGCCGCCGTCGCGCACGCTGCGGAGATCGTCCTCACCCGGCAGCCTGTACTCGACCTTCTCCCCGGATTCGAGGCGGCTGGCGACCGTATCGGCGAGCTCGGTGGAAACCTGACCGTCCCCCACAGATAGCCGCCTTCGGAGTTCGTCTACGGATTTTGACATCGGTGACTCCCGACTGGTACGTATCAGTTCGTCAGATAGTCCCTTAACCTTTCACCCTTCCTCAGTTCCCGAGACCCCTCCAGTGACGGCTGGGCCTCCCAGCGTCGTGCTATTCGCCGGTTCCGCCGGCAGTGGCTCATACTGCCGGCTGTACCATCCTGACGTTATTCACCCCCCGTGTGGTGACCATCTTTGTGCACGTACAGCCGGCAATCAGTCCCAGAACTCGCTCGATTTCTTCAGTTTCGGCACCCACGTGTCGTCGTCACGGGCGAGCATCGCCACCCGGGACGCCGGGACCTCCCGCAGTTCGTCGTGGGGGAGGAACGCCCCCAGTTCCTCGGCGAAGGCCACGACGTCTTCGTGCTCCGGCATCGAATCCCTGTCCAGCCGGCCCCGCGAGTGGCCAACGTGCATGTACGCCTTCAGTTCGACGAAATCGGCCCGCGCCCGGGTGCACATCGCCGCGTACCACTCTGGGTGGTGCATGTTGTGACCCTCGACCAGCGTCGTCCGGATGACCGTCCGGGTGTCGTCTTTCCCGGCCAGCACGTCGAGCGTCTCGATGAGCGAGTCCCAGGCGTCGTCCTCGACGGCCTTGACCGTCTCGTCGAAGGTTCCCCGGTCGGCGGCATCGACCGAGACGTACAGCTGTGTCGGATCACACTCCGCGAGCACGTCCGGGTTCGTCCCGTTCGAGACCAGGAACGTCGTGATCCCCCTGTCGTGAAACTCCTCGATGAGCTCCGGCAGGTACGGGTAAAGCGTCGGCTCCCCGTCCAGCGAGATGGCGACGTGTCTGGGCTCCATCGCCTCCTCGAACCGCTCGCGGGGCACCTCGTCGTTCCCGCCAAACCCCGAGAGCAATTTCGTCTGCAACTCGACCGACGCATCCGCCACCGCCTCCGGATCGTCCCACTCGACGTCCCCCAACTCGTAGGCGTGCCCCGCGTGGTCCCGCCAGCAGAACACGCACCGCTCGTTGCACTTCACCACCGGCGTCATCTGGATACAGCGGTGTGACTCGATGCCATAAAAGATGTTCTTATAACATTTGCCATCTCCTACAAGAGCATTTTTCGTCCACCCGCAGGTCTGGGTCGCGGTGTGGTTGACGCTGTGGTAGTCCGGGTCGTCTACCTGTTTGGGGCCACCCTCGGAGTCGCTCATGTCCCGGGATAGTAGCTTCGAGGTGGATAACACCACCGGTCAGCTTTGATCTATTCCAAATCAGGTATCGATCGATACAACAATCGGGATTAAATAGACGGTGTATTCATCTTTCGAGGTTTCTCATGGCGGTGTCATCCAGGAATGCTTTCTCTCGTTATACGCCCACCCGACATCCTCCTCAACCTTGTTAATATCAGTACCGAACTTTGTGAGGTACTGAATATACTTTTTTGCACGTTTCCGGTCGATATCGAACTCGGAAGGCGGACATCATCTCGTGTCGGCTCCTCGTTCAACCGGTGATCGAGAACGTACAGCCGTGTGCATCCAGCGAGTATGACGAGCCCTACGTCGATACTTTTGTTCAACCACGCATGGTGGGCAGTGTGGTTGCGGACTTCACGAACGAAGCACTGGAGGCGTTGTATCTGGACATCTACGAAGCCCTCTTTCTGTGCAAAATTGCTCAGCTGGGCGAGCTCGGCCATTGTGAGGAAATACTACTGGTCTAGCCGACCGCCAGCCTCCCGCTGCTGGTCAAAGTTGCGGTATATTGTTGTAGAGTTCGCCAGCGACCGTGATCTGCGAGTAAGTAACTCGCGACGAGTGCGGAGTCGTCCCTTTCCGGGAGCGAGAGCTGGTTCGATGCGAAGATTTGCTTGGCCCGTCTTCGTTCGGGCGCCGGTTCGCGGGAACTGCTCGACGCACTGCGAGGGCCGTCCAGGCTGCCCGCGTCACCATGTCGAGGAACCCCTCGAAGAGTCGGTTGATGTCCGTCACCGTATCGAAGTCAGCCAGCGACTGTTCAAAGAGTTCACCGAGAGTCAGGTGGTCAGGCTCTCTCGACTGGAAGAGCCTGTTTTTTGCCTCATCCGATACATAGATATTTCTCATAGGTGAGTCTATGAGATACCTTCAGATGACAGACCAGACCTCGTCGACAGCGAAGACGCGCGAACCTATTTTCAGACCAGCTTTGTCCGATGGACGGAGAACTGCTGCGGACAGAAGGCAATAACTCGACCGGAGTCCTGATAAAACATGACAACCGTCCTCGTTACGAACGGGCAGGTCGTTACGCAAAATCCCGCGCGGGACATCATCGAGAGTGGTGCAGTCGTCGTTGTCGACGACACAATCGAGGCCGTTGGCCCCGCGTCCGAACTGGAGGCAGATCACGACCCCGACCGCATTATTGACGCGGATGGCGGAGCAATCATCCCCGGCCTGATCAACGCTCACACCCATGTCTCGGATATTTTGCTCCGGGGATCGTTTGCTGCTGACCGTGGGCTGTACGACTGGCTCTTCAATGTCAAGCGCCCGGGATCACTCGCGATGACGCCCGAGGAACATGCCATCGCGGCATCGTTGTACTGCGCCGAGGCGATCCGGTCGGGCGTGACGACCTTCGTCGAGAACGATACGGAACTGACCTGGGAGTCGTGGGATCCGATCGAGGCAAAACTCGACGTCTACGAGCGATCCGGCATCCGGAGTATCTACGGAGCGGGCTTTGCCGACAAGCCACCCGATGACTCATTCGAGACTCTCATCGAGGACATCCAGGCCCGGAATCCGGATACTGAACACGTCGCACCCGACCGTCTGACAGTTGCTACTGAGAGGGCCCTCGACCAGGTGGAGTCGGTGATCGAAACGTATCACGGGAGCGCGGACGGTCGTCAATCCATCTGGCCTTCCCCGAGCATTCTCGCATCTTCATCGTCCCGGGGATTGCAGGAGGCATACCGTCTTGCCGAACAGCACGATGTCATGACGACCACTCACGTCGCTGAATCAGAGGTAGATGCGAGAGACGATGGTCTCTCGAGCATCGAATATTTGCGGAATCTGGGGTATCTGGGGAACCGGGCATTGCTCGGTCACTGCGTGCAGATCGACGGCGCTGACGTCCGGCTGCTTGCGGATACGGGGACCGCGGTCGCACACAACTACATGGCGAACATGCGCCTCGCGACGGGGTTTGCCCCGGTCGTCCCGATGCTGGAGAACGGGGTGACGGTCGGTCTGGGGACCGACAATTCAATCCTAAGCGATACGATCAACCCGCTCTCGGACGTCCGTGCGGCGGCTGCAGGACACAAGGGCTACCACCGGGACCCCGACGTGCTCCCGGCACAGACGGTGTTCGACATGGTAACGATCGCTGCCGCCACTGCAATACGCCGGGATGCAGACCTCGGATCGATAGAGCCTGGCAAACAGGCTGACATAGCTATCGTCGATCTCGATCACCCTCATCTCACGCCATGTCCCGATCCGGTGTTTGCTCTCGTATACGGTGCGCAGGGTTTCGAGATCGAAACGGTCCTCTGTCAGGGCGATGTCGTCATGGAAAACCGGGATATTCTCACGTTCGACGAGTCAACCGCCGAGATCATGTCTGCGGCTTCCGCGGCGGCGGCTGCTGTCGTCGACCGAGTCGGCATCGAGTAGCGTGTCGTCAGGAAGGTGCAACCGGGCCATTGCTGACCGGCTTCTCTCTCGTGGCGCTGCTTCTGACAGAACTCGCCAGGTGAGAAAGGCTTTTTTGAACTGGTGACGATGTCGATACGTGGTACGAGGTAACATGATAAAACTGGACATGGAGCGTAGTGTCGTCCGTGTACACATGACTGAGCGGATCTCTACTGCAGCAGCCAGCCGGTCTCTAAGCTGGTTCTCATCAGCGGGCTGCCTCACTGAGCGATACATAGAGAGGACATAGAGCGTCACGTTCGGGTTCTCATCGCAGCCGTTACGGGTATTGTCCGGCCACGGTCTGGTTGAACCACTCCCACCATCGAACACATGGCAGAACACGATATCACACTCACAGTAAACGGAACCGATCAGGAATTGACTGTCGAATCACGGACTCTTCTCGTCCACGCACTCCGCGACGAGTTGGGGTATACGGGTCCCAACATTGGCTGCGAAAGCAGTGCGTGTGGCGCTTGCACTGTCACTCTGGACGGCAAGCCAGTCAAATCTTGTACCCTGTTGGCAGTTCAGGCCGACGGAGCGGAGATAACGACCGTCGAGGGACTCGAGGAGGGCGGCGAGTTACATCCCATCCAGGAGGCCTTCCACGAGGAACACGGCCTCCAGTGTGGATACTGTACGCCCGGTATGATGCTGACAGCAGTCGATCTCCTCGAAGACAACCCCGAACCCGACGACCAGGAGATCAGGGAGGCTCTCGAGGGGAATCTCTGTCGGTGTACTGGCTACCAGAACATTGTCAACGCTGTCGATTCGGCTGCGGAGAAAATGCAGGGAGGCCAGTTATGACGACCGACGAACAGATATTCGGATCCGACGTCGGACGCAAGGAAGACCCCGAGTTACTCACGGGGGATGCCGAATACATCGATGATATCCAGGAGCCAGAGATGGTCCACATCGCCATCTTGCGAAGTCAGTACGGGCACGCTCTCATCAACGATATCGACACTGGTGCCGCGGAGGACATGGACGGGGTTACCGACGTGTTGACTGCAGAAGACTTCGAAAAAGCGGATCTACCGACGCCGAACAACATCCCGGTGATCTGGCATTTCCCCGACTTCGAGATTCCAGAAACCTTCTGGAAACAGGTGTTAGCCAAAGACAAGGCTCGGTACCAGGGCGAATCTCTGGCGGTTGTCGTCGCCGAGGACCGGTATACGGCCTACAGTGCTCGCGATCGCATCCAGGTCGATTACGAACCGGTAGATACTGTCGTGGGACCGATCGAGGCGAGCAAGGATGACGCTCCGGTCCTCCACGACGAGGCGCCCGACAATATCGTATTCGACTGGGAAGAAGGGGACGCCGAAGAGACTGATGCGGTCTTCGAGGATGCCGATCATACATTCGGTATCGACCTCCCGAGTCAGCGGATTCTTCCGACTTCCATCGAACCACGGGGAGCGCTGGCATCGTACACGGCTTCGAGCGATAAACTGAAACTGCAGATGACGAGCCAGAATCCCCATTTGCATCGCAATCTGCTTTCCCGTGTCATCGACCACCCTGAACACAAAATCCAGGTGGTCGCACCCGATGTCGGTGGGGGATTCGGAAGCAAAATCTACCACTACGCGGACGAGGCCATCACTGCCTGGCTCGCGATGTATCTCGAACGGCCGGTGAAGTGGATCGCGACACGGTCCGAAACCAGCCAGACGGACGCACACGGTCGCGGACTCGCCCAGGATGGCGAGATCGCAGTCGACTCTGACGGAACCGTCCGGGGTATTCGAGTCGACGGTCACGTCGATCTGGGCGCGTACGTCTCCTGTCTGATTCCCGCACTTCCCACGGACGAGTACTGGGGAGTGCTCTCGGGGCCATACGACTTCGACAGCGCATCCTGCCGCATCCAGGGCGTTCTGACGAACGCCGCTCCGGTCGATGCCTATCGGGGAGCCAATCTCGCCGACGCGACTCACCTGATCGAACGGCTCATGGACACCGCTGCCAGTGAACTGGGACTCGATCCAGTCGAGTTCCGCCGACAGAACTTCATTCCCGACGAGGAGTTCCCGTTCGAGACAGTCACGGGGATGGTGTACGACAGTGGAGCCTACGGGAAAGCGTTGGAGAAAGCCGTCGGGATGGTCAATTACGAGGAGATCCGGGAAAGACAGGAAACACTCCGCGACGAAGGTCGCTATCTCGGCATCGGCGTCTCGTCATTTATCGAAATGTCCGGACTCGGTCCGTCCGCGATCTGTGGGATGCTCGGTGCCCAAAGCGGGTACTGGGAGAATAGCACGATCCGTGTCCATCCGGAAGGGACTGTTACGGCATTTTGTGGCACCTCCGGACACGGCCAGGGCCACGAAACGACCTTTGCACAGATCGTCGCTGACAAACTCGGAGTTCCGTACGAGGATGTCGAGGTCGTGGAAGGGGATACCGATCAAATCGCGCACGGACAGGGAACGTACGCCAGCAGAAGCGGTCCCGTCGGTGGTGGTGCCGTCGCCCGTGGCGCCGACAAGGTGATCGAGAAGGGTCAAAAGATTGCTGCCCACCAACTCGAAGTAGACGAGACGGATATTGAATTCGAGGACGGCGAGTTCCACGTGACGGGTGCACCCGCCCAGTCGATGACGTTCAAAGACGTTGCCGGGGCTGCATACCTCGGCCACGACCTCCCCGACGGTATGGAACCCGGCCTCGAGGAGTCCTCGTTTTACGACCCGGAGAATCTCACCTTCCCGTTCGGAACGCACATCGTCGTCGTGGAAGTCGATCCTGACTCGGGTGAGATCGAATTCGAGCAATACGTCGGCGTCGATGACTGTGGCGAGCAGATCAATCCGAAAATCGTCGAGGGGCAAATCCACGGTGGAGCCGCGCAAGGTATCGGCCAGGCACTCTACGAGGATGCCATCTACGACGACAACGGGAACCTCCAGACGGGGACGCTCCAGGACTACGCAATTCCAAAACCGGCCGACGTGCCGGAAATGAACCTCGACAGTACCGTCACTCCGTCCCCCCACAATCCGATCGGCGTCAAGGGCGTCGGCGAAGCTGGCACACTCGCAGCCCCGCCTGCAATTGTCAACGCTGTGGTAGACGCCCTGGAACCGTTCGGTGTTGACCATATCGACATGCCGCTGACCGAAGAGCGTGTCTGGCGTGCAGTCCAGGAAAACGGAGGTGGGGAGTGATGTATCCCGACGAGTTCGACTACCTCCGTGCCGAGAGCGTCGATGATGCCCTCGACTTGCTCGCGGAGCATCCGGACGCTGAACTGCTCTCGGGCGGGCAAAGCCTCCTGCCCACGATGAAAACCGGCCTGGCCGACCCGGACGAACTGATCGATATCGGCCGCATCGATACCCTGTCCGGAATCGATCACGACGGTGATGTGACGACCATCGGCGCGAACACCACCTACGCCGAGATCGTGGACGACGAGACGCTCTGGGAGTCCGCGACGGTCATCGCCGAGGCAGTCAGCGAGATCGGCGACGTCCAGGTCCGCAACTGTGGGACGATTGGCGGGAATCTCGCCCACTCCGATCCCGCCTCAGACCTGCCGGCTGCGGCCCTGGCTGCGGACGCGACACTGGTCGCGCAGGGGCCCGACGGCGAACGGCGAATCGATGTCGACGACTACTTTCTCGGGATGTACATGACTGACCTCGCCGAGGACGAACTCCTCACACGGGTCGAAATCCCTCACCAGGGTCCCGAAACCGCTTCCGGGTACGTCAAGAAGCCGAGCCCCTCGTCGGGCTACGCACTCATCGGCGTCGCAGCCACCCTCCAGACCGACGGCGACACGATCGAGTCGGCCCGCGTCGCTGCCAACGGTGCGATGGACCACGGTGTCCGCCTGACCGCGGTCGAGGATGCCCTCGCCGGCGCGCCCCAGGAGCGGGACGCGCTCGCCGACGCAGCCGGTCACGCGGGCGACAGCCTCGACACGTCGATGCTGATGGACGACCTCCAGGCCTCCGCCGAGTTCCGGGCTCAGCTGCTCGAAGTCTACACCGAGCGGGCACTCCATCACGCCAACGACGCGGCCCGTAGCTGACGGCTCCTCCCAGTGTCGAGGTACCAAACCGCCGTACTCGGACCGTCTCGACCCGCCGTTCCCCGACCGGTCTGACACCCGTCTGACAAACTCTTTTGTGCTGGTCTTCCGTATGCTACTCTCCCACACATGTCAAACAGCACGTCTCCGGTAAACGGCACCGGAACGCAAGACCGGCGGCAGCAGCAGTTGGAGGTCGACGGGGACTCCCAGGACCGGGACACGCCCCCTGACGGCTGGTCCGAGGAGTACCCTAACCCGGGGTACAGCCAGCGACAGGTCGCGGCCCTCGAGCGGGAGGTGCGTGACCTCACGGCGGAGATTGAACAGAAGGAAGCACAGTTACAGGAGGTTATCCACCGGTACGAGCAACTCCTCGAGGAAAAGAACCGGACGCTCGCAAAGCAGGATTCGGGAACCGATAGCGAACTCCCGCTCTCGCCTCTCCGACATCTCCTCGGGCGGTGACCGGCCCGGGGCTTGCGCGTGGCTTCGTTTCCCGTCTTCGCTGTCTCGTACTGCCGGCTGTCCGTTCGGACAGATATTCGACACCCCGGGTGTCGCATTCGTTCAATATGGCACAGCCGGCAGTTCTCGCCACACCCCGTGGGTCCTGCCCTCACGACCGACTCTAACCGACTGGATGTCTGGCTCTCACGGTCAACCGGACTCGGAATAACAAATCATCCAATATTTTGACTCTGATCACAACGAACATCGCGGATTGTGCTGTATTATGGTAAGTATCTCCTTTATATTGGTATGTTTTATATACGAGCGTACTGTTATGACTATGGCCATGGAACGTTCGAGTGAGGACAGACAGGCCACCGGGGCAGGTGACGACCAGCAGGAACCGGAAACCGATCCCGACAGTCCCGACCTGTCGAATCTGGCGTTCACCCTCTACATCCGGCCCGGTGCCTCGACGGTGACAAAGGAGCGACAGACCCAGATCCGCGACCGGTTCGAGGGTCTCGAAGAGGCCGCGGTCATCGACGAGGTGACCGTCGAGAACTGGAGCAAGGAAGTCGACGTCCCCAAAGACGGGACGGCGACGGACGCGGACGCAGTCGAACTGTTCGACGAGTTCTGCAAGGCTATCGAGGAGGCACCCGGAACCGGCCGGCTCGAGCCGTTCTTCGAGGAGCGTCCGCAGGTGAGCAGTTTCTTCTCGACGTCGGCGACGGAACGTGTTATCGTCTTCCCGGTGCTGGGCGTGACCGTCCGTCGGGAGGGCGACCTGGTCGGCCTGTACCCCTGCTGGTTCGACGGCACCCACTACAGCGTCAGCAACTGTCTGGATATGCTCGAAGACGGCGAATCGGTCACGAACCTGCAGTAACGCCGTGTCTCCGGGCAGAGATGCGATGACTTTTGACGCTACCGCCTGTACCGCCGGACATGACAAACGACACCCCGAGTCCGGTCGATCCCGAGACACTGCCCCGGAAAGTCGACCGGAGCGGGCTCGTTTCCCTGTTTGCGAACCGGGTCCGGGCCAGAATCGTCGTCGTCTTGCTCCACGTCACGGAGCCACTCACGGTCGAGCAGATCGCAACCGGCGCCGACGTCTACGAGAGCACGGTCTCCGAGGCGCTCGACCCGTTGCTGGCCCTGGGCTTGCTCGCCGAACTCGAACCCGAGGACGAAGACGGTGAGCCTCGCTACGGACTGGCGGACGACGAGTTGACCGAGGCGGTACGACAGCTGGCTTCGGTCGCGGACGAGCGAACGTCGACAGCCAGCGAGTGAGTCGCTCGCGTCGCGAGGGCGGACCGACCGGAACCCGTTATCCCTATACCTCCCGCCGGAATACCGGGAGGTATGTTCCTCGCGATGCGCGCGGAGGTCGAGGAAACGCTCGCGGCGACCCTCGATACGCTCGGCTATCCCGCCGACGACCTCGGTATCGAGCAGCCGCCGGCGGATATCGATGCCATCCTCGCGTCGAGCGCCGCCTTCCGGCTTGCCGGGGTCGCCGACGCCCCGCCGCCCGACGTCGCAGCCGAACTCGCTGCGGCCATCGACACCGATGACTGCAGCTACGTCGGCCGCGTCGACTCGCGGGGACCCTACGTGAACTTTTTTCCCGCTGACCAGTACTTCGGCGCGACGCTCACCGCCGCACAGGATACCGGGTACGGCCGGCTCGGGGACCGGGAACGGAGCGTCGTCGTCGAGCACACCAGCGCAAACCCCACCGGCCCGATCCACGTCGGCCGGGCCCGCAACCCGATCATCGGCGACGCCCTCGCCCGCCTGCTCGAGTACGCCGGCTTCGACGTCGAGCGACACTACTACGTCAACGACGCCGGCCGCCAGATCGCGGTGTTCACCTGGGCGTACGACACCTTCGACGAGTCCGACCTGCCCGACCCCGAACGGGACTCCCCTGAGTACGACCTCGTGCGCTACTACCGGAAAGGTACCACCTATCTCGAGGAAGCCGACTCCGAGGCAGCCGAAGACGAGATTCAGGCCATCCTCCAGGGGCTCGAAGACGGCGACGAGGACGTCTACGACCGGGTAAGCGAGGTGGTCGACACCGTCCTCTCGGGGATGCAGGAAACGCTCGCCCGCCTGCCTGCCGAGTTCGACGAGTTCGTCAAGGAGACCCGGTTCATTCGAAACGGGGCTACCGACGACGTCGTCGACCGGCTTACCGAAACCGAGTACGCCGTCTACGAGGAGGATGCGTGGCAACTCGACTTTCCCGACATCGAGAAGAACCTGGTCTTTCTCCGGTCGGACGGGACCAGCCTCTACACGACCCGCGACATCGCCCACCACGAGTGGAAACTCGACCACTTCGACGAGGCAGTGACGATACTCGGCGAGGATCACAAACTCCAGGCCGAACAGTTGAAAGCGACGCTTGCCCTGCTCGGCCACAACACCGACCGGCTCTCGACAGTCCACTACTCGTGGGTGACTCTCCCCGAGGGCGGCATGAGTACCCGTGAAGGGACCGGGATCGACCTCGACGTCCTGCTCGACGAGGCAATCGAGCGGGCGCGCACGGAGGTCGAAACCCGCCTCGACGACCGCATCCGCGACGACGACCTCACCGACGACGACATCGAGCGCATCGCCCGACAGGTCGGCATCGGCGCCGTTCGCTACGACATCGTCGCCAAACAACCCACGAAGGGCATCACCTTCGAGTGGGAGCGGGCGCTCGATTTCGAGGCCCAGAGTGCGCCGTACGTCCAGTACGTCCACGCACGCGCAAGCGGCATTCTCGACGAGGCAGGTGTCGACGCGCCCGGCCACCACGTCGAGGCTGTCGGGGAGGTTGTCGAGGGGGACCGACCGATCGACCCTGCCGACGTCGACAGCGTCGACACGGCAGCCGAACGGGAACTGCTGGCCGAAATCGCGCGGTTCCCGGCTGTGGTCGACGCGGCGGCGGCCGACCGCCGTCCTCACGTCGTGGCGACCTACACCCGCGACATCGCGGAGGCGTTCAACACGTTCTACCGGGAGTGTCGCGTCCTCGATGCCGACCCGGCGGTCCGTGATGCGCGGCTTGCGCTGGTCGTTGCGGCAAAACACGC
>JAZKTU010000111.1:0-10601 GCA_036625385.1 Halovenus sp. | reverse complement strand
GCCGCCGACAAGAAGGAACTCGAAGCGCTGTGGTATCTCCTCCTCCTCGGCGGGGTCGGGACCTTCCTCTCGTTCATCAAACTCGGCTACTTCGCATTTCTCGAGGGAGAGTACGGTGGGACAGTCAGAGACGCAAACATCGGCCAGAGCGTGGCGTTGGTCTCTGTTGCGGGGTTGTGTGTCATCTTTGGCGTCTTCCCGAACCTGCTGTTCGAGGTCTTGCCCTTCCAGGGCCAGTTCGAGTATACGACGTTCACCATCCCCCACGTCGCCGAGGGTTTGATCCTCGCGACAGCCGGAGTCGTCGGGTTCGCTCTCCTCCGTGGACCGTTGCACCACGTCGGTCGGGTGCCCGACGTGGACTACGTCTACAACCGCGCGTTCTTCTACGGTGGCCGGACAGTCATCGTCGCTACGACGGAACTGTTCGCCGCGGTCGACCGCCTCGCCGTCCGGTTCGTCCGGCGCTGTTACTGGGTCGGCCAGAACCCCGTGCTGACCGCACAGCGGGTCACGCGCGGGCTTCCCGACAGCCTCCGCCCGGATTTCGGCGGGGACCAGCCCGCTCCCGACGGCGGCCAGCCCTCGCGGCTGTATCTCCGTGCTGGCGTCGGCACGACGATTCTCATCCTCGTGGCGGTCCTGACAGTGGTACTGGTCCTGGCCCTCTAGCATGCAGTGTGTCGCCCTCCGAACGGCAAAGCGTTAGTTTCGCGGGCCGAAAGCGGGTGTATGAACGTCGAGACCGTAGCCGACCTCGCGCCGGACAGGCGCACGGCGCTTTTCGACCGGGAGTCGGGGGTCGAGGCAGTCCGCGACGACGTTGCCGAAATCGTCGAACACGTCCGGGAGGCCGGCGACGTTGCCCTCCGAGAGTATGCCGAGGAATTTGACGGCGTCAACGTCGGGAACATCGACATCACGGACCGGGCTGAGCGGGCCCGCGAGGAGGTCGAGGCCGACGTCCTCGAAGCTATCGAGACAGCCGCAGCGAACATCCGGTCGTTCCACGGGCGCCAAATGCCCGAAGACTGGCGGGAGTCGTTCGACGGCCGGGAGCTCGGCCGGCGGTTCCGCCCGCTCGAGAGCGCCGGTGTGTACGCGCCCGGGGGGACGGCGGCGTACCCTTCGAGCGCGCTGATGGGCGTCATCCCCGCGAAGGTCGCCGGCGTCGAACACGTCGCCGTGGCGACCCCCCCGGCGGAATCGATCTCCCCGGCGACACTCGCCGCGATCGACGCCGCCGACGCCGACGCAGTCTACCAGGTCGGTGGTGCCCAGGCGATCGCAGCACTCGCGTACGGCACCGAAACCGTCTACGGCTGCGACGTCGTCGTCGGGCCGGGCAACCGGTGGGTGACTGCGGCGAAAGCGGCGGTCCGGGGCGACGTCGAGATCGACTTTCTCGCGGGCCCGAGCGAACTCCTGGTCGTCGCGGACGGACGGGCCGATCCGGAACTCGTCGCCGCGGACCTCGTTGCCCAGGCCGAACACGACACCGACGCCGCAGTCGCAGCAGTCACCGCTGACCAGTCGCTGGCAGAGGCCGTGGCGAGCAAAGTCGACCGCCAGGCCGGCGAGCGCGAGCGCGAGTCCGTCATCCGCGGCGCACTCGACAACGACGCAAGCGGCGTCTTCCTCGCGCGCTCGATGAGCGAGGCCGCGCTGTTTGCCGAGGAGTACGCCGCCGAACACCTCACGATCGTCGCCGAGAACGACGAGGAACTGCTCGACCGTATCGACAGCGCCGGGTCGGCGTTTCTCGGCACGTACAGCCCAGTCGCGGCCGGGGACTACGCGAGCGGCCCCAACCACGTCCTGCCGACGGGCGGCGGCGCACGGCGGGTCGGCGGACTCTCCGTCGAGACGTTCCTCCGGTCGACCACCGTCCAGCGCCTCTCCGCCGACGGCCTGGAGAACATCGCCGACGCGATAACGACCCTCGCCCGGACGGAGGGACTCGAGGCACACGCCGAGAGCGTCGAGAAACGCTTCGATGGCTGACTGGGTGGGCACCGTGGTTTCACTTCCCTTGCTCCGGAGAACTGCTTATACTGTCGGACGGAACTGTTGATACTTTCACTCGCCCCACGTGGAACGAGCAGAACATCATGACTTCCGTCCGACAGTATAAGTGCCTAAAGATATTCGACACCCCGGGGTGTCGAATTCTTTCAAAACGTTACAGCCGACAGTATTAGAAACGCCCAGGAATACCGTGTCAAAACAGGGTGTCTCTTCGTCATAACCTGCGTAAAGACGGGAGGGGGCGTGCTGGATACAGACACTCGGTACGACCGCTGAAACGTATCACTAATCGAGGCGTTTCGACAGAAGAACCCTCGTGTATCACGCCGAGAAACACGGCAGAAGGGATTTATTAGACAAGATAGAAACGCTCCCGTATGACTGATGCGCAGCGTACCCGACGGTCCGTCCTCAAGTCAGGTGCCGCACTTGCAGGCCTCGGCCTCGTCGGCAGCCTGGGCGGTTGTGTCGGTGACGACGATGGGTCCGCAGAGGGGAGCGGGGGGTTTTCGCTCTCTGTCGTTCCCGGAGACGTCGACGGACTGGTTCACGTGGACGTGACCGCATTGCTCGGAGACGATGCCGTGCGCTCGGCGGCGGACTCGATCATCGCCGAACAGGAACAGGTCGACGTCGGCAGTTTCGACGAAGCACTCGACGAGGTCGAGAGTGAAGTCGGGGTCGACCCGGAGGGCGTCAACGATCTTGCCGTTTTCGGCGCCGACACGACGGAGAGCGCTGCCGTCGTCCTCTGGACGGAGTTCGACAGCGACGAGCTCGTCTCGACCATCGAGGAGGAGACCGGCGAAGACGTCGAAGAAGATACCTACGAGGGACAGACAATTTACAGGATCGACGGCGACCCCGCAGCGGAACTGGACGATGGGGTGTTCGTCGCCGGTGACGGGGCCATGGTCGAGCGGGTCATCGATACGTGGGACGGACGGGCGGACCCACTCGACGGCCCCGTGCGTGACGCGTTCGAGAGCGCCGAGGAGGGGTATGCACGCTTTGGTTTCACCCCGACAGAGGAGATCGAGAACGACTCCACTCCTGCAGTCCAGGCCATCGAGGCTGTCTCGGGGTCGCTGTATCCCGACGGCGACGACCGGGTCGTCGAGGTGTCCGTCGGGACCGAAACGGAGGAGGCCGCCGCCGACCTCGAGGAACTGCTCGAAGCGTTCGTCGCGGACCTCGAGCAGGCAGCGGAGGAAGGGAGCCCCTTCGTCAGCGAAGAACTCGTCACGGAGATCCAAGAGCGGGTGAGCTACGAGGCAGATGGCTCCGCACTCAGTATCGTCTACCGGGCGTCTGCCGACGACTTCGCCGACTTCGTCGGGGAGGCCCTCGGTGGGCTGTTACTCGGTTTGCTCGGGATCCCGACCGGCAGTGCCGACACGACCGCCTGACTGGAGACGTCTCTCATCGGGCCCCAAACCAGACGCAGACTCCCGGGACCGCCACCACGTGCAGGCCACGGGTGCCTCCCCGGGAGACTCTCACCCTCGCCGACGGCCGCGTCCTCGTCAGTCCCTATCCGGGCACCCACACCGTCACGTTTCGACTCCGCCCTCCTGTCGTCCGCATTGTCGGCCCGTCAGGGTTAACAACTAGCCCGTGTTAGGGGAGCACATGAGCACAACGGAGGAGTCCCGAGGCCACGCCGAGACAGCAGTCAGAGTCACGGAGACAGCAGCGTCCGAGGCAGTCGCTCTCATCGAAGACGAGGGCATGGACGTGTCGGATGCCGGACTGCGCCTGTACGTCCAGCAGGGCGGCTGTGCGGGCCTCTCGTACGGGATGCGTTTCGAGCACGAACCCGAAGAAGACGATGCCATCACGGAACACCACGGGTTGCGCGTGTTCGTCGACCCGGCCAGTATGGACTACATCGAGGGCTCGGTACTCGACTACGAAGGTGGTCTCCAGGGCGCCGGCTTCCACGTCGAGAATCCGAACGTCGTCAGCGAGTGTGGCTGTGGCGAGAGCTTCCGCACCTAATCCTCAAGCTCGAAGGCGACTTCCACCTCGACCTGGTACTCCCGCCCCTCGACGCTCGCAACCTCGACAGCCATCTCCTCTACTTCGGCCCAGTGCACGTTCTCGAGTGTCTCTTCCGCCCTGTCGATAGCGTCATCGACAGCATCCTCGAACCGATCGGTGCTCGTTCCGGTGAGCGTGACTTTCTTGAATACCATGTCTATCACTGTGGCGTACTCGGTGTGCGCCCACGTGTACCATCTCACACAGCAGGCAAATAGGTTAGGTATTGACAGGCGTCAGAACGATTCGGCGCGGCTACTGATAGTCGACTTCCCCCTCACCCTCGCCGACCCAGCCCCCTCGGTCCGGTTCGCGGGCCTCGAGCGGATCGATATCGTTGTACCACGGGACGTTCTTGAGTTCCTCCATGTTGTAGGCGAACTCGTCTTTCGTGTCGGCGACGAACTCGAAGTTCTGGGTCAACAGGATGGCGTCGACTGGGCAGACTTCCTCACAGAGCCGACAGTAGATACACTGCCCGATGTGGAGATTGTACTGCTCCCCGTTTCGCTGGTCGTCCATCACGATCTGGATCGTGTCGTTCGGGCAGACGTTCTCGCACTGGCGACACCAGATACAGCGCTCCTGGCTGAACTTGTGGACGCCCCGAAAGCGCGGCGACACCTCGGGAGCTTCCTCCGGATACTTCACAGTGAACGTCTCCCCGTCCAGTGCGTGTTTCATCGTCGTTGCCAGACTCTTGAGAACTCCGATCATGCGTTATCACCGTCGAGTAGTCGGCCCTCCGGATCCGCCAGTCGACCGTCGCTCCCGTCCCGGGAACTCGCGTCCACCAGTCGCGTCCTGTCTCCGTGCTCAACGCTCGGGTTCATGCGCTGATCACCCCCACGATGACCGCAGTCACGACGAGGTTCGCAAAGGCGAGCACGAGCAACCCCTTCCAGCCGATTTCGATGAGCTGGTCGATGCGGACCCGCGGGAGCGCCGAGCGCGCCCACTGGGTGAACAGAAACACTCCCCAGATTTTGACGAGGAACCAGATGAAGCCGGGCAACAGCGGCCCGGCTGGCCCACCCAGGAAGATGGTCGCGATGATCGCCCCGCCCAGGAAGATGTGCACGAACTCGCCGAGGTAGATGAGCACGAAGTACACCGAGGAGTACTCCGTCTGGTAGCCGGCGACAATCTCGGTCGGGGCCTCCGGAATGTCGAAGGGGTTGCGTCCCACCTCGGCCATGTTCGCAACGAGGAACAGCGCGAACGCGAAGGGGTTGACGATGGCGAACCACGCGGGGATCGACACCGGCCCCAGGCTAACGAGCGTCTGTGCCTGTGCCTCGACGATGGTGCTCATCTGCAGGGAGCCGGCGAAGATGACCACCGAGATACCCGTCAGGATGAGTGGGATCTCGTAGGCGAGGTTCTGCGCAACGGCGCGGAGCCCGCCCAGAAACGAGTACTTGTTGTTGGAGGAGTAGCCAGCCATCACGAGTCCCAGCGAGGCGATGGAGGCGATCGCAAAGACGAAGGCGAGACCCACCTCGGGGTCCGCGAGATGGATGCCGCTGCCCATCGGGATAACCGCGAAAGCAAGCAGCGCCGAGGACGCGATGATGAGGGGAGCGAAGTCCCAGGCCGGTCGGTCGACACCCTCGGGAACGATGAGTTCCTTCGAGAGCAAGCGCACGGCATCGGGGACGATGATACCGATACCGAGCGGACCGAACTTGTTGACGGAGATACGGTCGGTGAAACTCGCCGTGATCTTCCGCTTGGCCCACGGCCCGGCGAGTGCGGCGTTTCCCAACATGATCGTTCCGATGATCGCCGCCCCGAGCAGCGCCGCGATGAACTGCCCGAAGATGACGCCTTCCAGTCCCAGAGCGGAACTGATGCTGTCCGGCAGCGTCATCGGTCTACCTCCCCGAGGACGATGTCGAGGCTGCCGAGTGCGGCAATCATGTCGGGGATGTACTCGCCCTCGGACATGACTGGCAGCGACTGCAGGTTACAGAAACACGGGCTACGGATCTTGAACCGGGCGGGCTTGTCCGTCCCGTCAGCGCGCATGTAGATCCCGAGTTCACCCTTCGCGGCTTCGACTGCCTCGTACACCTCCGTATCGGGGTCCGGCTTGAGCGTCCGCGGGACGTTCGACTGAATCTCGCGTTCGTCCTCTGGCCAGTCCTCGAGCAGGTCGACACACTGTTCGATGATGCGGGCGGACTGCTCCATCTCGTTGAGCCGCACGAGCGCCCGCGAGAAGTTGTCACCGCCGTCGTCGGTGACGACGTCCCACTCGAGTTGCTCGTAGTATCCGTAGGGGTCGTCACGCCGGAGATCGTAATCGACTCCCGAGCCACGGGCGACCGGGCCGGTACAGCCGTAGCTTTTGGCCTCCTCCCGGGGCAGGATGCCAGTGTCGACGACACGCGCCTGGAACAGTTCGTTCGACGTTAACAGGTTGTGGTACTCCTCCAGTTTGTTGGGGAACATGTCGGTGAAGTCCCGGACCTTCTCGAAGTACTGCTCCCGGGGTTCGGGCAGGTCCCAGGCCACGCCGCCGAGCCGGAGGTAGTTGAACATCAGCCGCTGGCCGGTCAGGTCCTCGAGAAGGTTCTGAATCCGCTCGCGGTCCGTGATGGCGTACATGAAGATGGCGGTGAAGTCCCCGTAGATGTCGAGCGCGAACGTCCCGATTGCGAGCAGGTGGGCGGCGATACGACACATCTCTGCCGACATCGTCCGGATGACGTTCGCGTAATCGGGCACGTCGATATCGGCCAGCGACTCGGCTGCCCGTGCGTACGCCCACTCGTTGAGAATACCGGCGGAAATGTAGTCCCACCGGTCCGGATACGGCATGATCTGGTGGCGGTATGTCGATTGCTGGCACATCTGCTCCTCACAGCGGTGCAGGTAGCCCAGGTCCGGGTCGACGTCCGCCACCTGCTCGCCATCGAGGGTCGTCTTGAGGTGCAAGACGCCGTGGGTCGCCGGGTGGTGGGGGCCGATGTTGATGAACATCGTGTCCGGCTTGTCCGGCACGTCCGTTTTCCGTTCCATCGGGTTGGCGTGTTCGCGCAGCGGGACGATCTGTGGCTTGTCCTGGTTGTAACTTTGCGAGAGTGGATGGCCCTGCCACGTTTCGGGCAGGAGAATCCGGCGCAGGTCGGGGTGGCCTTCGTACTCGATCCCAACGAGGTCGTAGGCCTCCCGCTCGTGCCACCGGGCGGTGTCGAAGACGGGCGAGGCTGTCTCACTGACAGGATTGTCCGTGGGAGTCGGCACCACCACCGACAGTTCCTGTGTCGGGTCCGCGTACTTCCGGAGATGATAGATCGATTCGTAGCGGTCCTGGTACTCCTGTGCGGTGATACAGGAGAGGTGGTCGAAACCAGCCTCCTCGCGGAGCGTCGAGAGGACTGCCTGCACGTCGTCGGGCCTGATAACAAACCCCTCGGTGTTGACGTGCTGTTCGCGGTCGAGAACGTACTCGTCGAGCAACGCAGCGAGGGCGTCGTAGTCGACGGTCCCCTCCTCAGTCTCCCCGACGTCACGTTGCTGTGGTTGTTCCAGACTCATGGTGACTCGGCCCAGTCGTAGCGCATGACGAGGTCGTCCTCGTCGATCTCCGTTGCCAGTTCCTGTACGAGTTCGTCGCGTTCGAGGTCCCCGAACTGCTCCAGTTCGTATGGCTTGACCGTCACCGGCGCGCTCTCCCCGTTGCGTATCTGCTCCTGTAGCTTGAGGACGCCGTAGACGAGCGCCTCGGGCCGTGGCGGGCAGCCCGGGACGTGGATGTCGACCGGGATGATCTCTTCGACCCCCTTGATGACGTTGTACCCTTCCTGGAACGGCCCGCCGGAGATGGTGCACGACCCCATCGAGACGACGAATTTGGGTTCCGGCATCTGGTCGTAGACCCGCTTCATCCGCGGACCGAACTTCGAGACGATGGTTCCGGGGACGATAATGACGTCTGCCTGCCGGGGCGAGGCGCGCGGGACACCCGCGCCGAACCGGTCGAGGTCGTGTTTCGTCGCATAGGTGTGCATCATCTCGATGCTACAGCAGGCAATCCCAAACAGGAGCATGAACATCGAGTTGCCCCGGACCCAGTTCATGAACTTGTCGAACTTCGTGAGGATAAACGGCGTATTGCCGAAGGCCTCCCGGAGCTTCGAGTTGAACCGCTTGTCGACGCCCTCGCCCATCCTGTCTGCCTGGGTTGACTGTGCCTGTTCGAGCGTATCGTGTAATTCCGTGTCGTTTCCCTTACTCATAGTTAGTCTATCCGTTGACGGTCTGCCCGGGGGCTCCGGGCCCATTCGACTGCACCGTTACGCCACGCCCAACCGAGCCCGATGACCAGAATCACCAGGAACGCGAGCATCGGGGCAAGCGCCTGTCCGATGCCGACTTCCTCGACGGCGTCGCTGTAGATGACCGTCCACGGGAAGATGAGGACGGTCTCCACGTCGAACACGACAAACAGCAGTGCCACCATGTAGTACTGGATGTTGAACCGGATGGTGCGGCTGCTCCCTGTCGGTACTTCGCCGCTCTCGTAGGTTGCGCGTTTTCCCTGCTCGGGGACGCTGGGCCGTATGAGCCACGACACCATCATCATGCTCAACGGGATGAGTACCGCGACGATGGCAAGCGCCCCGACGGCGATCCACTCACTCATATCCTTCGTTGAGGGGTTCGAAGCGGTCATACATAAGGGTTGATTGTCCACGCTCCCGCAGGGAGCAACGGACTGGCAAAAATCACAGACGAAAGTAACTGGTTGCGTTCGATCCCGATAAATTCGCTGTTGACCTGCACCCGCCGAATCGGTATCGCTCGAAAGGAATCACAGCAGTCCGTATCAGCGGACGCAATTAGAGGATGAATCAGTCGACGAGCGCCGGTACCCCCCTTTGTGGTCCAGTTCGAGTTACGCTCGACCAGGAAACGGACCGGCCTACGGTTTCCCGCGAGCATGCGGAACCCCTGGCTGGCTCGAACCACTGTTTCACACTCAAAAACGCGCTGTGGGTATTTTTTATTCCCTCACCGGTAGAGGGAGATACCGACAGCGTCCTGTCGGTTGGTCCCCATGACATGCACGAACTCCGACTGCCGTGATATCGCCGATAGAATCCGAGCACAGCGTCTCCAGCAACGCCGCGCCAGTGACGACCAGGACGAGTAGCGCTCCAGACACTACAGAAACCGTTCACGGGCGACAATACCCGTGTCCTCGCCGACGAACTGGAGGTCGACCCCTGCGTAGAATATCTCGCCGTCCGCCGTCGGAACGTATACTGCCGGCTGTACCATTGTGAACGTATTCGCCACCCTGTGGACGCGAATATCTGTACGCACGTACCGCCGGCAGTATGACTCCGAGTCACGCAAGCAGCCGCAGGTCCCGGACGCGGTATTCGATATTGTCCGGTGACCGCAGACAGGAACTACCATTGGTCGATCGGACGATGGGGATCTCCGAGTCGACCGACGTCGCCGGCAGCTATTCGCGTCCAGCTGTTTTCGAGCTGTTCGAGTTCGATCCGGTCGGTGAGGCGGGACCGGGGGACTTTGAGGTAGATGTCGGCGGATGGCCGATTCGCCGCTGAAGGGGTCCGCAGCTCGAACCGGAAGTTCTCGAGTGTAGTGGGTTCCTCGTTGCCGCCGCGGATAGCCCCGCCGTAGCGACGGAGAGAACGCGTCGACGGTGCATAGTAGAAGGTATTCATGACTTGTCTATCAGACTACCCTTCGGTCAAGTAGCGTTTGAACTCTTCTTCGTCAGCTCGCTCTATCGACCCGGTTGACGTCGATAGTGAGTTCGGTACCCCCGTCGAGGTCACGACATGCAAAGGAGTACAAGCATCCTGAGGGGCGGAACCCGCTATTCTACTTGGGTCATTTCGTGACCTCGATCCTGTAAATCGTGTGCTGAATGTGCGTCCTGTATCCGACGCAGCCGCGGAAACCTATCATCGACCGAGTGTTTCGACGGGGCCGAATATCTCTCGCAACAACAGGTTGATGCGGATCCTGCTGCATACGGGGCAGTGTTATCAACCGGGGCAGTTCGCGTACGCTGCCTTCTCTCGGGAGGGGCGGGTGTTCACGTCGTGACCAGTGAAGGTCCCGCGAACAGACTAGACGGGGTAACACGGAGACCCGCCGCCGAGAACGGACGAGTGGAGCCCACGCTCCAGGGGGGTGCAACCTCTATGGCAACAACAAAAACCGAAAACGAGGAGATAGTGCGGCAACTCATGGAGGAGGGCCCGGTAGAGAGCAACCTGGACCTCGTCGACGAGATCGTTGCCGGCGGTTTCGTAAGGTGAAGCCGTCGTGTGGTACAAAAGTTCATATTGTGCATGGTAATGGTTTGCACACGTGTGACCACCGATGTCCGCGAACCCCAACCAGTCCGAAACAGATGACGGCAGCCAGTTTGAGGTGTGCCCGATGGCCCAAGCGTTCGAGGAGATTGGAACGAAATGGCGACTCGTCGTTTTGCATCA
This sequence comes from Halovenus sp., assembly GCA_036625385.1. GTDB lineage: Archaea > Halobacteriota > Halobacteria > Halobacteriales > Haloarculaceae > Halovenus. The sequence continues at coordinate 39 of JAZKTU010000111.1, read as the reverse complement.
CCTCGTTATGAACGGCGAACAGCGGTTCAACGGATTACA
>JAZKTU010000110.1:0-10704 GCA_036625385.1 Halovenus sp. | reverse complement strand
TCGGCGCACACACGATCACGTCGCTTGTCGTTCGTCCCTTTTTCACCGGCGAGGATTCCCTGCCGACCGTTCGGGCGACGTTCGGGACGGACCTCGAGATGGGACCGGAGGGGTTCGACTACGCGGTGCCGGTGACCCTCGCCGACGACACGGCGACACCGCTCGGGCACGTCGACTCCCCGCTTGCGGTCTACGAGACGACGTTCGATCCGAGCGTCCTCTCCTCGAGCACCCGCGCGACGCGTGCCGACGGGTTCGTCCTGACGAGAGAGGGGATCGCGGCAGGCGAGACAGTTCGTGTCGTCCCCTACCCGGTGGTCGAGTGAGATGCGCTCGCGCGAGACGCTGCCGGTCCGTGACCCGGACGACCTCGCGCTCGACCCCCCGGACGACCACACCGTCCATGGGGTCGTACTCGCGGCCGGGCAGAGCAGCAGGTACGGTCCGGAGAACAAACTCCTCGAACCGCTTGCCGGGACGCCGCTCGTCGCCCACGCCGTGGAAACGGCGGTCGACGCTGCCGTCGACGGGGTAACCGTCGTCGTGGGTTACGAGGCGGACGCGGTACGGGCGGCACTCGACGAGTTCGACGTGGCGTTCCGGACGAACGAGGCGTACGCGGCAGGGCAGAGTACGTCCCTCGCCTGTGGCGTGGCTGCGGCGCGAGAGCGCGGTGCGGACGCCGTCGTCGTGCTCCTCGGCGATATGCCACACGTCGCCACTGGGACGGTCGACCTGCTGATCGCGGCCTACGCCGGGTCGGCCTACGACGCGCTCGCGGCTGCCTTCGAGGGAAAGCGGGGGAACCCGGTCCTGTTCGACAGTGCGTACTTCGAGGCGCTCGCCGACGTCGAGGGTGACGTCGGCGGCCGGGAGATCCTGCTCGAGCGCGCGGACGCCGTTGCCGTCGAGACCGGCGACCCCGGCGTGTTGCAGGATATCGACCGGCCGACTGACCGCTGACTGGCGGCCATGTTGTGAGTCATTTCCGGAGTTCGCCGACCCGAGTCGGCGAAGACCGGTAAACAGTCACGACAAGCCGGATCAGATCGGGTCGAACCGGTATCCGTCCCACTCCTGGGGACCCTCGGCGGACTTGAGCCCGACACCCGGCTCGCGCAGTTCCTCGACGGCCACCGGCTGCACGGTGTCCCCGATGTCGATCTCCTCGGTCGTCGTCTGTCCGAGCGCCCGAACCGTCTCGCCGTCGACCTCGAACGCGACGATCGCGAGGGTGTTTGGCTGTCGGACACCGGGCGGTGTGGCCGTGCTCGTCGTCCAGGTGACGACCTCGCCGGTGTGCTCGCTCAGGTCGATCCGGTCGACCGGCTCCGACCCGTCGCGCCCGACCGGGTGGCCGGGATAGCTGATCGAGCCGTCCTCGTAGCGGTATGCGTCCATCGTCATTGTCCTGCCTCCATGATGGTCGTGGTCACGCAATTGCCAAAGCCGCCGACGTTACAGGCCAGTCCCGTCTCCGCGGACACCTGCCTGTCACCCGCCTCGCCGACGAGCTGTTCGTATATTTCGTAGCCCTGGGCAACGCCGCTCGCGCCGAGCGGGTGGCCTTTCGATTTCAGCCCACCCGAGGGGTTGATCGGTAACGCCCCGTCCATCCGGGTGCGACCCGCCTGGACCTGCTCCCAGGCGGTCCCCGGCTCGGCAAACCCGACAGCCTCCATCTGGAGGAACTCGAGGATGGTAAACATGTCGTGGAGCTCCGCGACGTCGATATCGTCGGGTTCGAGCCCCGCCATCCCGAAAGCGTCGTCGCTGCTGTCGACGACAGCGTTCATCGTCGTCGGGTCGGCGCGTTCGTGGACGACGTGGGTGTCCGTGGCACCGCCGACACCCGAGACGACAGCGTACTCGTCGGCGTACTCCTCGGCGACGTCGACGGGACAGAAAAGCAACGCGGCGCTGCCGTCAGTGACCGGACAGAAGTCGTACAGCCGGAGCGGATCGGCGATGATGGGGCTGGAAAGAGCCTCCTCGACGGTTATCTCCTTGCGAAACTGCGCGTTCTCGTTGTGGACGCCGTTCGCGTGATTCTTCACGGCGACTTCGGCCAGACTCTCGCGCGGGGCGTCGAAGGTATCGAGATACAGGCGTGCCGTCAGCCCGGCAAAGGAGGGGAGCGTCACGCCGTGTTTGTACTCCGCCGGGTGCGTGATCGAGGCGATGATGTCCGTCGATTCCGCCGTCGAGCGGTGAGTCATCTTCTCGCCGCCGACCAGTAGCGACATCTCGCTGGCACCGGAGGCGATCGACTGCCAGGCGGCGTAGATACCCGCGCCGCCGCTCGCACTCGTCTGGTCGACCCGCTGGCTGTACGCCGGGATCAGCCCGAGGTCGTGGGCGAGCGCGTTCATGATGCCGGTCTGTCCCTCGAACTCCCCGCTTGCCATGTTCGAGACGTACAGGTGGTCGACCTCGGAGGGAGGGACCGCCGCGTCGGCGAGGCACGCCTGCCCCGCCTCCGCGAGCAGTTCGAGGATCCACTCGTCGCGTTGCCCGAACTTCGTCATCGACCCGCCGATGATCGCTACTGACTCGCTCATGAGTACCGATACAGCGCGCCACTGTGTAAAAACTATGCGTCCCGGTCGGCTCGGTGTCAGTGACGGCGCCGGCAGGGGACGCTCGTACTGCCGGCTGTAACGGTTTGAGCGTATTCGCCGCCCCAGGGCGGCGACTAGCTTCTCATACGGACTGCTGTGAGTATGTTCGAGCGGTGCGGAAAATATCGTCGCCTCAGTGGTGCTTCAAGCCTTGAGTTGTAAGTTTATCACTCCATCACCAGGCGGATAGTACCAAGTTCTGACAAAAACGGCGTGCAAGACTTAGAGCGTGACTGTGAGGTGTTGTATGTGGTAAGAAACTGAAGTTTTTTCATCAACCGTGTTAGTAGATTTGATACATGGGACCTGATGATTCAATTTCCATTCCAGAGGATATGACGCGACGCTCGGTTCTCGCCGCAATGGGGGGGTGCTCAGCTATTGGGCTGGCAGGATGTTCAGATGACGAGTCAAATACTGATGGCGGCACCGAGACAGGCGACGGAGGGAATGGAGGAAATAGTCAAGAAAGTGTGATTCCGGGTGAGCTGGTTCATAACGACCTGGAGAATATTGAAGTCCGCAACCACTGGGCGACGGCTGATGATTTCGTAAAGATACGACTACGAAATTCGAGAGATGAAGAGTTTGCTGCTTCATTTACCATCAGTAAAGGCGACCCTGTGATTCAAGGCCGTACCTTGAGCGAAGAAGGCAACGAGTTGGGCGATGGTGTCTGGTATGGAGAAGACTTTGGTCCAGACAGTGTAAATGCTGGGACTGAAGCGACGATAGGGTTCTTGATTAACGCTGGCGCTGCAAACGCTGCGAGATATGAACTTTGTCTCACGGACTCTCCAGTTGCTGACCTTAGCCTAACATCATGGGAGGAAATGTGTGGTGAGTCCACCGAGGAGGAATAGTACCAGCGGGACCAACAGCAGAGTTCGGCGTCTCGACAGTTATTAAAAACTTTCTTACTGCTGAATACGCGGTGTGGTGAGAGAATTGTCCAATCTGGAACAGGTACGTGAGAGACTGCGAACCCACAAGTCCACGGTTGACGGACCACTCAGCCGCTGAAACCGACAATCTGTACCGGCCCGGCGGTGAGCCGAGCGCAGCGAGGCTCGGAAGACCTCGTCTTCCGGCGGGAACGAGTCACAGCAGTCCGTGTCACACGGACAGCCGGCAGTATCACGAGTACGTGACGTTGAGTTCGATGACGTCCGCAGCCTCGCTGATCTTGTCCGGGAACTCCTCGCGGAACCGGTCGTCCTGAACGCGGCTCGTCGGCCCGGCGATACTCATCGAACCCAGCACCGCCCCGTCCTGGTCGGTGAGGGGCACCGCGACACTCCGGAGCCCGTTGAGCCGCTCCTGGTCGTCGAACGCGACACCGCGCTCTGCGATGGCGTCCAGTTCCACGAACAGTTCGTCGCGGTCGGTGATGGTATTTTCAGTCAACTCCGGCAGGCCGTGGCGGTCGACGATATCCACGACGCGGTCGCGGGGAAGCGCGGAGAGGATGGCCTTGCCGAGCCCCGCGCCGTGGAGATGGATCCGCTGGCCGACGTAGCTGTCGATGTGGACTGACTGGTTTCCCTCCTCGCGGTGGAGGAAGACGCCCCGACCGTGTTCCTCGACGAGAAGCGCCGACAACTCGCCGGTCTCCGTTGCGAGTCGGTCGACCTCCTCACGGGCAGCCTCGTAGACGTCGTGGTAGTCCCGTGCCTTCGCCCCGAGTTCCAGATACCGACAACCGACCCGGTAGGTTCCCTCCTCGCTGACGACGTACTCGTTCTGTTCGAGCGTCTTCACGTGGTTGAACACCGTGCTCTTCGGGAGGTCGACCGCCCTGGCGAGGTCGGTCAACCCGAGTGCTCCCTGTTCCCCGAGCGCTTCGACGATCGCCAGGGACGTTTCGAGCGCGTTCACGGGGACGTTGTCCGACATGTGACGTGACAACCGGCGGGACGGCTTAATTGTTTCCCCTGTCAGAACAATTATTCTGTTCAACAGGACACTTCCGGCAGTCGACCGGCTCCGCTGGACCGGGCGACTAGCGCCGGGTGCGGGTCGTCACCGTGACACCGTCTCCCAGGGGCAGGAGCGTCGTCTCGAAGTCGGGGTCCTCGCGGACGGTTTCCAGATACTCGATGACGCCGGCTGTGCCCCGGCGTGCGGACTCCGCGACCCCGGTCTCGGCGAGCGTGGCCGCCTCGCCGGTCAGGACCTGCCGGAGTACGTCGTACTCGACGGTATCGTCGACCGCCTCGCGGCCGGCGGTCATGACGTTGTCCGCGACGACCATCCCCCTGCTCGAACACCGCCCGGTCGTCGACACCGCCCGCCGCGAGAAACGACCGGGCCCGGTCGAGGTTGTCCCCGTCCATGTCAGTCAGGATGATCTCGCCCTCGGGCGGGAGTGCCCGGAGGAACCAGTACGCCGAGTAGCCAAACCCCGACCCGAACTCGAACACCCGCGACGCACCGTTGATGCGTGCCAGTTGGGCGAGCCACCCGCCGACCGCCCGCCCGACGATCGGGAACCCCTCGCTGCGTGCGTGCGCTTCCATCCGTTCGAGCACGTCGTCGGGTTCGGGGCCGACGGCGTTCGCAGTCGCCGTCGTTCCGTCCGGGACGTGCGCGCCGAGAAACAGCTCTGACATGCGGGGCGGTTCTCGGCGACGGGGCTTATACTGTCGGCTGTAACATTTTGAAAGAATTCGACACCCCGGGGTGTCGAATATCTTTACGCACTTACAGCCGACAGTATTAGTTCTGTGGTCGACGCGGGACCGTCATGTCGGACGACGAGCGGACCGGGGCCTGCCGTCCTCGGCCGACAGAAGAGCGCAGACAGAGCGGGGCCGAACGGAAACGAGACCGGAAGAGCAGGAACCGGTCGGGCCAGTGCTGAGACGCCGAGGAGTCGATACCCCATTGACGGTGTCTGTGCCGGACTGGCAAAAATTGATACACGCTAAATATTTTTTCGATCGTGTCGTCGAAATATATTTTCGATACCGCGGCGTTCGGGGGAGACGGGCGAAGGGACCCGGTGGGCAAGCGTCTGTGGTGAATGTTCCCGACGGAGAGAATCACAGCATCCACAGAGACCGTGCGGCACCGATCGGAGGAATCCGATCCCTGTCGCCGAATGGAAGGACAATCGAACTTCGGGAACGTCCCGTGAGTCGGTCACTGTCCACTCGTGGACCGGGTCCATTTCGGTTCTCGGCACCGATCGTATCTGCCACGAGTCGATAAAAGATCATTTTGACATAATATATAGCGAGACGAATTGTTTCTGCCGGTCTGGTGATACTGCCGGCTGTACGTGCGTCAAGAGATTCGACGCCACGGGGTGTCGAATTCGTTCGACATGGTACAGCCGGCAGTATGATGTCACCACGCCAGGAAGCGACGGTGACTGTCCACTCGCACGCACGGGGAAAACCGGGCCACGAACCGGGAGTCAGTCCCCGGTCGCCCGGAGTTTGCGGCGCAACCTGTGAGGGGTCGCCGGGATCTCGTCGACGACGATGTCGAACGGTTCCAGCGCGCGGTTTATCGCGACCGCGATGCTCGCCGGTCCGTCGATCATCCCGCCTTCGCCGGTGCCTTTCGCGCCGGTTTCGGTGAACGGCGACGGTGTGTCGGAGTGGAGCAACTCCAGTTCGGGCATGTTCTTGACCGACGGCAACAGGTAATCGAACAGTGTAATCGCTTTGGGCTGGCCGGCGTCGTCGTAGCTGAACTCTTCGAGCAGGGCGGCACCGATGCCCTGGGCGAGCCCCCCCATCGCCTGCCCTTCGACGATGGTCGGGTTGAGTTGTGTGCCACAGTCCCGCAACGAGTAGAATTTCAGGATGTCGACGTTGCCCGTCTCGACGTCCACCTCGACGATGGGTGCGTTCGCTGCGAACGCGGCGGTTGGGTAGACCGGGTACTTCCCGGTGAGGGCGTCGTCGAACTCGTCCCGCCCTGCCGCCGGGTGGTCGTAGTCGTACTCGGCGTAGGTGGGCCGGTCCTCGTCGTCCCCGCCGAGAGCCGCGAGGTCCGCAAGCGAGAGGGAGTCGCTACCGTCTGTCCGGTTGACCGCACCGTTGCGGTAGGTCACGTCGGCAGGGTCGACCTCCCAGTGCTCGGCTGCCAGGTGCTCGAAGCGGTCGGTCAGCTCGGCTGCGAGCCCCTTCGTGGCCCCCGAGAGCATCACGGCCATGCGCGACGCGGCGCTCCCGTACTCCGTGGGAGCGTCGACGCTGTCGAGGTAGTCGACCTGGATATCGCTCGGGAGCAGTTCGAGTTCGTCCGCGAGGAGTTGTGTGACGATGGTCTGGTGGCCCTGCCCCGAGGAGTCCGTCGCGAGAAACACGACGACTGTCCCGTCCTCGCGGACGTACCCCTGGAGGTGCTCGGGCAACTCGTCGACGTCCGCCCGGTCGCGTTCTGCGAGTTCGTCGTCTTCCGTTCGCTGGCGGTCGGTCCAGTCCGACCCGCTCACACCCGGCTCGATGTGGATCGAGTAGCCCACCCCGCGGTACTTCCCCGCGTCGCGGCGCTCCGCGACGACGTCCGGGTCGAGGAGCCCTCCCGCAGTCCGTTCCTGCTCCTCGACGGTGGTCCTGATCGTCTCGAGCGCGTCGGGGAAGTCCCCCGAGTCGTAGATGTTGTTCGAGGGGAGTTTGAACGGCATCTCGTCGGACGGGATGAGGTTCGCCTGGCGGAGTTCGTACGGGTCGATTCCTGCCTTCCGTGCTGCCTCGTCGACTGCCATCTCGAGGGCGTACAGGTGTGGCGGTACGCCGAACCCGCGGTAGGCGGTCTGGGCGGTCTTGTTCGTGAGCACCAGTTCGTAGTTGTACCGGACGTTCTCGATATCGTACGCGTTCGTCAGTACCGACAGTGGCTTGAGCGTCTGGTTGACCGGGTAGCGCGGGTACGCGCCGAAGTCGTCGACGAAGTTCACGTCGAGGCCGCGGATCGTCCCGTCGTCATCACAGGCCAGCCGGACGAGGTACTCCCGGTCGGAGCTGTGCATATCCCCGCCCTGCAGGTTCTCGAGACGGTCCTCGACGAACTTCACCGGCGTCCCGCCGAGGTGCTGGCTCGCCATCGCGGCCAGCGCACAGTACCGGTGGATGGCGATTTTCGTCCCGAAGCTACCGCCGACGTCGGGCGGGACGTCCAGCGAGACGTCGTCGGGGGCGTAACCGAGCGTCTCGTAGACTGTGTCGTCGACCAGCGTGTGGAGCTGGATGTTGCAGTCGATGTCGAACCGGTCGCGGTCGTCGTCGTACTCGGCGACGACGCCGGCCGTCTCCAGCGGAACGCCCGAAATCCGCCCCCAGGAGTACTGGTTCTCGACGATCGTGTCGGCCTCCCGGAACGCGTCGTCCACATCGCCGAAGAGAAACTGCTCGCCGTCGGGGACGTTCGTGCCCAGGTCCTCGTGGATGACCGTCCCGTCCCGGCGGGCCTCGACGGGGTCGACCACCGGGTCGCGGGTGTCGTACTCGACGTCGATCAGGTCGAGCAGGTCCTCTGCAACGTAGCGGTCCGGCGCAACGACGAGCGCCACAGGTTCGCCCACGAACCGGACCCGGTCCCTCGCGAGCGCCCACTCCTCGACCCCCTTTAGCCCCGAAGGCAAGGGGTTGTACTCCGCGGCGACGTCCTCGCCGGTCAGGACCAGTTCGCACTCCGGGTGGTCTTCGGCCCTGCTGGTGTCGACGTCGACGATGTCTGCGTGCGCGTGTGTCGTCCGCAACAGTGCCATCTGGAGACAGCCAGGCGGCGTGATGTCGTGGATGTATCTGGCCTCGCCGGTGAGGATCCGGTGATCCTCGACGCGGTTGAGTCCCTTGCCGACGAACTGCTCGGTCGCCGCCTCCGCGTCGGTCTCCACCTCGCTCTCGATATCGGTCTCTGTCCCCGACATCAGTCCCCCTCCATGCTGTCCGCCGCCCGCTCGACGGCGTCGAAGATGTTGTGGTACCCGGTACACCGGCAGATATTGTCCGCAAGCGCGGTCTTGATCTCCTCCCGGTCGGGGTCCGAGTTCTCCGCGAGGAGGGCACGAGCCGACATGATGAAACCGCTCGTACAGAACCCACACTGGAGGGCGTGTTCCTCGTGGAACGCCTGCTGGAGAGGGTGAAGCGAGCCCGGTTCGCCGAGGCCCTCGACGGTCGTTATCTCCTTGCCGTCGGCCTGGACCGCATAGAGGAGACAGCTCTTCGTTATTTCGTCGTCGAGACTCACCGTACACGCACCACAGACGCCGTGTTCGCACCCGACGCGGACACTCTTGCGGTCGGCGTAGTTTCGGAGAAAGTCGGAAAGTTTCAGTCGCGGCTCCACCTCCGCAGTCACCTCCTCACCGTTCACCGTCACCGTGATTTCGTGGGTCGGTCGATCGGTCGGATAATCAGTGGTATTACTGCTCATGGAGACTTCGTACAGCTAGGGGAGGGTTGTCGGCATATTATATCTTGTGTGGGCCAACAACCTCCGGTCGGGGACGACATCGTGCTGCACGGTGGCGGCTACGCCGCGTCGTCGAGACGCGTGACCGTACCCACGTCCGGGATCATCGATGGAAGCGGGCCAGAAGCCTGCGGCAGTTCGAGCGGGGGCTCGATGTCATGTCCGGGCAGCAGCGACTCACTGGTCTGTGACACTCGCCACAGGGTCATACTGTCGGCTGTAACATCTCGAAAATAATTCGGCACCCCGGGGTGCCGAATATTTTTACGAACTTACAGCCGACAGTATCAGCACCCCAAACCAAATCAGAGAGGCCCACTAACGTGCGCCCATGCACTCAACAGAGACAGTCGGGATCGTCCCGAAAGCCGGGCAACCGCGGCACACAGTTCGAGTGGCGGGCCGTCCCGGAGGTGAGTCGCGGTGAAGTTCGACGGCGAGTTCGTCGTCGACGGTGCGCCGGAGGAGATCTGGCCGTACTTCAACGACCCGGACATCCTCCAGGACTGCGCGCCCGGTTGCAAGGAGATGGTGCTCGAGTCGCCATCACAGCTGCGGGCGACGCTCGAAGTCGGCGTCGGGAGCGTCAAGCCAACGTTCGACGTCGACGCCGTCGTCCTCGAGTGTACGGAACCCAGCAGACTCGAGATCCGGGCAACCGGCGAAGCCAGCCGGAACTCCTTCTCGATGACGGCCTGGCAGGAACTGACCGACAACGGCGACGGGACGACGACCGTCGAGTGGGAGGCCGACGCGGACGTGTCCGGGGTCATCGCGAGCCTCGGTGACCGGGCGCTCGGGAGCGTCACGAACAAACTCGTCAACGACTTCTTCCAGGATCTGGAGGATCACGTCAACGCCGGGACGCCCGCCGAGGCGAAACTCGAAGCCGCGGGCGAGGAGGAACTCGAGGCCGCAGCGGAAGCCGCCGCCAGCCACGACGGGGATGTCATCGACGACCTGTTCGCGCTGCTGGGCTCGGTTCGCGGGGGCGGCGATGCGGAGAGTGCCGCCGCCTCCAGCAACGTCGCGGTGTCTCTCGCTGCCGGGGCCGTCGGCGGCGTCGCCGGCGCACTGGTCTGGTCCCGGCTCCGGAGCGGTGACGGCGCCGCCGCACCTGCCGCCGACAGCGACGAGATGCCGGCAGGGGGAGACGGAGGCGGCAGACTCCGCTATCTCCTCGTCGGCGTCGTCCTCGGTGCCGTCGGGACGTTCCTGTGGAACCAGTACGCGGGGGCGACGGAGGAACGACCCGACGACGAGCAGACCACCGGGAACGACCGTGGCACCGACCGCGGGTCGGACGGGGCGGCAGTGGGGACTGAAGCCGAGAGGGAGCCAGCCCCGGGTGGCGACGGGACGGAGCCCGAACGGGGACTGATAGACGACCCGCTCGACCGGCTGAACTGACGGCGCGAACGGGCGCTTCAAAAGTTTCATGCACCGTCCACTCGTCGGGGCGGGTGTATGCTCGACGACTACGAGATGCACGACCTGACGCAGCCGTGGTCACAGGACACGCCGGCGTGGCCGACTTACGACAACCCGAAGGTGTGGTACGAAAAGAGCCTCGACACCGAGAAAGTTAACGGACAGAAAATCGAGTTCATGAACCACACCGGAACCCACCTCGACGGGGAGAAACACT
>JAZKTU010000008.1:0-39997 GCA_036625385.1 Halovenus sp. | reverse complement strand
GTGGCCGCTGTTGGCGACGAGGCGGACGACAGGAACGAGTCTCGTAGAGTGTGACACGTTAGTGTGTCACACTTTGTGTCCCGGTACCATCTCTCAGCAGGGTTTTATCATGTCGGCGTCGAGTACGTCGGTTATGGCAGTTTCCGACCGCGAGGAACTGGCGCGGTATCCGGACACCGCCCGGACGCTCGATACGGACCCCTACGGCCGGGCCATCCACGACCACCACGTCGGCGAGCGGGATGACCCACTGTACGACGTCGACGGCAGCGAGCGTCGCAACCATCCCATCGAGCGGTTCTACTTCGAGCCGTTCCGGGCCGAAAGCGACGCCGGCGCGTGGGTGAGCGCCTGGCTGGACGGACCGTTGCTGGACCTGGGTGCGGGCGCGGGGCGGCACACGCTCTACTTCCAGGAGCGGTTCGAGGCCGTCGCCATCGACGCCAGCGAGTACCTCGTCGCGGTCATGCGCGACCGCGGCGTCGAGGACGCCCGGCACGCGAGCATGTTCAACCTGCACGAGCACTTCGGACGGGACCGATTCCGATCGGTGCTTTCCATCGGCACACAGCTGAACCTCGCGGGGTCGATGCAGGGGTTGCGGCGCCTGCTGGGTGACCTCGCGTACGTCACCACCCCCGACGCGACGGCGGTCGTCGATTCCTACGACCCCTCGGTGACGGCGACGACCGGGGTGTTTGGCTTCCGCCCGGACCCGGAACCAGGGCTTTCCTACCGCGTCTACCACTACGAGTACGGCGAGGATGTGGGACCCGAACTGCTGTTCCGGCTGTTCAGCCCCGACCGTCTGCACGAGGCCGTCGCGGGCACCGGCTGGACGGTCGCGGGGGTGCGCAGGCACCCACCCACAAGCGACGTGCAGTACCGCGCGGCGCTTTCCAAACGGGCCGGCGAGTGACGGGTCGGCGGTCAGAGGCGCGGTCCCTTCGGACTGGAACGGATGGAACGCGACAGGGATTCCCGCGTCGGTTGACGGTGAGCGGGGATAGACGGACGCCCTCCAGACGCTGCGCGACCGCTACGCACGGGGCGAGTTGACCGACGAGCAGTTCGAGCGCAAGGTCGAGCAACTCCTCGAGACCGAAACACTCGAAGATATCGAGAACAGGAGACGGCGGGCGATAGAGGGGGAGGGCGAACACGAACGGGAGATCGAGTAGCGCCCCGGGACTACCTCGACGGCGTCGGGTCGGCGTGGTCGCGGACGTACGCGAGGAGCTGGTCGCCGTCGGTGTCGACCCCCTGCCGGTCGAAGAAACTGGCGACGTTCTCGCAGTCCCGCTCGAGGAATTCGTCGCTGTTCGGGTGGTGAACGGTCACCGCCTGGCCGACGTCGATGATGACTAACTGCCCCTCGTGGAAGACGATATTGTACTCCGAGAGGTCCCCGTGGACGATACCCGCGTCGTACAGGCGGTACATGTACTCCCGGACCACCTCGTAGGCGGTCTCGGGGTTTTCGACGTGGACCTCCGAGAGCCGCCTGGCGCGCCCCTCGGCTGTGCCGAGATACTCCATGACGAGAACGTTGCGCTCGACAGCGATCGGGGTAGGGACGCGGACGCCAGCCTGGCGCGCACGCCGGAGGTTCGAGAACTCCTTGCGCACCCACGCCATGACGACAGCCTTCTTGTCGCCGGCTTTCTCGAAGCGGGGATCGCCCTCGAGATACTCGCCCATCTCGCGGAAGTCAGAGGCGTTGATCCGGTAGATTTTGACCGCAACCTCGGGCTGATCGGTCGGCGAATCCACGACGTCACCGGCTGCCGCGCCCCCGAGGGCCGTGTAGACGTTCGCCTCCTTGCCGGTCGAAATCGGGCCGCCGAACGCGTCAATGTAGCCGTCCTGGACGAGTTTGTAGAGTGCGGCGTAGGTCGCCTCGTCGAACACTGACTCCTCGACTTTGAACTGGTCCGCGTCCTTGATGCGCTCGCGGAACTGGCTGAACTCCCGGTCTCGCTCGCGGGCGATACGGTCAGCTTCAGTGTCTCTGTAATCGATCTCCTCCCACTCGTCGCCGGGTTGGGCTTCGTCAGTGTCGAGCAGGCCGTACTCCTGTCCCATCTACGTGGTCGTAACACCCCGAGCGGTAAAAGGTCAGCCCCGGCCTCGAAACGGGCCCGGTCACTCCTGAATGTGGCCCTCCTCGCGCAGCTGGTCTGCCTCCTGTTTCTCGTAGCGCCAGGTGATGTCGGCTTTCTCGTCCTGCCAGTCCCACGGTTCGACCAGCACGACGTCGCCCTCGCGTATCCAGATGCGTTTTTGCATCTTGCCCGGGATGCGGGCGGTTCGCTCCGTTCCGTCCATGCACCGTACTCTGACCCGGTTGGCACCCAGCATGTCCGTGACGACGGCGAATACTTCGTCCTCGTCGGGCATACGCAGGTCCGTCCGGCCCTCGTTGTCACTCATACCCGAACCTTCGTGGGCGAGGGGTTTAAAACTCCAGTATCCGAGGCAGGGAGCCGAAAGGGGAACCTTTTCGTCGCGGCCCGAGGACAGATGGATATGTTCAACAGGCTCGGTCTCGCCGGCGTGCTCGGCTTTCTCGTGTTGCTCGGCGGAATTGCGGTTCTCGCGTGGCAGAACCTCTTTATCGCTGGCGGCATCGCGCTCGTCCTCGCTGGCCTCGGCCTGATCGTCTACGGGTTGGTGACCAACCTGGTCTCCGCGCTGGGGCTCGGCGGGGTGTAGCCCGGAGGACAGCGGGGAACCACCGCCGCGGGACTGGGGGTGTCGCGAGTGAATAACTACCCTGCGTGACCAACGGGGAACGGTATCCGTGCCAGGGACAGTGATACTGTCGGCGATAGCCCACGGGGGCAGGTCGCAAGGAGCCGAAGTGACAGCCGGCGGTCTCATACTGCCGACTGTCCGTTCGTACAGGTATTCGACATCCCGGAGTGTCGGATTCTTTCAAAATGATACGGCAGGCAGTATCAGTCAGGTCTGTCGGCGCGGTGCTCGCTGATGAGTTTGTCGACCATCTCGGCGCGCTGTTCGCGCTCGCGCGCCTCGGCGCGTCCCTCCCAGTCCGCGATGGCCTCCTCGATGTCGTCCTCACGGGCGACGGCGAGTTCGTCGACCTCCTGGACGGTGACGAGGTCGGCGGGTGCGACCGGGATCCCCCGGTCGAACAACACGCTGTCTGCCATGTCCGAGAGCTGGCCGTTCCGGAGGACGATGCGGGGGTTCACGTCGGCGAGGCGTTCGGCTGTCGAGCGACCCGCACCGCTCGCGTCCCGGAGGAGGATCACGTCGTCCTCGGCGAGGCCGAACTGTTTGTCGGCGGCGGCCAGCGCCTCGCGGGTGAACTGCTCGACGACCTTCACCGGGACGAGCCCCGCCTTCTTCTCGGCAACGTCGGCGAAATCCGAGTGGTCGAGTTTCCAGAGCGCCTTCAGCCGCTCGAGTTTCCCCTCGAGTTCCTCGACGGTCTTGCGTTCGTCCGCCAGTTCGCGTTCGAGGCGTTCGGCCTTGCGCTCGAGGCGGGTGACCTGCCGGCGCTCGCGGGCCTCCGCGCGCTCCTTGCGGCGGGCCGCCGAGAGGTCCTCCTCGTAGGCCTCGATCTGATCGTCTTTCTCCTCGATCGTCTCTTCGAGACGGTCGACGTACTCTTGCAGGCGCTCGACCTGTGTCTCGAGGTCACGGATGCGTTTCTCCTCGGGCGTGAGTTCGCGCTCGACGTGTTCGTCCCCGTCGTCGGTGTCCTCACCGTCGTCTTCGAGATCAGCGAGGACCGTCTCGACGGACTCGTCGTCGGTGACGACCCGCGAGAGGACAGTTCCGAGATTCTGGCGCGGGGGGACTTTCGCGGCGACGCGGTCGAACTGGTCGGCGTGAGCGTCGTACGCCCCCAGCGCCGCGGCGATGGCGTCGCGCTCGTGGTCGTTGTCGTAGCCCACCTCGCGGGTGCGGTGTTTCTTCACGTCGACCGGGAGGTCGCGGTCCGGCGTCCACCCCGCCGCGTCGAAACTCCGGCGGAGTTTCTCGACGGTCTTGGGCATCGGTGTCACGTCCGCGCCGACGACGAGCGGGCGGCCACGCTCGATGAGCCACTCGATGACTGCCGCCGTATCGGCAGTGCGCGTACTCAACACGTCCAACACGTCGCCGTCGAGGCCGACGACTGCCGCCGCCGTGGTCGTTCCGGGATCGATACCGACGACGACGGGGTCGCGGCGTTTCGCCAGCGGGCGAAACTCGATACCGTCGCGGCGCTTGCGCTCGATTTCGACCCGGATGTCGCCCGAGCGTTCGGCCGAAACCGGGATGTCCGCCGGCCGGGCCTCGACGGTGAAGACGGCGTTCGAGAAGCCGCCGTACTTCTCAGTGACGTCGCGCTCGTAGTCGAGGCCCGCATCGTCGAGCGTCGATTCGACCTGGCGGGCGCGGCGCTTGACCGAGCCGTGGATGCGGCGGGTGAGGCGGTCCTCGCTCCAGCCGCCGCCGCCCGTCGAGCGCCCGCGGGCGACCTTGACCTCGGTCGTGTCCGTGAAGGCGGTCACCTCCTGGCCGACGTTCGCCGCGGCGAGGTGTGCGGCGGCTTCGGCCTCCTGCATCGGGTTCTTGCCGTAGGGAACGCCGTGCCGGGAGGCGACCCGCGAGAGCGGTTCCGGCTGCTCGGCCCCGGTCACCTGGACGAGCTGCGTGCCGGCGGGTAGCGAGCCGAGAAGGTGGATCAGCGAGTCCTTGTCCTCGGCGAGTTCGTACATATTGTCCGTCGCGACGATCCCGGGTTCCTCCTCGGCGATGAGCCGGCGCAGTTTCCGGAAACTCACCACGTCGCGCTCGACAGTCTCGCCGTCGAAGGTCACGAGGGCATAGGAGGGGGCGTCGCCGCGGACGTCGCCGCTCTGGATGTCCACCCCGAAGATGAGTGAATCGAGCGCTGTCGTGCGGTCGCTCACTGGACACTGGTACGTGATTCTGCCGTTTGAATGTTACCCCGTCCACGGTAGGGCGAGGAACCCTTCCCCGGATAAGCCTACGGCGCCTGTCACGCCCGCGGCGGCCCGACCGTCCCGGAGACTCAGACTGCCGGCTGTAACATTGTGAACGTATACACCTCGGGTGGTGAATATCGTTGCACACTGATACGGACGGTTGTGACTCGTTACAGCTCAGCTGTGACAACATACACGTTTCGCGGGCTGATACGCCGTATATCGGACGTCCCTGCCGAAAATAATCACAACCGTCCGTATGCCAGCCAGCAGTATCAGGCGGTTGTCTCACCGACGAGGTCGTGGTGTGTTGCGCGCAGCGTGACTGGTGTGACGTCGGCGACCGCTGCCGCGGCCTGCTGGGTGAGGTCGTGACCTGTCTGGCCCGCCGCGGTGTAGAGACAGGCCGCGGCGACCCCGCGAGGGTTGCGGCCGACGTCGAGGCCCCGCTCGCTCGCCCGGTCGGCCAGCCGCTGGGCACAGCGCTCGACGGCTGTCGGCAGGTCGAGTTCGCTCGCGAAGCGGGCGAGATACTCGCGCGGGTCGATCGGCCCGGTCTGGAGAGCCAGCTCGCGGTTCATCGCGCCGTAGGCCGCGTCGAGTTCCCCCCGGTCGGCCTTCGCGTCGGCAGTCACCTCGGGGAGGGTTCGCGAGATCGAGTTGACCCGGCAAGTCGCGTACACCGCTGCGGCGGCGAACCCCTCGAGTGATCGTCCCCGGAGGAGGTCCGCCTCCTGTGCGGACTCGAAGAGGACACACGCCTGCTCGTGGACGTGGTCCGGCAGGTCGAGCGCGCCGACCAGCCGCCGGATCTCGCCGAAGGCGTACACCTGGTTGCGCTCGGCCTTCGTTCGGATCTGCGTGCGCTTGTGCTGGCGGCGCAACCGCGCGACCCGCCGGCGCTTGCGACCTTTCAGGCGCGTCGAGCGGCCGATCTCCGTCGAGAGCCCCCGGTCGTGGCGCGACCGCGTCAGCGGCGCGCCCGTCCGCTCGGGGTTGGTGTCGTCGTCGGCAAACGACCGCCACTCCGGGCCCGGGTCGATTGCATGTTCGTCGACCACCAGCCCACACTCGGTGCAGACCGTCTCGCAGTCGCCCGTTCGAAGCTGTCCCCCACACTCCGGACATTCGGTCCCTGGCATCACGTGAAGGTTGGCCCGCCACCAGCTTTTAAACCCTGCTGGAACCGGGTCGATCGGTGCCGGTCGGGGCGGGCTAACCGACCGGTAACCGGTTGGTGGTTCCATCTGGCGGCGTCAGCGCGGGCGAGTGACCCCCAGTCACCCTACAGCTTTTTGTACGGGGCGACAGCAGAGTCGGGTGATGGGGTTGTCCGATATCGCGGCGGGGATCGAGGTGACCGCGCCACAGGAGAAACGGGGGGTAGCGACGGTCGACGACACGGACGCGACGCTCGCCGAGCGACTGGCGCCGTGTGCACAGCAGCTCCCGTGTGCGCCGACCGAGGCCGCGACGGTCGTCGAGCGGTACGTCGCTGGCGGGAGCGTCGGCGCGGCGGGGCGGGCGGCGGGTGTCGCTCCGACCACGGCGGCGAAGACACTACACCTGCTCGGCGAGAACGTCTCGCCTGCAGGGCCGACCGGCCGTGAGATCGTCCGGGACTGGATCGCCGGGGAACTCCCGCGGACGGAGGCTGTGACGTTGAGCCGGCTCGGAGAGCGGGCGTTCGCCCTGGCGGCGTTCGTCGAAACACACGAACCACTAGAGGAGGCGTGCGCAGCCGTCGAGGGCGTGCTGGCAGGTCAGCAGAGCGGCGAACAGCCACTCGGGGAGGCAATGACCGACGCGACCGACCTGCTGTGAGCCGCGGACAGGGTGGGAGGGGTGTAATCTTAATAACCAGTACCTGCCAGAACAAAGTATGGACGACCGGATCGAACGACTCGCGACAGAGCTACGCAGCGCCGCATGGAGCGTGGCATTCACCGGGGCGGGTGTGAGCACAGCGTCCGGGATCCCGGATTTCCGGAGCGAAGACGGCATCTGGGCAGACCACGACCCACAGCAGTTCCACATCCGTGCGTTCGAGCGTGACCCCGGGGCGTTCTGGGAGCGGATGCTCGCGGTACACGAGGACGCGTTCGGCGGTGATCCCGAACCCAACCCCGCCCACCGGGCCCTCGCGACACTGGAACGGCTGGGCTACCTCGACGCGGTTGTCACCCAGAACGCCGATAGACTCCACCAGTCGGCAGGGTCGGACGAAGTCATCGAACTCCACGGAACCCTGAAGCAAGCCGTGTGTCGGTCGTGTACCTCCCGGGAACCGTTCGATGCGGCCCGGTCTCGCGCCGAAGCCGGCGAACTCCCGCCCACCTGTACCGACTGCGGGAGCCCGCTCAAACCGGACGGCGTCCTCTTTGGCGAGCAACTCCCGGAATATCCCCTCTATCGCGCCTCCGCTCTCTCGGAGAAATGTGACGTCTTTCTCGCCGCCGGTTCGTCGCTCACGGTCGAGCCAGCAGCGAGCCTTCCGGAAACCGCCGTCGACCACGGCGCGACACTTGCCATCGTCAATCTCGATCCGACGCCGCTCGACGACGTCGCCGACGTTCGCTTCCGGAGCGACGTGACGACCGTACTCCCGCGGATCGCCGAGGCAGTCCGGTAAAACGGGACGCGACCGGGAGAACGGAACCCTCTTTTTCCTCTCCGGGCTAGTACCGGTAATGCGTCTCGAACTCCGGGTCTGCGAGCACTGTTACGAGGGTGAACACGAGAACGAACACAAGACAGCCGTGACCCGCGACCTCGTCGCCTGTGCGGAAGTCGTCCAGGAGTACGCCGAGGAACTGGGGTTCGACGACGTCCACATCCGGATGGTCCGGGAGGACGAGAGCGACGACGGTCGACCGGCGGCGCTGCCCGCCGTGGCGGCGACCATCCAGAACGAGCAGGTCGCCGTGTCGGACACGCAACTCGTGACCATGGGCGAGCACGGCTACATGATGGTCTACCCGAACCCACAGGACGCCCTGAAGGTGCTCTCGGGCAACATCGACGAGATCGACAAGGTGACAACCGAGGACGTCGCCATCGACCTCTCGCCGGAAGGAGCCGAGATCCTCGCCGGCGGACCGGCGGAGGCCGTCGCCGACCAACCCGACGGGTGACAGTCGGGCGGCGTCTCCCGGCGCGGAATCGCGTCGCGTCTCCGCGTGTCGTGGCGAACCGACCCTGTTGAGAGCCCCAGCAGCCTCGATCAGGGCACTCCTTGCTGCCGACCGGAAACCGCCGACCACTCATACTGCCGGCTGTACCATTTTGAACGCATTCGCCACCCCGGGGTAGCGAATATCTTTACGCACGTACAGCCGGCAGTATCAGCTTACGTCTTTCCCGGGGCCAAAGGAGTGTTCACTCATCACTCCGCCAGTCAGAGATACCCAGTACCACATCACACTCCGGACAGACCCAGACCTTGGGCGTGTTGGCTGCCGGGGCTTTCTCGATGCGGTTCGCCCAGTCCGAGATATCGGCGTCACAGGTGGGGCAAATAGCCATGAGTCCATCATGTAGTAAGAGAAGTACACATTAGAATTTTGGCCCCAAAGAGGCACGGGAGACAGGCCGGAACGCTGACTGACGCCTGTTCCCGGGGTCCACAGACCGTCCGGAGCACTGACTGACCGCTGGAGACGCGCCCGGTACTCGGCACGATGGCGGGTGATTTTTCGCCGCGTCGGGCGTAGTTGCCTGTACAGCAATGGGCACCAGTCGGTTCACGAGGTACGTGGAGCGAGTTCGTGGTGTCCTCCGGTTGGCAGTCTCCGAGGATCACCCACCGCATCATATCGCTGTGAGCTTTGCGCTCGGGGTATTCCTTACGGCGCTCCCAAACGTTGGTGGGAGTATTCTCGTGCTCGCGTGGATCGGTCATCGGTTCAGGTGGGCAAACAAGTTCGCCTTTGCTACTGCGATCGGGATAATGAACCCGCCAGTAAAGGTCGGTGTCTACCTGGCGAGTTTCTTTATCGGGGTACAACTGTTCGGACCGCTTCCGGGCATCACCAGCGCCGACGTCGGGATAGATGCCGGGGGGAAAGTCCTCGTTCGGTTGCTCGTCGGAAACGTGATCCTCGCAATAGGCTTCGCCGTCGTCGGTTACGTCGTTGCCTACCTGACTGCCCGCGAAGTTCGCCGGCACGGGTAGGAACTCATACTGTCGGCTGTAACTGTTTCAAGATATGTGCCACGACGTGGTGGCAGTATTCTTTACAGACTTACAGCCGACAGTATCGTTCGGGGCCGAATGTGTGCATTCTATCCCGGACGCTCCGGATCGATCTACTGATATTCTGTCAGCTAGTGCGTGATGGAGACTGATAGTGGCTGTTGCGACTCTTTACCGCCGTGGCGGGACAAAACGCGGGCTTCACGCTCTGAAATACGGAAATCCGCAACCCGGTCGCGAAAATAATCGCAACAACCACTACGAGGCCGAATCGCTCATCTGCGTCCGCGCGAGCACAGCGAGCGCTCCCGTCCGGCGTTACTCCTGGTCGGGAGGCAGTTCGATCGTGCTGCCGACGCCAACGGGACGAAACGCCTCGGGAAGCCGTTCTGCAAGGATCGCCTGGGCCTCGAATCCCGTGCAGTGGGTTCCGGCGAACAGATCGAGTTTGCCCTCAAGCCAGTCTGCGAGTTCGTGGACCTCCTCGGCATCCATGGCGACGAGGTGTGTGCCGCCAATGACGTAGCGAACGTCGTCGCCGGTTACCTCTTCGGCGTACTCGACCGTGTTACGCAGTCCGGAGTGACAGCATCCGAGGATGAGGCCGATCCCCTCGTCAGTCCGAACGGCAAGGGCTTGATCGTCGATGACAGGGTCGTCGACGAGGTCGCCGTTGTCCTCGGTTTTCCCGACGGTCGTCTCGACGTGCTGGCGTGGGATTTCGCCGAGCGCAAAGACGTCGGAGACGACTTCTTTCGGGTCCCGATGCTCGACGAGGTCGGCACCGCTCTCGACTTCCGCCCTGGAGAACGGGATCCCGATGTGAACAGGATCCGGGAGAGGGTCGCCTCCGGGGCTTTCCGTTGCGTATCGCTCGGCCCAGACCTCCGGATGGAGATAGAGCGTCGGCTTCGCCATCGGGTCCAGGAACTGGTCGAGCCCCGCGGTGTGATCGTAATGAGTGTGGCTCAAGACGATGGTCTCGAATCGGGTGGGAACGTCCAAAAGCCGCGCGTTATGAACGACGTTTTCGGATTGGCCGGTATCGAACAAGACGCCGTCGACCGTCGCCGCGAACCCCCACTCCCCGCGCAATCCCTTCGGAACTGGCGTCGCGACCGTGTTATCTGCCAGTATAGTCACGTTCACCATAGTGACATGAGATTCAACGGCACCAGGTATAACAGTACCCCGTGAACAGGGAAGACGGGGGCCGCGGATTGGTCGACCCAGAGACGGCGCGCCCGGTATTCACCACGGCGACGAACACCTATCGGCTCCTGATGAGTTCAGCAGGAGCCCACAGCCGAAAAAAGTCGAAGGTGGCAGTCTCGGAACAGCGTGCCGACGGCGGAGGGCCACTCCACGGCGACGAGCGCGAGGAAGCCGAGTGGGGCACCCAGAAGCGCGGTGTTCGTGATACTGCCGGCTGTACGTTCGTAAAGATATTCGCTACCCCGGGGTGGCGAATGCGTTCAAAATGGTACAGCCGGCAGTATGAGGAGCCGGGTCATCTCGCTTTGCCGTTCTCCGCCAGGGCGTTCCAGAAGTTGTGCATTGCCGGCGTCGTGGCGAGCAGGAACACGGCGAGCGCCGGGCCGACGCAACCGGGGAACGTCACCGCCAGCCCCGGTGCCGAAGTCCCCGAAGACGCCGCGTACCCGGCCATGTCGTCGACGTTCGCGAAGTGGTTCAACCCACGACCGCGAGAATGCCGCCAGACGGCAACTGTCCCACGAGGAACGCCTCGTCCGCGTACCGTGCATCGAACACCAGCGGGGTCGACGTCGGTAACGTCGGTGGTATCCGGAGGCAGTCCCGTCGGGCGGGAAGGACAGTCCGACTTCCCGGCCGCCGTGTGGGTCCCTGGGACGGCGGGCAGTCGCCACCAACTGGAACAAAAACCCACGACCGTCAGGAGCCGAGGATCCCGTCCAGGCGGCTGTCGGACTCGATATCCAGGTCGAGATCGATGTCGGTACCGAGCGCGGCCTCGGTCGCCTCGAGGACCGCCGGGGCGAAGGTGTCGTCGGGCGACGCACACGCCGGGCAGTCCCGGGGGTCGGCCACGTCGCTCTCGGGAACCGCCGCGTCGGCGTCGGGGATGGCGTCGCCGGTGACGCGCGTCGCGAGGACGGCATCAGCCGACGCGCCGATGTCGCGGAGCCGTTCCCGCATCCGGGCGAGTGCATCCGGGCCGCGAGGGTCGTCGGGGACGACGACCACGACCCGGTCGGCAGCGTCGACTGCAGCGAGCGCCTGATTGCCCGAAACCGGCGGGGTATCGACCAGCGCAACGTCGTGTGAGAGGGCAGCAGCAGCGAGTTGGCGTTCGAGGCGGCGAGCCGCAGCCGCCGTCTGGGCCCGGGCGACGCGCTCGAAGGGGGCACGGGCCGGACAGAGCGACAACCTGCCCGGGAGGTCGTACGGGTCGTACAGCGTCTCGCCGAGGTCGGCGTCGCCGGTCGCGAGGGCCGTCGCGTCGGCCCCGACCTGTTCGTCCACGTACGCCGCCAGCCCCTGCGTCGCGAAGGCTGTCTCGACGATCGTGACGTCCCGACCGGCCCGGGCGAGCGTGGCACCACACTCGACTGTCAACCGTGTCGTCCCGACACCACCAGCTACCCCCACAAAGGCAACCGTCCGTGCTGTCATACACAGTGGTGGCGCGGTTTCGTACAAAAAGCCCGGGGGTTGACGGCTGTCGAGTGACCGGAGTGTTGCAGCACGGGCGGCGTGGACACCGTCGGCGCCCGGGTCAGGCGGGCCCCAGCCGGGAACTACTGGTTCGTCCGGATAGCACCGGCAATCCGCTCCATCTCCTCGTCGGAGAGGTCCACGTCCTCGAAGAGGGAGTGGATGGGACCGGCACCGTCGTCCGCAAAGCGGGGGACGATGTGCCAGTGGATGTGGGGGATCTCCTGGCCGGCCTCCTCGCCGTTGTTCACCGCGACGGTACTTGCCGGCGCATCGACAGCGGCCTCCACGGCGGGAACGATGTCGCCGAGAACGGCGAAGGCCGCTGCGGCCTCGTCCGTCCCGAGGTCACCGAGTCGTTCGTGGTGTGCTTTCGTGGTCACGAGCGTGTGCCCCGGCGCGAGCGGGTGCACGTCCAGGAACGCGAAAGTCGTCTCGTCCTCGTGGACAGTGTAACTCGGAATCTCGCCGTCGACGATCTGGCAGAACAGGCACTCCTCGCTCATATCCGGGTTGTTGCTCGCCGTCCAAATGAACGTTACTCCCCGGGAAGGTAAACGCCGACCGGTCGATGGCAGTCCCGTGTTTTCGTGGCCCGCAGCCGGGGGTCGGCGCGTCGTCGAGAGGCATACTGCCGGCTCTTCGCCCGTGCGCAATTTCGACCCCGGGGGTCGAATATCTTCACGTACTTATAGCCGGCTGTATCAGCGTCCCGTCCAGCGCAACAGCAGGAGCGTCCCCTCGAAGAGGACGATCATCGTCAGGGCGACGATGAAGGGGGCCATTCCAGTGGGGTCGGGGCTGAACAGGAAGGCCAGCCCGCCGAAAGCTGCCCAGAAGAGGAGCCGTTTGCTCTCGAGCCAGCGCCGGGTCGTCACGCCCATCATGATGGCGAGCATCATGAACAACGGGATCTGGAAGATAGCAGCGAACAGCCCCATCATCAGCAGGATGAGAGTGAACGTCTCGCTCAGCCCGAACGCGATGTTGGCGACTGGCTCGGAGTACGCCAGGAAGTACGTGAAAACGAACGGGAGAATGAGGAAGTACGCGAACGCGACGCCGACGAGCGCGAGGACGAGACTGGTGGGGACGGAGGCCAGATAGTACCGCCGCTCGTGAGGGTAGAGCCCGGGGCGCATGAACAGGTACGTCTGGTAGACAAAAGCCGGAAGCGCGATGATGAAGCCGGCGAGCGAAGCGACCTTCAATCGGGCGAGAACGAGTGCGAGGGGGTGGTACACGCGGGGACAGGCGGGACCGTCGGCGACGCCGCCGGCACACTCGGCGGGGCTGCCGGGGAGAAAGGAGTACCACAGCGTGTTGATGAGCCGGTCGGCGAAGGGAAAGGCAACGGCGCTGACCACGGCCATGATGACGATGACGACGCCCAGACGCTTGATCATCTCCTCGATGTGGTCGGTGAGGGGCATCTCCTCGTCGTCGGGTGCGCCGCCATAGCCGCCCGAGTCCGGGTCCGGCGGGTCGGGTTCGTGCCTGACAGCGGTGTTGACCGTCGGCTCACCGTCGCCGCCGTCGGGGACTGTTTCCGCGGAGGCGTCGTCTGCCGGCTCGCTGTCGTCCCCTGCTGTCATTGTCGCGTCGTTCGTTCTTGCATCTTGTAAGCCTTCTCTCCTCTCCGGGGCCGTCCGCCGAGTCTCTCGCGGTATGAATAGATTGATAACGACCAGTCGGCAAGACCGGGTTAGATGTCAGGCGCGCTCGACAGCGACGCGGCCCGCACACTCGCAAGCGGTCGCGCGACAATCGGCTCGATGCTGTCGGCTGCACAGGCGCACCTGAAGAAGGTCTTTCTGGTGTTCGTGGTGGGAATGATCGGGACCATCTGGGCGCTCCGGTCGTTTATCTGGGACCGACTCAAGACAGACCTGGTGTACAACCAGATGGACCAGGCGACCACCGAAGCGACCGAAATCATCGCGGTGACGCCCTTCGACGTCATCCTCCTGCAGGTCAAAATCGGCCTCGTCGTCGGGATATTCGTCGCCATCCCCGTGCTCCTCTACTACAGCCGCGACGCGCTGAAAGCGCGGGGGACCTGGCCGTCGGGACCCATTCCGCGGTGGAAAATCTGGGGCTTCGTCGTCGCCATCCTCTTTCTCTTCGTCGCCGGCGTCGCCTACGCGTACTTCCTGTTTTTCCCCATCATGTTCGATTTCCTCGCGGCGAACGCGTTGCAGGCGGGCTTCGACCCGACCTGGTCGATCGTCATGTGGACGGAGTTCGTCTTCTTCCTCTCGCTTTCCTTCGGCGTCGCGGCCCAGTTGCCCCTTGCGATGAGTTCGGCGGCCCGCTCCGGCGTGGTCAGATACGAGACCTTCCGCGACAAGTGGCGCTACGCCGTCGTCGGTATCTTCGTCTTCGGGGCCGTCTTCTCCCCGCCCGACCCGTTCACGCAGGTGATGTGGGGCGTCCCGCTCGTCCTGTTGTACGGCGTCAGTCTCGGCATCACGAGGTTTGCAGTGCTCTCGAAACGGGCCAGCCAGTCGGTATCGACACGCGACGTCGTCCGGGAGAACTGGAACCTGCTCGCCGGGGGGGCGGTCCTCGCTGCCGCCGCGATGTTCGTCTACCTCCAGGAGGGCGGCCTCGAAGCGGCAAACGACCTGCTCGCCCGCATCGGGTCGGACGTCCGGTTCCCGGCTGCTGGCGACATCGGCGTGTTCGGCCTCCCGCCCGAAACCGTCGCGATCATCGCAAGCGTCCTCGCCGGCCTCCTCGCCGCAGGGACATCCCTGTTTTACCTGCGTATCGTCGAACTCGAGCAGGTCACCCAGGAACGCGCGCTTTCGACAGCCGAACCCGACGAGGCGGACGACGACGAGGAGGCCGAACCGGGCGAACCCGCCGAAATCGATATCGGCGCGATGAGCGCCCGGGCGATCGAGGCGACCCCGGCCGAGGCGTTCACCGAACTCAGCGAGGAACGGGCACTCGAGTACGCCCAGGCGGCCGTCGACGAGGAGAACCCCGAGAAGGCACAGGCGATCCTCGACAGTCTCGACGAAGCACAGGAACTCGAAGCAAAGCGCGAAGAGGAAAGGGAGGACGACGAGGACGAGCCGGACGACCCCATTACGTCGACCGCCGCGGGGATGGTGGACTCCTTTACCGAGGAGGAGACGACCGAGGACGATATCGGCGGGTACTACTACGACCTGCGGTTCATCCTCGACTCGCTGACCTCGAAAACGATCTGGATCGTGGCGACGTTCATGATCGTGCTCGCGGGCACGTTCATGTTTCTCTACCTCGGCGGGATCGGCGTCATCGTCGATTTCTTCCTCCAGAACATGCCCGCCGGGATGTCCGAGCAGGTCGACATCGTGACCCTCCACCCGGTCGAGGCACTCATCTTCATGATCAAGTTCTCGACCCTGCTTGCCTTCCTGGCTATCGTCCCACTCCTGCTGTATTTCGCGTGGCCTGCTGTCGAAGACCGCGGCCTCTCGACCGGGAACCGTAGCGTGTTGCTGGTCTGGGGCGGCACGATGGTCGTCGCGCTCGCCGCCGGCACTGCGATCGGCTTCCTGTTTATCGCCCCAGCAGTCCTCTCCGTGCTGGCGACGGACGTCATCACCTCCGAGATGATCATCGCCTACCGCATCAGTAACTTCGGCTGGCTCGTCATCTACCTCACCGTCGGTGTCGGCGTGATGGCGATGATCCCCGCGACGATGCTTCTGTTCCACCACGGCAACATCGTCCCGTACAGCCGGATGCGCAAGAGCTGGCGGGGTGTCGTCCTCGCTTTCTTCGCCGCCGCCGGCCTGCTCTCCCCCAAGGGCGTCTTCACGATGTTCCTCGTCGCAATCCCCGCCTCGCTCGCCTACATCTTCGGGCTCGGCTGCCTGCGCGTCTACGCGTTCGTCTCGCCGCGGGAGACGGCACCGGCTGGCGACGTGGCCGATTGAACCGCGTTGCTGGTTGGGCGCCGGTCCACGAGTCGCGGCTGGGACTCCTCCCGGCAGCCCGTCTTCGGACGGTTTAAGTCGGTTCTGTCTGTGGGTATACACATCCGATGGAACCCGAACTCTCGGTGCTCGTCCTCGCGATTGCCCTCCCGTTCCTCGGGGCAGTCCTCGCCCCGCTCGTGGGTCGGCTCGTCGGCGACCGGGTCGGGTATTTCGGGGCCGTCCTCGCGGCGACTTCGTTCGGCCTCGTCCTCACGCAAGCCGGGACCGAGGGGACTGTCGCCGCACCGTGGATCCCGTCACTCGACGTCGCCGTCCGCCTGCACGTGGACGGACTGGCGCTGCTTTTTGCGCTGCTCGCGAGCGGCATCGGCGTCCTCATCTTCGCGTACGCGAACCGCTACATGCGCGGCAAGCCGGACCTGGGGAAGTTCTACATGGCGTTGCTCGCGTTCATGGGGTCGATCCTCGGCGTCGCCTTTGCAGCCGACCTCGTTGTCCTGTTCCTGTTCTGGGAACTGACGAGCGTCTGTTCGTTCGTGCTCATCGGCTACCACACCGAGGACGCCGAATCACAGTACTCCGCGCGGATGGCGATGGTCATCACGGTCGGCGGCGGCCTGTGCCTGCTCGTCGGCATCCTCCTGCTCGCGTTCGCCGCCGGGACGGCCGGACAGGGGGCGTTCGACCTCGCCGGGGTACTCGAAAACGCCGACGAGGTCCGGACAGTCCTCGAGGAGCGTGGCCTGTTCCTGCCGGCGCTGGGGCTGGTCACGGTTGCGGCGGCGGCCAAATCCGCGCAGGTTCCACTGTACTTCTGGCTGCCGGGCGCGATGGTCGCGCCGACGCCCGTCTCGGCGTTTCTCCACTCGGCGACGATGGTGAAAGTCGGCGTCTACGCGCTGGGCAGAGTCCGGCCGCTGTTTCACGGCGCCGAGTGGATGGGTCTCGTCGCGACGCTGGGGATGGTGACGATGGCAGTCGGCGCGCTCCTCGCCGTCCTCGCCCGGGACATCAAGGAGTTGCTCGCGTACTCGACAGCGAGCCATCTGGGCTTGATGGTCGCCGCCTTCGGGTTCCAGTCGCATTACGGGGCGGAAGCCGGCGTCTTTCACCTGCTCAATCACGCACTGTTCAAGGCCGCGCTCTTTCTCGTTGCCGGCATCGTCGCCCACGAGGCCGGGACGCGCCACATCGAGGAACTCGGCGGCCTCTGGCGTGACCTGCCGGTGACCGCCGGCATCACGGGGCTGGCCACGCTGAGCATGGCCGGCATCCCGCCGTTCAACGGCTTCTACTCCAAGGAGATCCTGTTCGAGGCGGCCTGGGAGACAGCACAGGGAAGCGGCGGGGTGGCGTGGCTGTATCCGGCCACGGCTGTGGCTGCCAGTATCTTTACCGTGCTCTACTCGCTTCGATTCCTCTGGCTGTTCCTCGGCGACCGGCCCGACGGACTCGGATCGGTCCACCGGGCGCCCGCCCCGCTCGTCGTCCCGCCCGCCGTGCTCGCGGGCGCTGTCGCCATCGTGAGCATCCGTCCGGCCCTGGCCATCGACTTCGTCGTCGAGGACGGGGCGAGAGCCGCGGCGGTCGACGCCGTGGATATCCACGCCGGCCTCCCGCGACACGTCACCGGACCGGTGGTGATGAGTGCGGTCGCCATCGTCGGCGGCGTCGCCGCGTTCCCGTTCTACGCGGGGATTCGCCGCCGCTTAGAGCGGATACGGGCGGCGACGACGCGGGTGCATCCGACGGCTGTCTACGCGGGTGTGCTGATGGCGACCGAGCGGGCGAGCGCGGCGGTCGGCACGCACGTCCACAACGGGCTCATCAGAACCTACGTCTGGTGGACGTTACTGTCGGCGTGTGTGCTGACTGGTGCCGGCTACGCGACGGCCACACTCGGGGTACCGACACCGGCCATCGCCGGGACGCCGGCGGCGATGACGCTCGTCCTGAGCGTGGCAGTCGTCGCGGCGTTCGCCGTGACAGTCGCCGAGAGCCACGTCACCGGCGTACTCACGCTCGGCATCCTCGGCTTCATGGTCGCAATCTTCTACATCCTCGCGAGCGGGGCGGACCTGGCGTTGACACAGCTCGTCGTCGAGACGTTGCTCCTGCTTGTCTTCCTGCTCGTGCTCGAGGAGTTGCCGGCCTTCTACGGCGAACTGGCGTGGCGACGCGCGCTCCGGGACGCCACGCTCTCGGTCGTGGTCGGCGCAACGGCGTTCGTGTCGGTCCTGTACGCGACCCCGGGCGAGGGGGCGGGGCCGACCCCGACCGCGGAGTTCTACGTCGAGAACGCGGTCCCGGAGGGCGGCGGCGCGAACGTCGTCAACGTGATCCTGACCGACTTCCGGGCGTTCGATACGCTCGGCGAGTCGATCGTGATCCTCACCGCCGCGCTCTCCGTGCTCGTCCTGCTGACGATGCGTGACAGGGGTGAGACACAGTGACGACGGTCATCATGCGGACGACGGCCCGCGTCGTCGTCCCGATCATACTGGTCGTCGCAATCTCGCTTTTCGTCCAGGGGCACAATCTCCCCGGCGGGGGGTTCATCGGCGGGGTGTTGACCGTCGCGGCGTTTGGTCTCGTGTACGTCGCGTACAACCTCGACTATCTCGAGGTCGGTGTCCTCGACCGCGACGTCGGTGACGAGGGACACATCGGCGACCACCGGACGGTAACGACGTACCGGCGGCTGTTCGTGTTCGGACTGGCGCTGACGGTCGCGAGCGGCCTGGCTGCGCTGGTTGTCGGTCAGGCGTTTCTCTCGCAGGCGTTCACCGACGTCCACCTGCCGCTTTTCGGCGACGTCGAACTGGCGAGCGCGCTCGTGTTCGACCTCGGAATCTTCTGTGTGGTCGTCGGCGGCTTGCTGACGATATTCTCGGTGGTGGGTGCCGAATGACGGTCGTGCTCGCGGCGACTGTCGGCGCGCTCTTTGCCTTCGGCACCTTCCTCCTGCTCCGGGACGACCTCGTGAAAGTCGTCTGGGGGCTCGCGTCCATCTCGCAGGGGGCGAACGTGTACCTCGTCTCGATGGGCGGGATCACGGAAGCGACGGGCGACTCGGTGCCGATCCTTGCGAGCCACCACGGGCCGTTCCCCGAGACCGCGGACCCGGTCGTGCAGGCACTCGTCCTGACCGCGGTCGTCATCAGTTTCGGGATGACCGCCTTCGCCCTGGCTCTCTCGTATCGCGCCTACCAGGAGAACGGCACGATTGACGTCACGGAGTGGGAGCAATGACCGGGATACTGGCGGTCGCCCCGATGCTCGTCGTGCTCGTCACTGGAACGCTGACGCTCGTCGTTCGGAGCCAGCCGCGGCTCCAGCGGGCCGTCAGCGTCGGCGGGACGGTGGCGTACGCGGGCGCCGTTGCCCTGCTCGCCCGGGGGGTGGTGTTTGGCGCCGACGCAGCCGCGGTCGCCTACCAGCTCGGCGGCTGGCGGGCACCGTTTGGCATCACCCTCGTTGCCGACAGTCTCTCTGCGTTCATGCTCGCGATAACTGCCGTCGTGGCCGTCTACTCGGTCGTGTTCTCGGTCCGGTTCATCGACGAGCGCAACCAGCGCGTCTACTACCACCCGCTCTTTCACTTCCTGTTGCTCGGTGCGACCGGTGCGTTCCTGACGGGCGACCTGTTCAACCTCTTCGTCTGGTTCGAGGTCATGCTCATGGCGAGTTACGTGTTCGTCTCCTTCTACGGGAACGCGGAACACACCGCCGCAGCGGTACGATACGTCGTGTTGAACATCGTCGGCGGCGTGCTCATGTTGCTGGGTATCGGCGGGCTGTACGCCACGACGGGGACGCTCAACATGGCGGATATGGCACAGCAACTCGCACAGCCGGGCGTGGCGACGGGACCGGTCGTGGGGCTGTCCGCGCTAGTCCTCGTCACGTTCGCGCTGAAAGCTGGCCTGGTCCCGTTCCAGTTCTGGGTGCCGTCCGCCTACCGCGCCGCGCCGATTCCGGTCGTTGCGATGTTCGCCGGGGCGACCAAGAAAGTCGGTATCTACGCCATCATCCGGCTCTACTTCACCGTCTTTGGCAACGCGAGCGTCCCGACGAGCGTCCCCGGGTTCGCGGGCGATTCGCCGCTCGTCTTTCTCGCGCCGGTGCTGGTCGTGATGGGGCTGTCGAGCATCCTCGTCGGCGGCGTCGGTGCCGTTTCCCGGGAGACCCTCGACGGGCTGTTCGCCTACTCCAGTATCGGCCAGCTCGGCTTTATTACCGTCCCCCTCAGCATCGCCGCGGCGACCACGTCGCCGTCACTGCGCCACCTCGGTCTCCTCGCCGCGCTGGTCTTCGCGTTCCACCACGCGCTCAGCAAGGGTCTGCTCTTTCTCTCGACGGGCGTCGTCCGCGACGCCGTGGGGACGACACAGCTCTCGAAACTCGGCGGCCTCGGCGCGCATTCGCCCGCGTTTGCGAGTGTCATGCTCGTCGGCGGGCTCTCGCTCGTCGGGGTTCCCCCGCTTGCCGGGTTCTTCGGCAAGCTGTTCGTCTTCGACGCTGCAGTGAGACAGGTCGCAGCCGGCGCTCCTGGGAACACCGCAGGTACTGTCGGTGCCGTGGCCGTCCTGGTCGTGTTGCTTGTCGGGGCGGGACTGACCATTCTGTACGCGACGCGGGCGTGGATGGGCACGTTCTGGGGGAGCGAGACCGAGGCGGTAGCGACGGGGACGGTCGACAGCCTGGAGGTCGCGATCCTGGCGACGCTCGCCGGGGTCGTCGTGGTCACCGGGCTGGGGTTCGAGCCGGTGTACGAGTTCGCCGACGCGGCTGCCAGCGCGGCGATCGACACCGACGGGTACGTCGAGGTCGTCGACCTGGGGGGTGAGGGCGAATGAAAACGCGACGGTGGATCGTCGCTGGCCTGCTCTTTGCGGTCCTCTGGGTCTTCGTTCGCGGCCCGTCGATCACCGCCCGGTCACTGGTGACGACGTCTCTCGTCGGGATGGCCGTTGGCTTCCCGGTCGCCTACGTGTTCCGGCGACTCTACGAGGAGGAGATCAGAGTCGAGCAGCCGGTCACTGCCCTGCCGTACGTGGTCCTGTACCTGCTCGTGTTCTTCAAACAGGTACTCGTTGCGAACGTGGATGTCGCGTACCGCGTGCTCGTACCGGGGCTGGCGATCGAGCCGCAAGTGATTCTCGTCCCCCTCCGCGTCGAGACGCCGTTCGGTGTCACCACGATCGCAAACAGCATCACCATCACGCCGGGAACAGTGACACTCGACCACGACCCCGACGAGAACGCGCTGTACGTCCACATGATCGACGGACGGGACCCCGAGGCGGTGGTCGAACCGATCCGGCGCTGGGAGGACTACGCGCTCCTGATATTCGACGAACGGCGGTCGCCCTCGGACCCGCCGCCGGCGATCACCATCCACCCGCCGGACCACCCCCCGGAGCCAAAGACTGCCGCCGATCCGCGAGACCAGGACGAGCGGACGGGGGAGGAAAACAGGGGTGAGCGGGATGGTTGACGGGGTGGCGGCCACCGTCGTCGACGGCGCGCTGATCCTCGTCGCGGGACTGTGTCTTCTCTGTAGCTACAGGGTCATCCGCGGCCCGACGGCGCCGGACCGCGTCGTCGGCCTGGACGCGATCGCTACCAACGTGATCGCGATCGCGGTGCTGGTCGCACTGCGGACGGGGCGTGGACTGTTCGTGACCGCGAGTATCGTCCTCGCGATCATCGGCTTTCTCTCGACGGTCACCGTCGCAAAGTACGTGACTGAAGGGGATATAATCACACGGAGGGAGCGATGACCGGGACGCCCGGCGGAGGTGACCGGTAGGATGGTCGAACTCGAAGCGGTCCGTCACCTGACGATCATCGTCCTGGTCGTCGTGGGCTGTTTCTTCCTCGCCGTCGGCACGCTCGGACTGCTCCGACTCCCGAACGTCTACAACCGGATGCACGCGACGAGCAAGCCGACGACGCTCGGCACCGCGACCATTTTCCTGGCCGGGTTCGTGCAGTTCGGCCCCGGCGGCGCCGGGCTGACGTCGCTCGTCGGCGTCCTCTTTCTCTTCTTGACAGTGCCGACCGGTGCCCACATGATCGCGCGTGCGGCCCAGAAGACCGGCGTGCAGTTCCTGGGAAGCGTGACCTGGCCGACCGAACGCGACGAGAGCGAGGGGGAGGGGGAGCAACCGGTCCAGGATGGGGAAACCGAGTGATACTGCCGGCTGTACGTTCGTAAAGATATTCGCCACCCCGGGGTGGCGAATTCTTTCAAAATGTTACAGCCGGCAGTATGAGGGTATCCTCACAGTGCTCGTCGAGGGCGTACTCGAACGCCCCCAGGAACTGTCGGACCCGTCGACCGGGACGGGAGCATGTTTGCCCGTGAAACAGGGACAGCCAGTCGACATATGACGATTCCGGCGGCACAGAATCACACGGCCCGCCGAGACGCGATAGTGAGTGTTATGTGGACTAAAGGCATAGACCGGCTAACACGTGTTCAGAGCGACTGGCTTTCGGGTTTCGATACTGCCGGCTGTACGTGCGTCAAGATATTCGCTCCCCCGGAGAGGCGAATACGTTCGAGATGTTACAGCCGACAGTATGAGAGGAGCGTATGAGTGACATTCCGGGTCGCGTCGCGGATGCTCTGACGACGTACACGAAGTCGATCATCCTCGTCGTGCTGGTGCTGACGGTGGCGATCGGTGTCGGGATGGCGGACGTGGAACAGCAGTCAAACACCGGGCAGTTCGAGACGGACTCGCCCGCCGCGAACGCCCAGGAGTTCATCGAACAGAACTTTACGGTCGAGGAGGGCGGCAACGAGGCGCTCGTCCAGGTCATCCAGCGCGGCGAGAACGTCCTCACGAAGGAGGCGATCCTGGAGTCACTCGCCTTCCAGCAGGAGATGCTCGAAAGCGAGCGCATCAGCCGGACGCTCGTCGACGAGCGGCCGATCTTTGGCTACGCGAACGTCGTCGCCAACGCGGTGCTGGCGAGACAGCAGACGGGAACCGACGACAGCCCGCCGACACTCGCCGAGCAGCGCGCAGCCGTCGAGGCACTCGAGGAGGAGGAACTCGAGGCGATCGTGCAGACCGTGTTCGGCGAGGACGGCGACCCGCGGGCGCTTGGCTTCATGCCAGCCTCCTACGAGCCCGGGTCGACGACCGCGGAGGCGGGGAGTACCATCGTCAGACAGAGACTCGACGTCGACGTGCAGGCCCCGAACGCGTTCCCGGAGGACCTCACCGACGCACAGCTCGAGATCAGGGACCTCGCAGGGGACCGGGACGCCCAGTACTCGCTGTTCGGTTTCGGTATCCTCAGCGAGGAGATCGACCAGTCGCTGGGCGACAGCGGGGCGATCGTCGGCCCGCTTGCCCTCCTCTTTGTCGTCGTCGCGCTGACGATCGCGTACCGTGACCTGCTCGATATCGTCCTCGGCGTCGTCGGCATTTTCGCCGTGCTGGTGTGGACGTTCGGCTTCATGGGCTGGACTGGAGTGGCGTTCAACCAGCTGTTGCTCTCCGTGCCGGTGCTGTTGATCGGGTTATCGATCGACTACGCGATACACGTCTTCATGCGGTACCGGGAGCAGCGGGCCAACGGTGAGGGTGAGGAAACTGTCGGCCTGCGACGGTCGATGTCGTTCGCGCTGGCGGGGGTCGGCGTTGCCCTGGTCTGGGTGACGGCAACGGCGGCGATCGGGTTCCTGGCGAACCTGACCAGCCCCATCGGCCCGCTGCGGGATTTCGGTATCGTGAGCGCGTTCGGGGTCGTTGCGGCGCTTATCATCTTCGGGTCGCTGATACCGGCGCTGAAGATCGAACTGGACGGCTTTCTGGAGTCGCGCGGGTTCGACCGACAGAAACGTGCGTTCGGGACTGGCGGGTCGGTGTTCTCTCGGGTGCTCGCCGGCGGCGTCTCCGCGGCGAGGCGGTTCCCGGTTGCGGTTGTCGTCTTCGCCCTGTTGCTTTCGGTCGGCGGTGCCTACGGCGCGACACAGGTGGATACGAGTTTCGACGAGACGGACTTCCTCGCCGACAGCCCGCCCGAGTGGACGCAGAACCTTCCCGGCCCCATGGCCCCCGGCACGTACCAGATCAACGAGGACCTCGAGTTCATCGGCGACAACTACCAGCAGGAGGACAACGAGGCAGAGGTGCTGATACGCGGGGACGTGACGAACGACCGGACCCTTCGCTGGCTCGACAGCGCGGGGAGGGAGGCTGCCGGCCTGGAAACGGTGTTTGTCGGTCCGAACGGCCCCGACATCCGGTCGCCCCTGACTGTCATGCAACAGACGGCAAGCCAGGGTGCGGAGGTTGCTGCGACGACCGAGGCGGCACAGCGCACCGAGAGACAACAGGCCCTCGTCGAGTTCACCGAGGCGTACGACGACGCCGTGGCAGAGGACGGTGTCCCCGACGGGAACGTCGAACGGCTGTTCGACCTGTTGTTGCGGGCAAACCCGCGAGCCGCGGAGTTCGTCTACCGGGCCGAAGACGGGAGTTACGAGGCGCTGCGCCTGCAGTTCGGCGTCACCGGTAACGCCCGCATCGGCGAAATCGCCGACGACAACCGTGCCGTCGCCGGCGTCATCGAAAGCGAGAGCGGCGGGGCGCTGACGGCCGTTCCCGCAGGTGATCAGGTCGTCTTCGACAACGTCCAGGAGGACCTGCTCGAGACGGTCATCCAGGGGCTCGTGATCACGCTGGTCGCGGTCTTCCTGTTCCTCTCGGTCGCGTACCGGCTGACGGGCAACCCCGCGTCGCTCGGCGTCGTCACGCTCGTCCCGGTGGCGCTCGCCGTGACGTGGATCCTCGGATCGATGTGGGTCCTCGGGATCCCGTTCAACACCCTGACCGGGACGATCACCTCCCTGACGGTCGGCCTCGGGATCGCCTACAGTATCCACATCAGCTCGCGGTACGAACTCGAACTCCGGCGGCAGGGCGACGTCTGGGAGGCGATGTACACGACCGTCACCGGCACCGGCGGCGCGCTGCTGGGGAGCGCGGCGACGACGGTCGGCGGGTTCGGGACGCTCGCCTTCGCAATCTTGCCGATCCTCCGACAGTTCGGCATCATCACCGGCCTCACGATCATCTACGCGTTCCTGGCGAGCGTCTTCATACTGCCGTCCCTGCTGATCCTCTGGACGCGGTACTTCGGCCCGTCGGGATACTTCCCCGGTGACGAGGAGGAGTCGACCGACGAATCGGCGACGCCGGGCGACGATCAGCCTGCCGCCGACGGCGGGCAAGAGGCGTCGTGAGCAGGTCGACACACCCCGTGGCTGGAGAAGAGTGGCACGCCGTCTGCCGACACCGTGGGCGTTGCCGGGCAGTCTGGAAACACGTCACGTGGACCAGCAACAGCCGGGTGGTGCGGGTTCGGGCACCTATCGCTCGGCCTCGATCAGGAGGTCCTCGGGGTCGTTCAGGGACCCGGACACCTGGACCTCCACGACGTCCGTGGAGCCGGCGTCGAGGTCGAACGAGAGCCGGAGGAGGAGGTCGACGGGCGTGATGGCATCGCCACAGGGCTCGTCCTCGGGCGCGGTCCGGTCGAGCCCGACCCGCACGCCCGGCAGGCCGTTTGCGCCGACAGCGGGCTCGCCCTCCAGGACGAGGTCGTAGCAGGTCTGTCGGGCAAAAGCCTGGATGTAAAGCAACCGGTCGCCGGCGTCGAAGGCCGTCTCGTCGATGAACGTGCGCACTGCCTCGGCACCGCTCCCGTCGACAGCGCCGAAGTACCCCTCGGCAGCGTCGCGGGTCGCGAGGAACAGCCCCCACGCGTCCATGTCGGAGTTGCGTTCGGCGTCGGGAGCCACCACGTGGTCGCTGACCGCGTAGTCCGTCAGGACGGGGACCGAATCCGCGTCACCGTCGTCGCCGGAGTCGTCCGTCCCGTCGTCGTCGGTGCCCGGTCCCTCACCGTTGCTCAGACAGCCGGCGAGACCGGCGATCGCGAGACCCGTGCCGGCGAGGAATGTGCGTCGGTTCATCAGTGTATCTGTACCTACAGGCGGTATATATAAGCCGGTAGCGCTCCCCCAAAGAGCCATTTGAGTGCAGACGGTCGGCAAGAGCGTCCCCGAGGGTACTGCCGGCTGTAAGCCCGTGGCAATTTCGACACCTCGGGGGTCGAATATCTTCACGTCGGTTGAGCCGGCAGTGGGCGGCGACGGGGGGGCAAACACGCCCACAGTCGTGACGCACTCGCGAGGGCGACGACCGACATGACGGGGACGGCGAACTCCCAGCGACTGGAAAACGATTCTTTGGATGGAACCGAGTATAAAATGATAATCTATACAAGAATCCCCGGATGATTCGAGTTATACGTGAACACAGACCGATTTATTTGAGATATACACAGTCTTTATGAGGGCAAAAGTATAGGACTGCAACGACCGTGTGTCTACGTCGGAGAACAGAGCTGATCGACCAGAAGATCGGGCAAAAAATGACTTTATATCCAGTAAGTATCCCGTTTGGACCCCGGACGTA
Organism: Halovenus sp.; assembly: GCA_036625385.1. Taxonomy (GTDB): domain Archaea; phylum Halobacteriota; class Halobacteria; order Halobacteriales; family Haloarculaceae; genus Halovenus. Next base: position 13,692 of record JAZKTU010000008.1, on the reverse strand, counting down.
AGATATGGAGAGCGAACCAGCGAGGGCGGCGGGATCCGTTCGACGCAGTATCGAAGTGGAGTACTGGGTGATAGACAGGGAGGGGTACCTGACGGACGCAGGTGAACTCGGGACGGGTTGCAAGGGTGTCGAACGGGAGTTCGTCGCACCGCTGCTCGAGATCAAGACCCGGCCGTGTACGACCACAGCCGAACTCCGCCGGAACCTGTTCGACCGGCTTCAGAGGGTTCTCTCCCGTGCCGACAGACGCGGGAAGAAACTCGTCCCGCTCGCGACGCCGGTCAACGAGGGGTGTATTGCTGACCTCGACAGCGAACGGACAGCGGTCCAGGACCGCGTTCTCGGCGAGGATTTCGAGTACGTTCGACACTGTGCAGGAACACACGTTCACATCGAACAACAGCCGGGCAACGAAGTGAACCAGCTGAACACGCTGACCGCACTGGATCCGGCGCTGGCCCTGGTCAATTCCTCGCCATACTATCAGGGGGAGGCGCTGACGCCGGGGGCGCGGTCGGCGCTCTACCGGTGGCTGGCCTACGAGACGCTCCCGAACCAGGGAGAACTGTGGCCGTACGCCGACGGGCGCGTGGAGTACGCCAGGCGGGTCGAGCGCTGCTACGAAGAGTTTCTGACCGAGGCGATGATGGCCGGGGTTGACCGCGAGCGCGTCGAATCCGCGTTCACGCCGGAGGGGGCCGTCTGGACACCTGTCCAGTTCCGACAGGAGTTTTCGACAGTCGAGTGGCGGTCGCCGGACACCGCGCTCCCCAGTCAGGTCCTGCAACTGGCTGCCGATATCGTTTCGACTGTGGAACGTGCCCTCGAAACCGAGGTCCGGATCGGGGAGGACACGGGACGTGTCTCGGCGGAGGCCGTGGCACTGCCGACGTTCGACAGGGTACAGGAGTACGTCGACGGGGCAGTCAGAGAGGGGATCTCACCGTCCGTCGAGTCCTACCTCGAACGGATGGGGTTCGACGTCGCGGCGTACGAGCCGATTTCGCCGGACATTGCGGGCGACGAACCCGTCTCACAGCAGACGGCCCGCGAGATCCGTCTCGAGTACGCGAGCCGTCTCGAAGAGGAACTCGAGCAGGAGCGCTCAGTCGTGGCGGAGTGACGCTTCGTTCACTGCTTCCGGATGAGAAGCTGTTGGCCACACCCCTTACACTGGACGGTCCATCCGTCGGCATCCTCACGCAACACGTCGTACCCTTTCCGTGGGTCGCTCGTTCGGACGCGTTTGAACTCCTTTTCGCATCTAAGACATTGTTCAACGTTCTCTATTATTTGTGGGCACATACCGCACTTATGACCCTGCAGGGTTATAAAATTAACCGAATCGCGGAATCAGTGTCGCTTCGCCCATACGCCGCCGGGGTTGCGTGTCATGCCCGGAGGCTGGACGGGGTCTGTGTTGTGTGCGAGACAGAGTCGGGTCGGGCAGCGGAACATCTATGGGAGACTGAGGCCGTTGTTCCCACCGACGAGCACGACACAGCGGGACGACACGGAGGCCGTAACACCGGCCCTGCAGACAGTGAGCAGAGCGGTTACTCGGGAGGGAGTGAAGCGGACAGTAAAGCCGTCGAGAGGGAACCGATGACAGACCCCGACCAGCAGCGAACGGACGGTGAGACCCCGGGGAAGAGCCGGCGGTACCTCCGGTCTGGCGTCGTCGCGCTGGTGGTAGTCGCCGTGCTGTTCGGTCTGTCACTGCTTTTCAGCCACACGGTGGTGCGTTCTGTCGGGGCCGTGTTCGCCGTTGGCACCCCCGGGACGGTGTCCCGTCTCCTGGTGGACGTCGTGGGGTTACAGGTGCTGGGGTTCGGTTCCGCCGTCGGGCTGTTCCTGTTGACCCGGGAGAGCGAGTGGCGCTCCTATCTCCGGGTCGGGAAAGTATCCACGTGGACTGTCTTCTACGGCACGGCTGTCGGTCTCGCGTTGATGATTGTCGTTGCCCTCGCGACCGGAATCTTCGCGCTGCTCGACGTCGGGCCGGTCGAGACCGCCGCCGGGAGAGCGACAGACCCGTTGTTCTACCTGGCGCTTTTTGTCGTCTCGACGTTCGTCGCTGTGCCGATGGAGGAGGTGTTCTTCCGGGGTGTGATCCAGCGGTATCTCGAGGACCAGTTCCGTACCGGTGTCGCCATCGGGGTGGCGAGTCTGCTCTTCGTGTTCATCCACACGGGGCCAACCGTCAGCTCGGGCGGGGACGCCGTCGTATTCGGCATGTTCTTCGCGTTTGGCGTCGTGCTCGGAGTCAGCTACCACCGCACGAAGAACCTGTTCGTCCCGATCATCGGCCACGTCTGTTTCAACGGCGTGCAGATCCTTCGCAGAGCACTCGAAATATCTATCTAGCCCGACTCGACACGGGGTCCGAGCCCGTGGACGTGCGGCTCACAGCAGCGACGTACTCTCGCCGAAGGCCGCGACGACCGCGGCCGTCCGGTATCGGTCCGGCGACGGGTCGGCGGTGATGACCTGTCGCTCGAAGTCGGCGTCGCCGTACCCGCGGAGTTCACAGCCTCGCTCGATGCCCGTCCGGAGGCGTTCGCGGACGGTCTCGGGGTCCCGGTCGCCTGCCTCGTAGAACAGTCCTGGCCCCGACCGGTCGGTCCACGCCAGTCCCGCAGCAGCCCGGGCTCCCGGGGGGCTCGTCTGGCGCGCCAGCACGACATCGAGCGCCTCGCCTGCCGGCCCGAGGTCGCCCGCGGTGTCGACCGCCTCGACTCTGGTGGCGGCGGGAATCACCGAGGAGAGCGTCCGGAGGTTGTACTGGTGAAGACCCGCCGCCGCGAGCGCCGCGTCGAACGACGACATCTCCGTCCCGGCGCTTCCGGTTCCCCAGGCGATGCGTATCATACTCGAACGACGGCGTGGGCGGTCATCAGGGCAGCGATTCGCGTGCCGCGGGAGGGACGTGGTCGGCTGTGGGGCCCAGCCGGTCGACGACGCGGTCAGCCGTCGACACAGGGTCGTTCGATGACGGTCCACTGGCTGGGCTCCTCGTACTCGCCGTCAAGCGGGCTGGGCTGGTAGAACCGGTAGACGGTGATGCGGTCGGCCTGGCCGTCACGGGCGTCGTGTGCCTGGCGGCAGGCCCACTCGGCGTACCCGTTCACGATACGACTCGTCGTGCGGCCCTCGCTCGACGACCAGACGAGGCGCATGAACTTGCGGTGGCGGAAGTTCTCGTACGCGACAGACCCGTCTGGGGGGCGGTCGAAGTCGACGGCGCCACCGGACACCGGTTCGATTGTCGTCCCGTCGGGGAACTCCGCCTCGACGACGTACCAGACGTACCCCTCCGAGGGGTCAGGGGCGTACAGCCCCCAGCTCTGCTGGTCGAGGTGGCTGTAATCGATCCGGTCGGGGACGTCCCGTCCGGTGACGTCGCTAGCGGCAAAAAGCAGCATCCAGACGAGCACCAGGACGCTCAGCACGGTCAACGCCGAGCGGGGAAACGCGGCCAGTCCCGTGTAGCCCCGCTCCCGGAGCGCCGCGAGGAGACGACGCTCCAGGGGCGGCCGGCCGAGCGGGCCGAACTGTTCCCGGTCGGGTAGCTGAGTGCGCCAGTGTGCGGGGACGCGGGCTGCAATGGCGTCCCAGAACGGCGGCGTGAGAAAGGGGAGCACCGCGGCTATCAACACGAGCGGGAACAGCCCGACGGCCATTGTCAGCAACATACCGACGAACGCACCGAAGTACGCGAGCGCGGCGAGTGCCCTGACCCGCCCGACCGTGGCCAGCAGGAACAGTGCCGAGCCGGCAATCATCCCTACCCAGGCGTAGTTGAGCGCTGTCATCAGCGCAGGGTACTCGACGATGACGTTGCCGAGGTAGAACCGTATCGAGTCGTTCAACATCGCGATCTCGAGGCCGTCACCGGCATACCAGTTCTCGCCGGCGTGTTTCAGCATCGCGTTGGACGTGAACAAGACGATTGGCTGGAGCAGGAGGACGGCAGTGCCGACACTGGCGACGCGCGTCCGGGCGCTCCCGCGCCGGAGTGCGTCGACCGACCACCGTTCGCCGAGCGGTGCGAGCAGTGCGACGAGGAGCAACACCCGGAGCAGGCGGTCGGCACCGTTGAGCACGCCCGGGTTCCGGGCGTGCAGGGAGAACAGGAGGAGAAAGGAGACGAACCCAACCAGGCGTGTCCGGTAGCCGACGAGGAAGGCGAGAGCGAACAGACCCGCGACGACGAACATGAGTTGCTGGAACCACAGGTCGCCGGAGAGTGCATGGAGCGAGTAGCCCGTATACTGGCTGTAGGTCACCTCGTAGGCAGCGATGGGGTAGGTCCCCCGGTCAGTGTAAAACAGCACCATGTCCCCGGCACGGTGGACGAGGTCGACAAACAGGATGAGCGCGAGCGCGATACGGGCTGTGGCAAGCGCCCGGGTATCGACCTCGAACCGTCGGCGGACACGCCGGCGGATCGGCTCGAGGCGCTTCCACGTTCGTCGAGCGCTGGCGCTGGCTGACCGAACTGGACGTCGTCCGCCTCGTGAACTCATTGGTTACTTCACCGGGGCAGGGCAGGCAATTATCGCGACTTACTCGGATGGTGAATGTAGGTTTTATGGTCCACTCGACCACCTCCGGGAACGGCTACTCATACTGTCGGCGGTATGAATATCTGCCGGAGTCGGACACCGGCAGCGACGGCCATCCGGCGGTCCCGACGGCAGCGAGCGCGCCCCGCGCCGGTGGGCCGGACTGGGTTCTTTTAATTACGCTAACACCCGTCTGTCAGCCGTCAGACGGTCGGCATATCCCGACAGTGACGGGCGATTCTGTTCGGCACGCGTCGTACGGAAATTTAAGTACCACCACGGGAACAGACAGAGTGCAGTCGCGACTGCCGTCACACGCTTCTTTGTTCCCGTTCGAGCGACACGCCGCCGTGAAATTAAGAGCGTGGAGCGGCGACTGTGCGTATGCTCGGACTCGACGACGTGCAGGCAGCCCGCGATAGGGTCGCCACAACGTCCCGACACACGCCACTCAGGTACTCCCACACGTTCTCTGCGATGACGGGCGCGGACGTTCACCTGAAAGAGGAGGTGTTCCAGCGGACGGGTTCGTTCAAAATACGCGGCGCGACGAACCGCGTCGCGACGCTGAGCGAGGCGGAGCGCGAGGCGGGCGTCGTGACCGCAAGCGCGGGCAACCACGCGCAGGGCGTAGCGCTCGCGGCGACACGGATGGGCGTCGACGCGACAGTCGTCATGCCGGAGGACGCCCCCATCTCGAAGATCGAGGCGACGCGGAGCTACGGCGCGGAGGTGATCCTCGACGGCGTCGACTACGACGCGGCGGCCGCGCGCGCGAGGGAGATCGAGCGCGAGGAAGGGCGGTACTACCTGCCAGCGTTCGACGACTGGGAGGTGATGGCCGGGCAGGGGACAATCGGTCTCGAGATCCTCGAGGACCTGCCGGGCGTGGAGACGGTCGTCGTGCCCATCGGCGGCGGCGGGCTCATCAGCGGGATCGCGACGGCGATCAAGGGCAAACAGCCCGACACCCGGGTCGTGGGTGTCCAGGCCGAAGGCGCCTCGAGCGTCGCCGAATCGCTCGAGAAGGGCAGGCGCATCGAACTCGACAGCGTCGATACCATCGCCGACGGCATCGCGACCCGGAAGGTCGGCGAGAAACCCTTCCAGGTCATCAGAGAGCGCGTCGACGAGGTCGTGACCGTCTCCGACGACCAGATCGCGGTCGCGGTGACACAGTTGCTCGAGCGCAGCAAGCTGCTGACCGAGGGGGCTGGGGCGGTCGCGCTTGCAGCCGTGCTGTTCGAGCAGTTCGACTACGAGGACGACGAGACGATCGTTCCGGCGCTGTGTGGGGGGAACATCGACATGAACACCCTGACGACGGTCATCATCCGCGGGATGGCCGAGACGGGGCGGTACCTGCGCATCCGGACGGTGCTGCCCGACCGGCCCGGCGCGCTCGACGCGCTGGTGTCGGTCATCTCCGAGCAGGAGGCGAACATCTACGCCATCCGCCACGACCGCACCTCGCGGGACGTCGCCATGGACGACGCCGAAGTCGAACTCGAACTGGAGACGCGCGGCCCGGACCACGTCACCGGCCTCGTCGACGCGCTCGAGGACGCCGGCTACGAAATTGACGTGCTCGCCTGACTCGACGCGGGGAAGCACAGCGACGGTACGGTGCGGTCCGGCAGCGATCAGCCCGGCGCTCCCCGCGACACAGGGACGGGTGTGGGTTCACTTCGTTACCTGGTTCGTTTCAGAACCCGTCTGTGTCCCTGGCGATAAGACTGGGGTCACGTGACACCGATGGCAGGGACAGGGAAGGAGGCCGCACGGAGCGTCGAGGAACGGCCGATCGCGAGTTACGACAGTCTCACGGCGAAAGGGGAAGCGCTCTGCCCGGTGCTCGGGACCCTCGAACCGTGAGCGGACGAGTGGGCCGAACCGGCGAAGTAAGGACAACCCATATGCATCCCCACGCCGAACAAGCAGGTATGACATTCGACCCGACCGAGCCCGAACTGGACGCGGACGAAGTAGCGGAACTCGTCGACGAGACCATCGAGGAGGAGGAGGTCGTCCTGTTCATGAAAGGCGACAAGCGGATGCCCCAGTGTGGCTACTCCGACCGCGCACTCACGCTCGTCTCCGCGTACCGCGACGACGTCGTCACCGTCGATACGCTGCAGAACCTCGACGCCTTCCGGGAGGCACTCGATGCCCGGAGCGGCTGGGAGACCATCCCGCAGACGTTCGTCGACGGCGAGTTCGTCGGCGGCAGTGACATTCTCGCAGAACTCGAAGAGCAGGGCGACCTCGCGGACACGCTGAACGCCGACGGCGGGACCGTCGCGGCCGAACCGGCGTCAGACGACGCCGCCGACGCCCCGTTCTGAGACGGGCGAGAAAGCCCGGGAGCGCCAACAGGGGACACTTTTTACGCTCGGGTACCTGCGGTAGGGTATGGACACGGACGCAATCGAGGAACTCATCGAGGCGGAGATACCGGACGCGGAGGCGACGGTGACGACACCGCGGGGGGCGGACGATGACGAACACTTCGCCGCGACTGTCGTCTCGCCAGCCTTCGAGGGGGAGTCGCTGCTCGACCAACACGAGATGGTCTACGACGCGCTCGGCGACCACATGACCGAGGACATCCACGCGCTCGAACTCTCGACCGAGACGCCGGAGTGACCTCGGGCCAGACGGAACGCGACAGGCGTTGCAGACCCTGAAACACGGCAGGTCTCTTCATGTGGCCGGGGCAGGAGAGGCGAAACGATGGTCTCCGAGAGGCAAGCCTCCGGTTCGACAGTACAGACGGTCACATCGACTGACGGAACAAGTATCGCGTACGAACAGTACGGGGAGGGGCCACCGCTGATTCTCCTCCACGGCAGTTCCGGGACGCGGGAGGAGTGGGGCCCTCTCCGGCCGTCGCTCGCCGACGAGTTCACCGTCTACGCCCCGGACCGTCGGGGGCGGGGTGACAGCGGCGACACCGAAGCGTACGACCTCGAGCGCGAAGTCGCGCACCGACGCTCCCCCTCGCCCGTCTCGTGCTCTACGAACCGGCGGTCCTGGTAGACGAACACAGGGACAGCGACCTCGCCGCCCGGCTAGAAGCGCACCTCGATGCCGGCAGGCGCCGGGACGTGATGCGACTGTTCATGGAGGAGGCGGGCGGGATTCCCGACGTCTCCCGGGTCCCCTGGTGGCCCGGAGAGGTGGACATGGACCTCGCCGGAACGGTCGTCCGGGAGAACCGTGCCGTAGAAGCGTACGAACTGCCGGACGAGCCGGACACAACCGTGCCGACCCTCCTCCTGACCGGCGAGGACAGCCCGACCCATCTCCGGGACGGCATCCGGGCGCTTGCCGAGCGCCTCCCGGACAGCCGTCGGGTCGAGTTCGAGGGTGTGGGACACGTCGCGACCCAGTCGGCACCGAAACGCCTCGCGACTGCCCTGACCGAGTTCGTCCAGTAACGCGCCCCGCGGCCGGCGGTGTCGCACGCGTGTGGCCGACACGCTCACTTCCGGCTGCGGTCGACGCCTTCCTTGAACTCCTGTGCTGTCCGGCGAAGAAGGAGGAACACGAAGAAAATAAAGAGCAGAATCATCACCATGACAGAGAAGATGATCGGGTCGATGCCGAAGACGAATCCGGGGATCATGTGTTGGTTTCGACGGGCGTCTCAAAAGAGGTTTCGACCGCCAGGCTGACAGCAGTGCGTTTTATTCCCCGGGTACCCAACTGGCGGGTATGGACGTGAAGTCGCGCCACCACCTCCGGTCGGACGCCATCGACGAGATTCGGGAAACGCTCGCCGCCCACCTGGGGGTCGACATCGAGGCGGACTCCTTCGAGAAGGTCGAGTTGACAGACGGGGAGTGGGATGTCGTCCTCGTCGACGGTGACCCGCTCGTGCTGTATCTCGACGACCAGCCGTTCCTGACGGTCCGGGGGGCAAACGAGTTCCAGCCGACCGGGCACATCGTCACCGTCGACGCGGGGGCTATCGAGTTCGTCTCGAACGGGGCCGACGTGATGCGACCGGGGATCGTCGAGGCCGACGAACGGATCGAGGCCGGCGACCTGGTCGTCATCAACGAGGAGAGTCACGGGAAGTCCCTCGCAGTCGGCGAGGCGTTGGTCGACGGGTCGGAGATGGTCGGTGACGAGGGCCGAGTCGTCGAGTCCATCCACCACGTCGGCGACGAACTCTACGAACTCGTGGTATGACAGCCGCCCCGCCGTAAGCGGCGGACCGCATCGCTTTTCGCTCTCGCTGCCCCACCTCCGGGTATGCGCGTCAGCGAGGGGGCAGTCGAGGTTACCGTTCCCGAACAGGGGACGGGCAACACCGGCGAGGTGTTCTACAACCCCGCCCAGGAACTCAACCGGGACCTCACAGTGGCGGTCCTGCGGGCCTACCGCGAGCGCGAACCGCGTGCGGAGACGTATCTCGACGCGACGGCAGCGAGCGGTATCCGTGGGGTTCGCGCCGCGTCGGAGGGGTGGACGGTGACCTGTACCGACACCGACGCCGACGCCGTCGAACTGTGCCGGGAGAACCTCGGCGCGAACGGCCTGGACGCCGACGTCCGACACCGGGACGCCCGCCCGCTGTTGTACGAGGAGTACTTCGACGTGGTCGACATCGATCCGTTCGGGACTCCCATCCCCTTCGCAGACGCCGCCTTCCAGGGGACCCGAAACCTGCTGTGTGTCACCGCCACCGACACCGCGCCGCTCTGTGGCGCCCACTTCGAGAGCGGCGTCCGGAGCTACAGCGCGGTCCCGCGAAACACCGAGTACCACGCCGAGATGGGCGTCAGGGTGTTGCTCTCGGCACTCGTCCGGACCGGGGCGCGCTACGACGTCGCCCCGCGACCGCTCGTGACCCACGCGACCGACCACTACGTCCGGACGTATCTCGAACTCGACCGGGGAGCGACCGAGGCTAACGAGGTGGTCGCGGAACTCGGACACATCTACCACTGCGAACACTGCCTGTTCCGGGAGACGGAGTCCGGGCTACTCGCCGACCCGCCGGCGTCGTGCCCGAACTGCGGGTACGGCATCCAGACGGCCGGCCCGGTCTGGCTCGGACCGACGTGCGACCGCGCGTTCGCCAAAGCCGTCGGGGCGAAGCTCACCCCGGAACTCGGGACCGGTGACCGGGCGGCAGACCTGCTCGAGCGACTCCGGGCGGAACTCACCGTGCCGACACACTACGACCAGCACCGGCTGTGCAAGCGGTGGGGTCGGTCGGCACCCGGAATGGAAGGCTTTCTCACCCGGCTCCGGGCAGCCGGCTATCGGGCGTCACGGACCCACTACGGCGGCACGACGTTCAAGACCACGGCATCGGTGTCGGAAATCCGGGCGGCGACAGCGCCGTCAGGCGAGGCGGCCGAAGAGTGAGACGGCCAGGAAATACACCGGGCGCAGGAAGTAGTTGACCATCCCGGCAGCACCGGCAAGGCCGCCAAGTGCCTGCAGTTCACCGGGGGTCGCACCCAGAAAGAAGAGCACGGCAGCGGCGGCAAGCGCCGGGCCGAGCCAGAGGTCCTGCTGGTACACCGAGAGGTCGTGGCCGTAAAACGGCGCGGGAAACGGGAGGACGACGGTGCCGGCGTACAGCAACGCGGCGAACACGAGGAGTGCCAGCGCGAGCACCGGCGAGGCCCCGAGGCCGAGCAACGACGGACCGATGAGGAAAACGCTCGTTGCGAGCAACACAGCCGTCAACCGGAGTGTCAACTCCCGTGGCTCGGTCATTGTCCGGCTCGAAGGTGCCGGCCACCTAAGGGCTTTCGAGGCGGGACAGTCTTATTTCTCCCTCGCCCGGATGTCGGGTCGTGAACGACTACGTGGAACGCACACGGCAGCTGCTCGACACGACCACGCAACTCCAGCTCCCCTTTCTGGCAGCCGCCATCGCGTACTACGCGTTCGTCTCGGTCCTGCCGCTGTTGCTCATCGCCGTTGCAGTCGCGTCGTTCGTGGCGGGACCCGCAGTCGCAGCGGCGACGCTCGACCGGATCGGCGCGTTTCTCACCCCGGAGGCGACCAGCATCGTCAAGCAGACGCTGGTCGACGGGACCGGTCGTGGGGGGACGACGCTGCTCGGGCTGGTCGTCCTGAGCTGGAGTTCGCTCCGGGTGTTTCGCGGGCTCGATATCGCCTTCGACCGCATCTACGGCGAGGAGGCGGCGAAGCCGCTCCTCGAACAGATCGCCGACGCTGGCGTGACGGTTGTGGCCATCGCGGCTGCCGTCGCGGTCACAGGGGTTGCGAGCGCGTTCGTCCCCATCGAGTTGCTTCCCTTCCCGGACGTCCTCGGGACGCTCCTCCTTCCGGTGACACTGCCGGCGGTGTTTTTCCCGCTTTACTACGTACTCCCCCCTATCCCGGTGAGCGTCCGTGAGGCACTCCCCGGGGCAGTCGTTGCCGGCTTCGGGTGGGCACTGCTCGGCGTCGGCTTCGGCATCTACGCCGCACGGGCGGGGAGTCTCGAGCTGTACGGCGTCGTCGGTGGCGTGTTGCTGTTGCTCGTCTGGTTTTATTTTGCAGGGCTGCTCCTGTTGCTCGGCGCGGGGCTAAACGCCCTGCTCGTCGGACGTCTCGGAGACCGGCAACTACAACAGGCACCGCTGCGAGAGGGAATACAAGCGACTATGGATGCTGACGGGTCGACAGCGGACGAGGAGGAACCGTCCCGACGGGCCGACGCGGTGACACAGGCGGAGATCGACGAACTCCGCCGGGAACTCGACGAGTTCGAGGCGGAGATCGACGAACGGACAGTCCACCGCGAGGAGTTGGAACGCGACCTCAGACAGTACGTCCGCAACCGGATGCGCCGCGGCCATGCCCGGGGCTGGGGGCCGTATCTCGTCTTGCTTTACGGGACGGTCATGACCGTCGGGGCGTTCAACTTTCTCGGCGGTGGCTGGGCCATCCTCGCGATGCTCATCATCTGGCTGTCGACGCTGGGGCTGTACGCGCTGATGCTCATCGTCGGGTTCACCGTGGCGGCGATCGGCCTGCCGGGCCGCGTGATCGACCGACTTCGGAACCTTCGGTAGCCTGGCCACTGGCAACACAGGCGGCATCCAATAAAAGAGGAACGTCGTCCCCGGGTTAGAACTTCTCGAGGTAGCGGTCGAGTTCCCACTGGGAGACCTCGACGAGGTACTCCTCGAACTCCTGAGTCTTCGCCTGGACGAACTTCTCGGAGACGTGCGGGCCGAGCGCGTCCATAATAACCTCGTCGTTCTGGAGCGCCTCGACAGCCTGGCCGAGGTTCGACGGCAGCGTCTCGATGCCGTACTCCTCGCGTTTCTGTTCGTCGAACTCGTATATGTTCTCCCGGACCGGTTCCGGACAGTCGAGGTCGTTCTCGATCCCGTCCAGGCCGGCGTGGATGAGCGCCGCGAGCGCGAGGTAGGGGTTACACGACGGGTCGGGGAACCGGGCCTCGATGCGGGAGGCGGCCGGGACCCGCGCCGCCGGCTTCCGGATGAGCGCCGAGCGGTTGACGTCGGACCAGGCGACGTAGACGGGCGCCTCGTAGCCTGGGACGAGGCGCTTGTAGGAGTTTACGGTCGGGTTGGTGACGGCGGCGAGCGCCTCGGCGTGGTCGAGGACACCGGCGAGGAACTGCTTTGCCGTCTCCGAGAGGTTGAACTCGTCGTCCTCGTCGTGGAAGGCGTTGGTGCCGTCGTCCTCGAACAGCGACAGGTGTGTGTGCATCCCCGAGCCGTTGATGCGCGGGATCGGCTTCGGCATGAACGTCGCGTGCAGGTCGTGCTGGGCGGCGATCGCGCGGACGACCGAACGGAAGGTCGCGATGTTGTCGGCCGTTGTGAGCGCATCGTCGTACTTGAAGTCGATCTCGTGTTGGCCTTCGGCAACCTCGTGGTGGCTGGCCTCGACCTCGAAGCCCATCTCCTCGAGCCCGTAGATGATGTCGCCACGCACGTCCTGTGCGAGGTCCTTCGGCGCGAGGTCGAAGTAGCCGCCGGAGTCGTGGGTCGTCGTCGTCGCGTTGCCGTTCTCGTCTTCCTCGAACAGGAAAAACTCCGGTTCCGGACCGGCGTTGACGGTGTAGCCCATCTCTTCGGTGCGGGCGAGCGCGTTCTTGAGAACGCGGCGCGGGTCGCCAACGAACGGGTCGCCGCTCGAGGTGTCGATAACGTCACAGATGAGCCGGGCGCTCGTGACCCGCTCGCTGTTGCGCCACGGGAGCACCGCGAACGTCTCCGGGTCCGGATCCAGACGCATGTCCGACTCCTGGATGCGTACGAAGCCGTTGATCGAGGAGCCGTCGAAGTAGATTCCCTCGGTGAACGCCTTCGCGGCCTGGTCCGCCGGGATCGAGACGTTCTTGACAGTCCCCAGGATATCCGTAAACTGCAACCGCAGGAAGTCGACCCCTTCCTCGTCTATCTCTTCAAGTACCGCTTCCGCTTCCTCTGATAGGTTGTCGGTTGTCATCTTTCGACGGTTAATCGATGTTCGGCACGCTGTAAAAACCCTTCTATACTGCGCAATCCTTGCCAATGCGTGCAATAATTGTATATTCGTAAAATTATAGTGGGTAGCGTCCGTTCGGTCCGTTGATGACGTACGAAAATCTGGACCGAAAGTTGGTGAATGAACTGCTCGGCGACGGGCGGGCCAGCCTGCGGAGCCTCGCAGAGGACCTCGACGTGTCAGTGACGACGGTCTCGAACCACCTCTCCAACCTCGAGGAAGAAGGCATCATTCGGGGGTACACGCCGAAAGTAGACTACGGTGCGCTCGGCTACGACGTCACGGCGGTCCTCCAGCTCAAAGTCGAAGGGAGCGCGCTGGTCGACGTCACGGAGACACTCACCGAACACCGCCAGATGGTCAGCGTCTACGAGGTGACCGGCGACCACGACATCATCGCCATCGGCAAGTTCCGCGACACGGACGACATGAACGCGACGATCAAGGAACTGCTCACCGACCCCGAGATCAAGGAGTCGAACACGAGCGTTGTGCTCAACCCGGCCAAAGAGCACGAGCAGTTCGACCTCGACATGGAATAGCGGTCCGCTTTCTCCCCGGAGTCGGTGGCCGCTCCACCGGAGCCGACGGCTCGGAGAGTACGCCAGTAGCCGTCGGAGACGGA
>JAZKTU010000109.1:0-10767 GCA_036625385.1 Halovenus sp. | reverse complement strand
CACCAACATGGGCACGGAACTCGGCGCGACCTCGAGTATCTTCCCGACCGACGAGAAGACCAGAGACTGGCTCTCGCGGCTCGGTCGCGAGGACGAGTACATCGAGCTCCAGCCCGACGGCGACGCCGAGTATGCCGACCAGATCACCGTCGACCTCTCGGATCTCGAACCGCTCACCGCCACGCCGTCGATGCCCGACAACGTCGTGCCCGTCCGCGAGGTTGCAGGCGAGGATGTCGATCAGGTCATCATCGGCTCCTGTACCAACGGCGGCTACCCCGACATCCTCCCAGCGGCGAAGATGCTCGAGGGTCGCGAAATCGACATGAAAACGGAGATGATCATCGCCCCCGGCTCCAAGCAGGCTTCCGAGCTCCTCGCCCGGCAGGGCTGGACAGCCGAGCTGATGGCCGCCGGCGTGAACTTCTCCGAGGCGACCTGTGGCGCGTGTATCGGTATCGGTCACGTGCCCGGCAGCGACTCCGTCTCCTTGCGGACGTTCAACCGCAACTTCGAGGGCCGCTCCGGCATCGAGGACGACAACGTCTACCTGTGCTCGCCGGAGGTGGCCACCGCGTCGGCACTCAAGGGCGAGATCGTCGACCCCCGGGACCTCGCCGACGAACTCGGCGATCTCGAGGACCCCGGCTTCGAGCTCCCCGAGAAGTACGACGGCTCGGACGCCGACATCATCGAGCCCAACGAAGCCGTCGACGACGGCCTCGTCAAGGGGCCGAACATCGGCGACGTCCCGCTGAAGGACCCCCTCGACGCACACCTCGAGGGCGAGGCCCTCCTGAAGATGGAGGACAACATCACGACCGATCACATCATCCCTGCCACGCAGGACATCCTGATGTACCGGTCGAACATCCCGAAACTCTCCGAGTTCACGCTCTCGCGTGTCGACGACACGTTCGCCGAGCGCGCACTCGAGAGCGACGGCGGCTTCCTCGTCGCCGGCGAGAACTACGGGCAGGGCTCCTCGCGCGAGCACGCCGCTCTCTGCCCGATGTACCTCGGCATCGAGGGTGTTCTCGCACAGAGTTTCGCCCGCATCCACAAGGCGAACCTCTTCAACTTCGGTCTCCTGCCCCTGGAGATCGACCAGGAAACGTACGACCGCATCGAGCAGGGCGACGACATCGAGGTCGTCGACGACGTCGCCGAAGCAGTCCGGACCGGCCAGGAGGAGTTCACCATCCGCGTGAACGACGACTGGGAAGCAACCGGCCATCTCGACGCGTCCGCCCGCGAGCGGGAAATCCTCGCGGACGGCGGCAAACTCACCCACGTCAAGCAGCAGCACGACGAAAGCGGCGCGCCGGCTGACGACTGACCGTCTTCTTTCCCCGCGGGTTTTTGCGCCGTCGGGCCGCCAGAATTATGCCCGCCGGAGCGTTTGCTCGGACGTGGATAGTACTGGCATCGACATCGACAGACGAGTGTCCCTCGCGGCGACCAGGGCCACACCGGCAGGGAAGGTCGGGTCCGCCGACCGCTCCGGTCGCTCCGCATTCCCTAGCAGGTCGGTTCGGCTGCGACCTGCCGGACGCCTGGAAACTCACAGATGGTAGAAGACCCGCCCGAACTCGATCGCCGGACCCTCCTCGGCGCCATCGCTGGCGGGGGGGTCGGGTCGCTTGCCGGTTGTTCCTTTTTCGAGCAGGAGGAGGACAGTCCCACCGAGGAAGTCGAAGACGACACGGCGCGTGACCTCGCGGAGCAGTTCGCCCCGACGCTGTATTTCGACACCGACGAGGAGTGGTTTCCGACGGACCCGCGATCCTACGAGAGCGAGCGGGACGGCGACACGGTCGTCGACGGGTTCGACGCGCTGGAGGGCTACGTCAGCCGGGGCGGCGGCGACGACCCGCCGGAGCCAAGCGCCTTCTATCACGTCGTCGAGTACGAGGAGTCACCACTTGCTGTGGTGCAGTACTGGTTTTACTCCGTGTTCGACCAGTTTACCGCGAACTTCCACTGGCACGACTGGGAACTGCTACAGGTGTTTGTCGACACCGAGACCGAGCAACCCCAGCTGTACGTCGCGAGCGCCCACTCCCGCAGCGTTCCGAACAACGAGTTTCTCGACCCGGACTCCGACCGGCGGCCGCGCATCCTCGTCGAACTCGGCTCGCACTCGAGTGGGCTCTCGGTCAACGGCGAAGCCGAGCGCTTCCAGCGGTTCCCGCTCGAGGACGACATCGCGGACATCACGAACAGCGTCGTCGAAAGCATCGAAGATATCATCGCCATCCCGCTCGCGTACGGCCTCCCGCGGGACGAGGGGTTCGCCCTTCCGTACAGCGTCCCCGAACTCGACGGGGCGCCGCTGCACGAACACGACCGGCTCCCCTCGGTCGACGCCTCCCACCTCGTCTCGGATGAACTGACCGTCCGCTCGTTCGACGACCTCGCGTCGCCGCCGACGAACCTGCCGGCGCGAGAGAACAGCGACGTGTTCGAGTTCCGGGGTCACGGGACGGGGAACGCCGACCTGACCTACGACCTCGCTCCGACGTCGACGCTCGAGCACATCGAGGACTTCACCGGGCCACAGTTGAGCTTCGAGTTCCGCATCCCGTCGTTCGCCGAGGACCTCCTCGCGGGCTACATCACGACGACGAGCGTTCCCTGGAACTCCCCACGGTACGGGAACCCTGCGACCGATATCTCCGAGCGGACCCACCGGCAGGCGCTCGCGGACCGCTACGACGCCATCGGCAACCCGTCGCCGGTCAATCAGGTGATCGCCAGAGTAACGAACGCTGTCCCGGCCGACGATGCACCCGAAGACGAGGGGCTGGTTACCGTCGACTCGCCGCTCGAGATGTTCGCACTGCTGCAGAGCGAACCGGAAGCGGTGCCGACGTTCCGGGGGGTTGCTGTCGTCCGGGACGTCCCGGAAGGCGAACACACGCTCAGTATCAACGGTGCAGGTGTCACGCCACACGGCGAGACGGTGAGCGTCTCCGCCGGGGACGGACCGACGCTCGCCGGCGTGGACGGCGAGATTCCGGTCGTCGCCCGGGAGGACGCGACGAAACTCGAAGTCGATCCGCGCGGGACCGACCGCGACCTCACCGACCTCGCCGTCGAGGACGACTTCGCCGGCCGGCTGTACGACGCCCCGCTCTCGGAACCGGACGCCGTGTACGTCCACCGGGGCGGGGCCTTCACGACCGAAGTCCGCGACACCGACGACGATGTCGGGGCGTTCCGCGTCAACCCGGCCGACGAGAAACGGGTCCGCATCGACACCCCTCGCACGGGCAAGGCCTCGCTGGCGACGTACCTCGCCAACCTCGCCGAGGAGACGCAGGCTCAGGTTGCGGCTCTTGCGGACGACGACGATGACGACGATGACGGCGACGACACTCCCGGCTCGGACGACCGGGAGGGACGGGAGAACGCGGTCCGGGGCCTCGCGCAGGCCCTGAGTGCCGTCGCGGAGGCGGCGCGGCGCGCTGCCGAAAACGCCGAAGCCGGAGACAGGGGGAACGCCGACCGGGCGCTCGAGACGGTGGCGACCCGCCTGGAGCGCGTCGAAACCCGGCTCGCGGAGGCCCGCGGCTCGCTTCCCGAGGAGGTGGCGAACGCGAACGACAACCGCCTCGAGCAGGCCCGACGCCGGGCCGAACAGGCACAGGCCGCCGGGAAGCTCTGATCCCACCCTCGTCCGGTATCGACCGTCTCCCCGCCGCAGTGATCCGGAGGACGGGACGGCACGGACTGCCGAGCAGTTTTACCTGGCGGGTCCAACAGGGTGGATATGGATCAGCGAATCGTCGAACATGCCGAGACACTGGTTGGCTGGAGCGCGCGCATCGGAGCCGGCGACGACGTCGTCGTCGAAGTCGGCGAAGGCGCCCACGACCTCGGAGTGGCCGTCGCCGCAGCGCTCGGGGAGTGCGGTGCGAACATGGTCGCGCGGTACGACTCGGACGAACTGCGACGTGCGTACCTCCGTGCCCACGACGGCGATTTTGGGGTGAACCCCGCCTACGAGCACGCCCTCTACGAGCAGGCCGACAGCGTTCTCTCGCTCCGGGGGACGCGCAACACGACCGAACAGTCGGACGTTCCGGGTGACCGCCAGCGGACCTACGTCCAGACCCGCGGCGAGATACGCGAGGCACGGCTGGACACCGACTGGGTGTCGACGCTTCATCCCACGCGGGCACTGGCCCAGCAGGCCGGAATGAGCTACGAAGCCTACCGGGAGTTCGTCTACGACGCTATCCTCCGTGACTGGGAGACACTTGCCGCGGAGATGAGCCAGTTGAAAGAGCTGCTCGACGCCGGCAGCGAGGTCCGGGTCGTCAAAGCAGACGACCCGACGGACCTGACACTCGACATCGAGGGCCGGACCGCGGTCAACAGCGCGGCGAGTGTCGCCTACGACTCGCATAACCTGCCCAGCGGCGAGGTGTTTACCGCGCCAGTCGACACCGCCGGGCAGGTCACGTTCGACGTCCCGATGACAGTCCGCGGCACACGCATCAGGGACGCCCGCCTGGTGTTCAAAGACGGCGTCGTCGTCGACTGGGAGGCCGAGGCCGGCGAGGAGACCCTGACGGACATCATCGAGACCGACGGTGGATCACGGCGACTCGGCGAACTCGGCGTGGGGACGAACCGTGGCATCGACCGGGTCACCGACCAGATCCTCTTCGACGAGAAGATGGGCGGCACTGTCCACATGGCGCTGGGTCGGTCCTACGAGGCGAATCTCCCGGAGGGCGAGACCGGCAACGACAGCGCCGTCCACGTCGACCTCATCACTGACATGCGACGCGAGGGAACGCGTCTCGAGATCGATGGCGACGTCGTCCAGCGCGCCGGGAGGTTCCGGTGGGAGGAGGGATTCGAGGGGTAGGATCAGGAGGGGGCTGGCGTGCCTGCCGGTTTGCCCTGCCGTTCGTTCCCCTCCGGTGTCTCGCGCCCGTCCCTTGCCTGTGACCGGGCGGAGTTTGCGACCACGACGAGGCTGCTCGTCGCCATCGCCGCCGCGGCAAACAGCGGGTTGATGAGGCCTGCAAGTGCCAGCGGCACGGCGATGCCGTTGTAGAGAAATGCCCAGGCGAGGTTCTCCCTGATGCGCCGTTTCGTCCGGCGCGCGACGCCGAACACCGCGGGGACACTGCGGAGGTCGCCGTCGACGACGACCGCGTCGGCCGCGTCGGTCGCGAGTTTCGTCCTGTCACCGACGGCGACCCCGATGTCGGCTGCGGCCAGTGCCGGGGCGTCGTTGCTGCCGTCCCCGACCATCGCGACGGTCTCGCTCGCCGCCAGCCGCCGAACAGTCTCGGCTTTCCCGTCGGGTGGGACCCCGGCAAACACCGCATCGACCGACGGGTGGTCGCGCAGCCAGCCGACCGACTCCTCCTCGTCGCCGGTCAGGACGACGACCCGGCTGTCAGCGCCCAGCAGTCGGGCGACCTCGTCCCACTCCGGCCGTACCTGCTCGCCTACCGCGACGACGCCGTATGCCCGTCCGTCCCAGCCAACGACGGTCGGGATGTTCCCGGCCTGCCGGGTTTCGTGCACTTGCTCGTCCACTGCCGTCGGCAACACCCACTCCCGCTCATGGAACCGGTCCGGATGGGCAACGAGTACATCCTTCCCGTCGACGGTTCCGCCGACGCCGTCGTCGTATCTCTCGAACCCGTCGACCTCGTCCACCGTCGCGTCGTCCGGACTCTCCTCGACGACGGCCCTTGCGACCGGGTGAGTCGAGAACTGCTCGACCTGTGCCGCGCGGGCGAGCAACTGCTGTTCCCTCGTCCCGACGGCTGTTACGGCCGTCACGGTCAGGTCGCCGCCGGTGACCGTCCCCGTCTTGTCGAACACGACTGTCCCGACGTCGTCGACCGACTCGAAAAGCGCCGGTGTCGCAACGACGACGCCGCGGTCGGCAGCCGACCGCAATCCCGCTGCCACCGCGAGCGGTGTCGCCAGCCCCAGCGCGCACGGGCAGGAGACGATGAGTACCGTCAGCCCGGTCAACAGTGCCGGCCGGAACGCAGTCCCGGTCGCCAGCAGAACGACGACGACCGTCACGGCGAGTGTCAGCACCAGCGGGACGAACACCGTCGCCAGTTTGTCTGCGACCCGCTGTGCGCCGGGGCGGGTAGCCTGGATGTCCCAGAGCATCCCGACGATGTGGTCGAGCGTGCTGTCGGCATTTTCGCCGACCTCGACGACGAGCGGCGCGTCGGTGACGACCGTTCCGCCGCGGACCTCGTCGCCCGGCCCTCTGGTTTCCGGGACCGATTCGCCGGTGACGAGCGCCTCGTCGACCGCCGCCGTTCCCTCCCGGATCGTGCCGTCGACCGGCACCCGCTTGCCGGGTCGGACGACCAGCCGGTCGCCCGGGTCGACCGCCTCGACCGGGACTGTCTCGCCGTCCGCCCGGGTCGCCTGCTCGACCTGAAGTTCGGTCAGGTCGGTGAGCAACCCGGTTGCCCGCTGCTTGATCCGTTCCTCGTAGTAGTTCCCGACAGTCACTGCGAGGACGACGACGATCGTCACGTCGTAGTACAGGTCGGTGCCGCCGACCAGAAGCCGACCGGTGCTGTAGAGGTAGGCCGCAAGTGCTGCGATCGTGACGAGCAGATCGACGTTTGGCTGGCGGGTCCGGACACTCACGTACGCGCCCCGCAAGACTGGCTGGCCGGTATAAAACAGGATGATCGCTGTCAGCACCGCGAGCTGTCCGTAGAGGTACGCACCGTCGAACGTTCCGAACTCGACGACGGGGTCGAACCCGAAGTAGGTCGGATACAGGAAGAGAGCGTACCAGGTCATCGCCATCATCCCGAAGATGGCACCGACCAGCAGCCGGCTTTCCGCGTCCGTCCCGGCGTCCGTTCCCGCGTCACGGCGGCGGGCGCTGTAGCCGAGTCCCGACACTGCCTCGACGAGTCCCTCGGTCGTCTGTGTCTCGGGGTCGTACGCGACTCTGACTGTCTCGGCGGCGTAACTCGCGTCCGCACTGTAGACCCCCTCGGCCCGGCCCGCAACCGATTCGAGATAGAGTTCGCAGGTCCCGCAGTGCATCCCGTCGACTGCGAGGTAGGCTGTCTCCGCCGACTCCGGGATGTCGTCCCCGCCAGTTCCGTCCGACGGTTCCTCGACATCGACGTCACCGAGAGTCTCGTACACGTTGAGACAGCCACGACAGCAGAACGTCCCGTCGACGGATTCGGCGGTGACTGGCGGGTCCGCCGGCAGGTCACAGAGTGTGCACGTCGTCATGCGTGTGGCCCACTGCCGTCAGTGCGCGACGCCCCCTTCCTCGTCGCCCGGCGCCGCACCGAACATGAGTACGACGCTTCCGGCGATGAGGAGGATACAGACGAACCCGAGCGTCACGCCGAGATTGCCGATCCGGTCTGTCCCGACGGCGTAGATACTGGCAGGCACGAGTGCCAGAAACGCGAGTAGCGCCGGGATCCGTGGTGAGAGACCCATCGTGTGAGTGGTATACGGCCCGACACTTATCAAAACCCACCATTCTTAGATGGTGAAAACGAACAGCAGGATTGAAGTCGTGGTTTTCCTAGGTAGCACGTACTCATGAGTTCGGCGACCGAACAGTCCACAGGCGACGAGGGGATAGAGCGCGACGTCGGTCACGAGAGGATCGAACGTGAGATCGGCCACGACGAGTTCGACCCGATCGGGACGCTCGTACTGATCGGAATCTACTTCGCTATTCTCGTGGGACTCTGGGTGTTGATCTACTTCGTCGAATTCCTCGGCCGGGGACCAACGGTGGTGTGATCGTATGGAGATCCATCGCTACGAGAAAGCCTGGTTCGCCATCTCGCTGTTGCTCATTGTCGGGTTCATCGCGACGGTAACGTACGGCGCCGTCGGTGCCGGCGTCCAGATGATCTCGGACGACGGCGGGACGATCGATCCGGACAACCGCGGGGCGCACGAGGCCTTCGAGGACGGGCCGGGAGTCGAACACGTCGGGGGTAACGAGTACGAGGCCTCGGTGCTTGCGGTCCAGTTCGCGTTCAGCCCGGATCCGATCGAGGTTCCGGTGGGGAGCACGGTAACCTTCCACGTGACGTCGGGTGACGTCATCCACGGCTTCAGCATCGTCGGGACGAACGTCAACTCGATGATTATTCCGGGACAGGTTTCGGAGTTCACCGTCGAGTTCGACGAACCCGGGGAGTACGGCCTCGTCTGTCACGAGTTCTGTGGCCCGGGCCACGAGAACATGGCGGGGCAGGTCATCGTCGTCCCCGAGGAGGAGTGGGAGGGTGATGGCCCATGAGCGAGGTGTTCGCGGACCGGTACCCCGACGAGGCGTTCATCGTCAAAGCCGCGATGACGAGTTCGTTCGCCGCCCTGTTCATCGGTGGCGTGATGGGCATCATCCAGACCCTTCACCGGACCGGTTACTTCCGGTTTATTCAGGATTCGATGTACTACAACGTCCTCACGCTGCACGGCGTCGCGATGGTGATTCTGTTTACGATTTTCTTCCTCGTCGCCTTCTTCCAGTGGGCGATCACCGACAGCCTCGACCGCCCGTCCGAAGACATGCGTCTCACGAAAGCCTGGTACGGGCTCATGGTGCTCGGCACGCTAATGGCCTCGGTGGCCATCCTCGGTGGGTTTACCGACCTCACCAGCATCGAGGCCGACGTACTGTTTACCTTCTACGCCCCGCTCGAGGCACACCCGCTGTTCTATGCCGGCCTCGCTACCTTCATCATCGGGACGTGGGTGGCCGGCGTCGACTGGTTCCGCTCGTGGTGGGCCTGGAAACGGGACAACTCGGGCGAACGGACCCCGCTTCGGGCGTTCATGGTGCTGACGACGATGCTGATGTGGTATCTCGCGACCGCCGGCGTCGCCATCGCCGTCATCTTCTTCCTGTTGCCGTGGTCGCTGGGCATCGTCGGTGGCGTCAATCCGCTTCTCACCCGGACGCTGTTCTGGTTCTTCGGCCACCCTGTCGTCTACTTCTGGCTGATGCCGGCGTACATGATGTGGTACGTTATCCTGCCGAAAATCGCCGGCGGACGGCTGTTCAGCGACCCGCTCGCACGCATCGTCTTCGTCCTCTTTCTGGTGCTGTCGGTGCCCACGGGGATCCATCACCAGTACGTCGACCCGGGGATCGCCGAGGGGTTCAAGTTCCTCGCGATGTCGAACACGATGTTTTTGCTCCTCCCGAGTCTGTTGACGGCGTTTACCGTCGTCGCGAGTCTCGAACACGGTGCGCGCCAGCGCGGCGGTGATGGGTATCTGGGCTGGCTGACCGCACTCCCGTGGCACAAACCGGCCTTTACCGGGATGGCGCTCGCGGGGCTGATGTTCGCCGCCGCCGGCTTCTCCGGGATGGTCAACGCCGGTATGAACCTCAACTACCTGGTGCACAACACCCTCTGGGTCGTCGGGCACTTCCACATGACAGTCGGCACCGCCGTTGCGCTGACGTTCATGGCCGTGACCTACTGGTTCCTCCCGAAACTCACCGGCCGGGAAATCTTCAGCCGGCGACTCGGCCTCGTCCAGGTCCTGCTGTGGTTCGCCGGCATGGTGTTGATGGGCAACGCGATGCACCGCGCCGGTATCGCCGGTGTCCCGCGCCGGACTGCCGACCCGACATACGAGTCCGTCGAGTACGGGTCGGCGCTGGGATCGGTTGCCGAACTCCGCTTCCAGATCGCCCTCGGTGGTGTTCTGTTGATCCTGTCACTCGGGCTCTTTTTCCTCCACCTGTTCCTGTCGAGCTTTGCCGTCGACGACCGTCCCGAGGCGGCCGGCGAGACGCTCCCCCCTGCGCTGTCCGGCCCGGAGCACGCGCCTGCTGTCCTCGGTAACCTCCGGCTGTGGACCGGTATCGCCATCGCCCTGATCCTGCTTACTTACATCCTTCCGATCGGTTCGATCGTCGCCGGGAACGGCTGGTTCGGACCGAGTGGAGCCATACTGCCGGCTGGGGATCTGCTATCCGCAGTCGGCGGTCTGTTACCGGTGGTCGGTTGATGCGCGGTCCCGGTAGCCGTCGAGGCGCGAACCCGTCCTCTCCCCGGCGCTGCTGTCGCTGTCCCGTACTTTCTGGGGCTGAGCTGGATCGCCGGGGTGTTCTGACACCCGACCGTCACCGTCGTGTCGGCGACGCCCGACTGGGGCCCGGTTGTCGCCTACGACGGGCCAGCTCTCTCGGTGGTCGGCATTCCCTTCGAGCTTGTTGGGTTCGTTGCGACCGTCGCGTTGCTCGCCGCGACGGTGTCCACCGTCGGCTCCTGCCCGTGATTGAGCGGGGTCTGGCAACCCGTGCCGTCACTCGCCGGTCGCCTGTCCCTCGGGTGACTCTTCCGTGATGGGCGGCGCGACGGTCAGAAAGAGGGATAGTAGTCCCCCAAACACGAGCACTGCCCACAGGTACACCGTGCTATCGATGTAGACATCCAGTAACAGTAGCACGCTTCGTCCCTGCCAGGCCATCAGTGTTGCAAACACTATCACGACGAGTGCCCCGTCCGGCGTCCGTGGGGTAAGGGCCATATGGGACTCTACAGACAGCGGCGAGAAAAACTTGTTGGGTTTTTCCACACCGTGATTCTCCCGGACGGACTCCCGTCAGAGTAGTTCTGAAATATGGAGGTCGGACGTACCGCCCCGGTCAAACTCAGTACCTCACAAAGTTCGGTACTGATACCGCACCGCAACCACAGATGAACGCTGCAGCTGGCGTACCTGAGAGGTGAGCATCCCACCGAGCAGACA
>JAZKTU010000007.1:0-40036 GCA_036625385.1 Halovenus sp. | reverse complement strand
TGAGGGTAAAGGGCCCCAACAGTCCGTATTGAGAGTCCCCGGAACCCGGTGGACGACTACATATAGAGAAATATATATGCTGTCGGTCGGCAGCAACTATATAGAATTAGTAGGTTTCTTGAGGCTACACCGCGTGAATTCGAGCATGGAGACCCGGAAAGTGCAGGTGACAGGCGGGTCCACGTATACGGTCTCGCTTCCCAAAGAGTGGGCAACGGAGAACGGCATCAGCAGCGGGTCGGTCGTCGAGTTCCAGTCGGAGGACAACCTGCTGTTGTTGACCCCGAAAAAGGAGGACGATCGCACCGAAGGGATCCTGGACATCACGGGACTGACCGAGGACCACGAGTTGACACGAGCAGTGATGACGATGTACGTCAGCGGGTTCGACGTCATTACGCTGACGACGGATCAGTTGACCGCAAGCCAGCGTCGAACGATCCGGGACGCGAGCGGGCGTCTGGTCGGACTCGAGGTCATCGAGGAGATGCCCGACAAGATGGTGCTGCAGGACCTGCTCGACTCCTCGGAACTGTCGATCGAGAACGCCGTGACGCGGATGCGCCTCGTCGCGCTGGCGATGCTCGAGGACGGCGTGGAGGCGCTGGTCACGGACGACGACGCGCTCGCGAACGACGTCATAGAGCGGGATGATGACGTCGACAGACTGTGGTACATGACCTCGCGGGTCTTCCGCACAGTACTGCGAAACCCCACCGCTGCCGACGATATCGGCTACACCCGGGAGACGTGTTTCGACCTGCAGTCGAGTGCCAGACAGCTCGAGCGCATCGCCGACCACGCGACGAAAATCGCCGAGCTATCGCTGGAAGTTGGGGAGGTCCCCGAGTCGGCTGCCGAGCCGCTACGGGAGTTACAGACCGAGGCGGCACGGGTCCCGGAGAGGGCTATGGACGCACTGTTGACGGAGGATTCGGAGCAAGCAGTCGAACTCGCCGGGGAGGCACGTGATCACACCGGTACGGTCGAGGAGTACGCCCGCGCAGTCGACGCGGAGATCCACCAGTTCGACCCCCAGCTTGCACAGGTACTCGGGCTGGTTGTCGACTCACTGTCACGAACCGCCGACTACGGGACCAACATCGCGGAGAGCGCACTGCAGAAGGCGGCTCCGCGTCCCTGATACTGCCGGCTATAACATTTCGAGAGTATTCGCCACCCCCGGGTGGCGCATATCTTTACGCACGTACAGCCGGCATACGAGAAGACACAGGTCGTGGACGGCGTGGGGACTACTCCTCGACGAGAACTGCGTTGACCTGCCCGTCCTGGCCCGGGCGGGACGTGACACGCGCAAGTCCCCCGCTCGTCTCGATGAGGGCGCCCCGCGTGATGATGTTCCGACGGGCGTAGTTCGGGTCAGCCGGGTTCTCCACGACGTCGAGGATATCGGCTGCGACGGAGCCCTCGTCGGTTGCGACTGTTGCGGCGTCCGTCCGGATCGCCCGGACTTTCGTACTCCCCCCGCGGGCGTCGACGGTCTTGAGCTTTGGCTCGCCGATCTGGGTCTCGGTCGGTTCCGAGCCGAGTTCGTGTTTGCGTCGGTCGCGTTTTGGCCGCCGCCGGCCGCCTGTCCGCTTGCGGAGTGATCGCCCGTGGTTTGTCATGGTGGGAGAAACGGCCAGGCCATACTTCAACCTCTCGACTCCCGGCCGACAGATTTACCACCGCTCGGCACAGCCACATCCACGATGAGTCTACGCCGCGCTGTAGCCGCGCCGTTCCGTCAGCGCGGGGTCGAACGAATGACCGAAAGCGAGTTTGTCGTCGCGCTGTCGCTCGACCGGGACTGGTTCTCGCCGGACCAGGCACAGCGGCTGGTAACGGTCGCGGCCGGTGAGGGGCTCGTCGGGCGGGACGAGGACCTCCTCTCCCCGACCTTCGACCCGGCAGCAGTCGACATCCCGGACGGCTTCAAGCCCGACGAGGGTATCCTGCAGGAACGAACGACGTTCGAGCGGGTACTGGATGCGATTACCGAGGCGGGCGTGGACAAACAGACCGCGGTCGGCAATATCAACCGGCTGCAGTCCGACCTGGAACTCACCGTCGAGGCCGCCGCACTCCTGTACGCGCACCGACAGAACATCGACGTAGCGGACCTCGCACCGCAGGTGCGGGCGGAGCTGGACTGATGGTCGAGGACCGCATCACCGACAGCAAGCGGATTGCACAGTTGCTCGCATCCGAATTGTCTGGGCTGTCGACCGGGCCACTCGCCGGTGTCTCTGTCGTCGATGCCGACACTGACGCCACACCGTCCGAGGACGGGACGGTCGCCTACGGTGTCTCCCACGGGAGCGAACGCGTCGCGACCGTCCGGCTCTACCCCGGGTACGTCTCCGTCGAGCCGGAGCTGGGCACCGTCGATATCCATCCAGCCGAAACAGACGAGTTGCCAGTGGGGGAGCGAGTGAGAGTCACTCGACGGGAGCCCCAGGGACTGACAATAGCACTGGAGGACGGTGCGAGTGTCAAGGATTGCGTGGACCTGCTTCGAGACCTGCTCGCCTGAGCAGACCACGTTCACCTGCCTATTTTGACTCGGTGACGTGGCGGTACTCGGCTGCGACGGGATAGTTCCAGCCCCGGCCGAGCGCCTTCCGGGTGATGCGTAGCGGCGGAGGGGTTTGTCGGCGTTTGAATTCTGAGGCAGTTATTCGAGCAACGGCCTCTGTCGTCACTTCGGTATCGTACTGTTCGCCCAATTCGGCCCCCGTCAGGTTGTCTTCGATGTAGTCCTCTAGCACTGAGTCGAGCACGTCGTACGGCGGTAAATCATCCGCGTCGGTCTGGTTCTCCCGGAGTTCGGCAGAGGGCGGCTTGTCGATGACTGCCGACGGAACGATCTGTGAGACTCCGTCGACTGGTGGCCGCCGGTTGAACGACTCTGCTAGCTCGTAGACCATCCGCTTGTAACAGTCCCCCAGTGGCGCGAGTGCACCGACCGTGTCACCATACAGGGTGCAATACCCGACCGCTGCCTCGCTTTTGTTGTCCGGCGTGAGCACCAGCGCGTCACGCTGGTTAGCGAGGCTCATCAACACATCACCCCGGACCCGGGCCTGCAGGTTCTCGACGGCGATACCGTCTATCGGCTGTGCAGCCGCCGAAAGGTCCGTTTTGATTGCTGCGACGGCGTCGGCTATCGGGACGACATCGAAGGCAATACCGAGATTCTCGGCGACTGTTCGGGCGTCGGCGACGCTCTGCTCGCTGCTGACAACACTCGGCAAGGCGACACCATAGACACTGTCAGGACCGAGTGCATCGGTGGCCAGTGCAGCGGTGACTGACGAGTCGATCCCACCGGACAGCCCGATTATTGCCTCCTCGAACCCAGTCTTTGCAAAATAGTCACGGACTCCGAGTCCCAGCGCCGCCCGAGCCTGTGTTTCCCGATCGCGATCGAACCGCCTGACTGTGCCCTGGACGGTTTCTCCCCCGACAGTCACAACAGCTGTCGTGGGCTCGAAACCGGGTAACCGCTCGACTATCCGGTTCCCGTGTACGACGAGCGAGTGCCCGTCGAAGATCAACTCGTCGTTGCCGCCGACTTGATTTATGAATACGACCGGGGAGCCGGTCGCTTCCGCATGGCTCGTGAATCGCCGTTCCCGCCGAGCAGGCTTGTCGAGGCTGAACGGGCTGGCCGACAGTGTCAGGATCAGATCTGCTCCGGCTTTGGCGGTCTCGGCCAGCGGATTCGTCCCGTGGCGCCGTTGGCCGGTAACGTCGGTGTCGTGCCAGGCGTCTTCACAGATCGTCAGCCCGACATCGATCCCGTCGACCTCGATTACGAGTGGTTCTTCTCCCGGCTGGAAGTAGCGGTGTTCGTCGAAGACGTCGTACGTTGGAAGCAGGCGCTTGGCGTACGTTGCGTGGCGATGCCCGTCACGCAGTACCACGGCTGCGTTGTGGAGTGGGGGGCCCGTCCCGTGGTCAGTCCCGGTAGCTGCACCGAGTACCAGCGGCGGACCGTTCTCGGTATGTCGGGCAAGCCGCTCGATGGTTCGTCGTTGGGCGGCGAGCAAGTCCGGGCGGTGCAGCAAGTCCCGTGGCGGGTAGCCCAGCGCCGATAGTTCGGAGGTGGCCACGATATCCGCGTTCTCCGCGACGGCTCTGTACTCCCTTGTGACCCGGTCGGCGTTGCCAGCGATATCGCCGACGGTCGGGTTGAACTGGATTATTCCAACACGAATTTCCGACGACATTGGATGTGTGTGTTATTCGTGCCGCCATAGTTATAGTATTTTGATCCTCGTCGGGGTTCGTCGTCTGTCCATCGAGCGATCAGCCGAAGGTACATGTGCGATTCTCCTCGAGCAGCCCTGATACGGACTGCTGTGAGTGGGTACCGCCATCGAGCCGCGACGGCCGTGCCCCGACCCACGGCACGGTCACTCGTGTCGCGGAGGCAAAAATCCTGTCAGAGCAACGAGAAAGCTGGCGGAAGATGCCGACACGGGAACGTTCTTCAGCGCCGGAAGAGAAGGGGGGAGTATGTCGTTTTTCGACCGGCTGGCAGACCGTATCGAGGCGGCTGACAGCGTCGTCTCAGTGGGGCTGGACCCGGATCCGGAGAGGTTGCCCGGGACGGTGAGGGAGGCCGACCTCCCACGGTGGGCGTTCAACCGCCGGATCATCGACGCGACTCACGAACACGCTGCCTGTTACAAGCCCAACGCGGCGTTCTACGAGGACCCGGAGGGCTGGCGCTCGCTCCGGGAGACAGTCGCCTACGCCCACGGGAAGAACATCCCGGTGTTGCTGGACGCAAAGCGGGCCGATATCGGGAACACCGCACGCCAGTACGCGAAACTGCTCGACGAAGTGGACGCAATAACCGTGAATCCGTATCTGGGCCGGGACGCACTGTCGCCGTTCTTAGAGCGTGGCGAGAAAGGTGTGTTCGTCCTCTGTCGAACGTCGAACCCCGGCGGCGCGGACCTGCAGGACCGTGAACTCGCGGCGGGCAACACCCTCTACGAGCACGTCGCGTCGCTGGCGAGTGAGTGGAACGACGCGGGCAACGTCGGACTGGTCGTCGGGGCGACAGCGCCCGAAGAACTCGGGGAGGTCAGGAAACTGGTCCCCGACCTGCCGTTTCTGGTTCCCGGCGTGGGTGCACAGGGCGGCGACGAACGCGCCGCTGTCGAGCACGGCCTCGCCGACGGTGTCGGAGTGATCAACTCCTCCCGGGGGGTCATTTTCGCCGGCGAGGAAGCCCGCGCGGACTACTTCGGCGCCGCAGGGGAGGCAGCAAAACAGCTCAAACGACAGCTGAACCGGTACCGCTGACGGTCTCATACTGCCGGCTACGACATTTTGGAACCCCGGGGTGGCGCATTTCTTTGCGCACTGACAGCCCGCAGTATCAGAACCGGTACGTATCGACGCCGTCGGGCATGTCTTCCTGGTTCGGGATATTGGCGGGACCGGGGCCGACCGCCGCGGAGCACTCGGCACAGAACCCGGTGTCCTCGACGAAGTGTTCGTCACAGACGAGGCGGCCACAGCGGTCGCAGGTGTGCTCGACGGACCCCTGGCCACAGAGTTCACACGGACTCGACACGCTCATACAGGCCCATAGGCGACCGACTGGTTTGAACCCTGTGACGAACGCAACTGTCAAATCGGCGCTGCCCGAACGGGAAGCCATGGACGGCGCCGACGTGCGACGGCTGGTTGCATCGATACCGACGGACGCACCGCCACTCGCCGTCGATATCGACGGGACGTTGACCGACGAACACCGGTCGGTCGACCCGCGGACGTTTCCGGTCCTGCGGGCCTGGCCCAGTCCCGTCGTCGTCGCCACGGGCAAGGCGATGCCGTACCCGGTCGCACTCTGTGAGTTTCTCGGCATCGAACCGGTCGTCATCGCGGAGAACGGTGGTGTTGCTCTCGTCGGCCAGGCCGGGACGCTCGAGTTCCAGGGTAATCCCGAAACCGTCGCCGCTGCGGGCGACGCGTACCGGGAGCGGGGACACAGTTTCGGGTGGGGGCCCGTGGACATTGTCAATCGCTGGCGCGAGACGGAACTCGCGGTGAGCCGCGAGATGCCGCTTGCGCCACTCGAGGAGGTGGCGGCGGACCACGGCCTCGTCGTCGTCGATACCGGCTTCGCCTACCACCTGAAATCACCCGACTTCGACAAGGGGACGGGACTCGTGACTGTCTGCGATGCGATGGACATCGACCCGTCCTCGGTCGTCGCAGTCGGCGATTCGGACAACGACGTTCCCGCCTTCGAGGTTGCGGGCACGAGCATCGCCGTCGCAAACGCCGCAGAGGCGGCTCAGGAGCGTGCCGACCACGTGACTGACACGAGCTACGCTGCCGGGTTCCTCGAAGCAATCGAGTGGCTCTGTCGTCCCTGATCGACGGGTGGCTATTCGCGGAGAAACGCGCCCTGTGCGAAGGGTTCGTCCTCACCCTCGACTGCGAGGACGTCGAGGGCAGTGACAGTTGCGTCGACACCGAGCAGCCCCGACAGGCTGGGCTCCGTCCGCCCGTCGTCGCTGCTTACCAGTTCCTTGACGTAGAGCCCCCCCTCGCCGTGTATCTCGACGGTCGCCTGGGTGGCTGTCCTGGCTCCCCTGTCCTTCCCGGACGTCACTTCGTCGAGGGCCCGACCGGCGGGCGTTTCGGGGGCCAGGCCGGGTCGTAACTCGCCGTCGGCGCTGTAGACCTCCCTGACCCGAGTCTTCGCTGCGCGGCGGTGTGACACGCGGTGTGGCGTTTCCTGCTCGACCGTGGCACCGGTCAGGGTCGCGAGCGCGTCCGTCAGCGCGGCAGTCTCGACCGGTTCGTCGAACTCGACGACCAGGCGGTAGCGTTTGCTCGCGTCGTGTTCTTTCACCCGCTCGACCATCTCGTAGGTTGCGAGACGCAGGTCCCGGACCTCGACTTTCCCGTCGGCGAACTCGTCGATCTCCGCCGCGAGTGTGTCGGTGTCCACGGTTCGCGTTCGCGGTTCCGCGACCTCGATAACGAACGGCCGGCCCTCCCCGAGCATGCGGGCGTCGACGTCCTCCCGGCCCGCCCCGTGGAACGTGGCGCTCTCGCCCGCCATCGCATCGCGGACCACTGGCGCGGTCAGTTCTTCGACGCTTTCGGTGTAGAGGTACCCGTCACCACCACAGGTGTCACACTGCTCGCCGTGGACGAGCCCCGTCCCGTTGCAGTCCCGGCAGGGCCATTCTGTCTGTGGAATACCCCGCTCGAGTTTCCGGTATCTGCCGTAGACGAACGCGGAGTTGACCTGGACGTCGACAGAGTCGGTCGCCAGGTCACAGACGACGAGCACGTCCGGTCGCCCGAAGTCGACCTCGCCGCCGGCACGGTCGCCGAAGCGCTTGCCAACCTCGCGGTTGAACTCGCTTTTCAGCAACTCGCCGGCCTCCGGGTCGAGACCGACGTCCTCGCGGAGCAGACGGTCATTCTCCTCGAAGAGCGGCGGCACCTGGGAACCGATCTGGTAGGTGTCGAACTCGTAGCCCCGGACGGCTGTCGCAGCCTGCTTCGCCCACCAGTCGTAGCGCCGGCACTCGCCTTCGCAGACCCAGCAGTCCTCGGGGGGGTCGAACGGGTCGTCCTTCGACAGCGCCAGACTCACCCGGAGTGCGCGCCCACGCTCGTGGTTTTCGAGCCCAAAACTCCTGTCGGCGACGAGCCGTCCCAGACAGGCATCACAGAGGGGACCAGTCGCGACAGCGCGCCCGGCAGTATCGAGAACGTCCATTGTGTAACGCTACCGTGCGCGGAATAATTCGCTTTCGACTCGCGGGTGTCCGGCTCCCTCGTTTTATCCCTGTGGAGCGGGTAGAGCGTCCATATGGCGATGGTGACACTCATCGGGACGCGGCTCGCGACCGAGGGGACGGAGTTCGTGTACCGTGGCGAGAGCGAGGCCTGCGAGGGGTGTCCCTACCGCGACCAGTGCCTGAACCTCACCGAGGGGTGCAAGTACCGGGTGACGTCAGTCCGTGACAACGCAAGCACGCTCGAGTGTGCGGTCCACGACTCGGGCGTCACTGCCGTGGAAGTCGAACCCGCCCCGATGCAGGCAAACGTGAAGGCGAGCAGCGCCTACGCCGGCAGCAAAGTCACGCTCGAGGGCCCCTGTCCGCACACCGACTGCCCGAGCCACCAGTACTGCGAGCCTGCAGGTGTGAGCCAGGGCACGGAGTACCGCATCCGGAGTGTCGAGGGCGAGCCGCCACACGATTACTGCATGCTCGACCGGTCGTTGACGCTGGTGGAACTCGAACCGTCCGACGAGGCCTGATAGTGATTAGTGCGAGTCGTTACCGGTCTCTCACCACCCCGGGGTGGTGAAGAACCGGTAAACAGTCGCACTAATCACTATGAGACGACTGTTCTGGGCCCGGGCCCGAGTCCAGTCCGGACCTGAGGCTGCAGAGTCATCGCCAAAAGCCACGATTATTACCTCACGGGAGCGTACGACGGGGTATGAAACTGGTCGAGCGCGGATCGGGCCGCCCCCGGGTTGCCGTCGTCGGCGGCATCCACGGCGACGAGCCCAGCGGTGAGACCATCGTCGATCGTCTTATCCACGAACTCGAGGTCGACGACGGGACAGTACAGTTGCTTATCGCCAACGAACCGGCCCTCACAGCGGGGTTGCGGTACACGGAGACGGACCTGAACAGATCGTTCCCGGGCGACGTGGACAGTGAGCTGTACGAGGCAGCCCTCGCCACGCGGGTCGTCACGGTCCTCGAGGGCGCGGACGCGGTACTCGCCCTGCACACGTCCCGGAGTGCACCGCCGCCGTTTGCCATCTTCAGCGAACTCACCGACTCGGTTCGACGCACCGTGACCGGACTTCCGGTCGACTACGCGCTCGACGCGGGTGGCCTCCGGACGACGACGCTCGATTCGACGCTCCCACACTGTGTGAGCCTCGAGGCCGGCCACCAGCAAAGCGAGGAGGCCGTAACGTTTGGCTACGAGGCGACGAAGGCGTTTCTCCGCGCACACCGCGTGTTACAGGACGAAGAGCCCAGGTTCTCCGAAACCCGCGTCGTCGAGGGTCACGAGGAAGTCCCGAAAGGGAGCGGGGAGCCACAGCTTTACTACAGCAACTTCGAGGAAATCCCGATCGGAGAAGTGTTCGCCCGTGACGACGAGGTGACACACCGCGTCGAGACGGAAGGCGTCGTCCCGGTGCTCGCGAGCGAGCACGGCTACGAGGAGATTTTCGGGCTCTACGGGTCGTTCGACGGGACATTGGAGCCTCCCGGGAG
The DNA here is from genome assembly GCA_036625385.1 of Halovenus sp. Lineage (GTDB taxonomy): Archaea > Halobacteriota > Halobacteria > Halobacteriales > Haloarculaceae > Halovenus. The sequence goes on along the minus strand of JAZKTU010000007.1, from coordinate 30,740 downwards.
CGCCTGACCCCCGCGCTACGAACTGTCGTGTGCGTGTGCTTCGAGCACTTCGATAGCGATATCCTCGAGGACCGCTTCGCTCGTCGCTTCGAGGACGACCGGCGGTGCGCAGTCCTCGGCACCGGCCTCCAGCCAGCGGCCGACACAGACACACCAGCGGTCACCCGGCTCCAGGCCCGGAAACTCGAACTCCGGGCGGGGTGTGACGAGGTCGTTTCCCTGTGCCTTGCTGTATGTGAGAAACTCCTCGGTCATCACCGCACAGATTTCGTGACGCCCGGCGTCGCCCGGGAGATCCCGGCAACAGCCGTCCCGGCGATAGCCCGTCATCGGGTCCTCGCTACAGGGTTGCAGTGCCGTCCCGAGCACGTTCTGCTCGTCCATAGCGATGGTTTGGCTCCAGACGGATATACTGTCGGCCGGCCGACTTCACTGGTCATACTGTCGGCTGTAAGTTCGTACAAATATTCGGCACCCCGGGGTGCCGAATGATTTTCGAGATGTTACAGCCGACAGTATCAGGCATACGGGGTCCCTGGAAAGCAGATATCAGTATGGTGTCGAGCGAGGGATTCGACGAGTCGTACTTCAAGAGGGGGAGGGGGTCCAGCAAATCAACCTGCTGATATTCTCAGGGAGTGTAAACGTGTGCCGCTGGAAGTTTGAGAAACGGGGAGTAGACCCGATAGAACGGAAACTACCCCCAATCATTAAGTCAATCCCGCTGGTTGGTGGGTACCATAATTCAGATGGTTGAGATCTATTTGGGGAACGATCGAACGACCGTCATTGGTCCTTTCGCCATCGCGCCGGAGAAGGAAAACGATCCGACGGTGGGGTTCGACCCGGAAGCAGGGACTGTCACTGTCGGCGGGGTGACGCCGTCCTCCTCGACGGGAGACGGCAGGATCAAACTCAGAAACGACGGGGGTATCGAGACGGCAGCGCTGTCGGCGAGCGACGACGACACCCTGGAGTTGCGCAACCAGTCGGGTGACCCGATCGTCACGTGTCACGCGTCCCATCTCCAGGAACCGCGGATCGAGGTGGCCAACGGGAACTACACGACGACCAGGGTCGAAGCCGGCCGCCTCAGCCTCTTCTACAAGGGGGATGAAGCGACTCCTGCGCTGGAAGCCGACGAGACCGGGACGATCCGCCTTGCCACCACTCGCGGGCGGGTGACGTGTCGGTTCGCCGGCCGGGATGCGGCGCTCGTGTTGAGTACCGGACCGGAGGTGGGGGACGGCAGCCAAGAGAAAGAAATCCCGAGATACGGTGGAGGGGAACTCGTCCTGCAGTCGGCCGACCGGACAGACCTCCAGATCCACGCACAGGGGGAACTCGATAGCGACTACGGGGCGGACGTCGACGACTGGCCCCGGATTCATCTGGACGGCCCGGATGCGACGCTAGAACTGGGCCGACACCGTATCGACAGCGACCGGCCAGCCGAAAACGGGGAACTTCGCCTCCGCGAGGACGGCGGGAATCCGGTGCTCCATGCACGAGCCACCGAAGACAGCGGCGCCGAAATCGTCTTCGAGTGGGTCGACGGGACGGAAGCCAAAGAGCGGGGAAGCATCCGGTCACACCCCGACGGGTTGGCGATACACGATGCGGGCGGACACGAGGCGGTGCGGATAACGAACACCGGGGAAATCAAGACGCGAAAGGAGGTCACAGAGAATGCCGATATCTGAGCGCGAGGGAGTCGAACCGAGTGAGAGTCCGGACGCGGAGCGGTCCGCTTCGAGCGCGCGATCGGCCCGCCGACGGCGACGGGAGTGGGATGTCGAAGACGGCCCCCATCGGGTCGGCAGACCGGCCCCGTCGAACGGGGGTAACTGCGATGAGTGAACCCGACATCGTCCTGGAACCGGACAGCACCCGTATCGTCGACACGTTCGACGTGGGGACCGATCCGAACAACTCGCGTCGGCCGGTGCAGATCGAGCCGGCCAGTTCGACCGTCACGCTCGGGGAGATGTCCGTCGAACTTCGGAGGGTCGGAGTCGGGGACGAGGTCGAGACCGTTACCACCTTCGGACCGCAGCAGTTGCGAATGGAGCGGGTGGGGAGGATCCAGTTCAGTCCATCGGAGGAGTCGGGCGTGCTCATCATCAAGCGAGATGACAGGAAAACGAGGTTCGCCAGCTTTCGGGGCAAGGACTTCCAGTCGGGGGGCATCATCAGCACGTACAGCGGCGAGGGGGCGAAATCCGTCGTCTGCAGAGGGAAGCCCGAACCCGCGGACGAGGCTTCCAGCGGGGTGGTCGAGGTCCACGACGCCGGCGGCGAGACTACCGGGAGACTCGACGGGAGAGACGGTCTGCTCGAACTCGCGGACGACGGCGACGAGACCGGGGAACTCATTCTTGTCGGCGGCGAGCAAGAAGAGGTCGACGACGTCTACATCCACGCGACGGGCAAATCGGAGAGCGAGCGGGTCGTCGACGCGGCGAACCACCCACGGATCGCTCTCGAGGGCCGGCACGCGCGTCTTGAACTCGGCCGGGAGGAACTGGGCGACAACCGCGAGGCAGATGCGGGGTGCATCAAATTCAACTACGACGCCGGAGGAACGAAGAGCACGTTCCTGGAACTGGGGACGACCGACGGGAGTTCGCTCCGGTGTGGCGAAGCAAGCTTCTACCGGGCCAGTTTCGTGGGAACCGAGCCAAGCGGCAGCCTGCGGGGAAAGGAGAACCTGGCTTTCCACGCCGACGCGTCCCCCGAGCCGATGATGGTCGTCGACGCCGGGGGGACCGTTACCACCCAGTCGGGAATCCAGGAGGGGACACTCGACAAGGTTCCCCCCTCGGTCAGCCCGGACCGTCGCGAGATCTCGCAAGGGGAGACCAGCGAGTTCGAGGTCGTCGTCGGTGACGGAGAGACCATCGAGTTCACCATCCAGTCCGGGTCCTACTATATTCTCCAGGCCTTCCTCGAGACGGGGTCCGACGCGCGGGTCCGATTGCGGTTCGACACAGACGCCGCGGGGCAGGAGACACCCGACACCATCGAGGTCGTTGGGGACACGACGGTCGATATCCTCGAGGAGACCAACCTCGACGACCCGCTCGAACCAGGAAGCTACGACCTCACGTTCGTCGACCCGCACGGCGAAGAGAACGCGACAGTGGAGGTAAACCGGTGAGTGTGAAGCGATGACACTCTACAACACTTCGGTGAGACGATGACACGGGAGGCTGAGTTCTACGTCGAGAAGGACCGAACGAGAGCGATCGGGGACGTGCATCTGGCCGACGGAGCGGACGGCGACCCTCTCGTCGGGATCGATCCCCACATCCCGTCGCTCACTGTGGGCAGCGATGGCCCGCAGGACGCCGGGGAACTGCGATTTACGCAGGGGTCTGAGACGCTGTCCTCGCTCTCCGCGAAGGGCGGTTCCGGCAGCCTGACGATGCAAAATGCCAGGGAAGGAGAGCCCTACGCCGAACTCGATGCCGACGGCGCGACCGATTCCGCGGTGACAGTCCTCTCGGGCGACAATCCGGCGACGAAGATCGTGAACGCAACCGACAGTGGGGCGTTCGCGGTCCTCGATGTGCCCCGCGGGGTTCCGATCGTCGATGGCGCGGCCACCGGAAGGGGTGGTCTCCTGGCAGTCGAGGACTTCGAGGGGAACACGACCTGCGAGTTGCTCGCCGACGACGCGGTTCTCAGACTCTCCGACGGCGAAGCCATCGTGAAATCCGAAGGAGCCGACGCTGACGACATCCACGTCCACATTCAGGGCAAATCTGACGACGACTCCGGCGTCGAGGCGGCCAACCGGCCCCGGATGCACTTCGATGGCCCGGAGGCGACCCTCGACCTTGGGCGCGGCGAACTCGACGAGGACCGTAACGGCGTCGACGGCGAGGTGTCGGTTCGCGGCGAGGACGGCAACTCGCTGCTGGAACTGCGCGCCACGGACGACGGCGCGGGCGAACTCCGTCTCCGGGGGTTCAACGGCTCGAACTTCGGGCCGACCTGGTCGGTCGTTGCCCACCCCGACGGGCTCATGATCCGGGACGCGAACGCGGAGTCCGGAGAGTCACCGGAGAACCTCCTGTTGATCACGAACCGCGGCGAACTCAAGGCAGCAGGGAGCACCGACACGTTCTGAAGCCGCCTCGCGCGAGCGCCCCCGGGCGACCGGGAACGACCACCGGGGAAACTCGCCCGACCGGTGACTCTCACTCGCGGGGGTCGTCGCCGAGTTGCGCGGACCGCTGTTCCTCGAGTTGTCTGTGGGTGTCGGCGATGAGTCTGAGCACCTCTGGCAACACTTCGATCTCTATCTGTTCCCGGACCGACGGGTCGACCTCCTCGATCTCGGTCAGTTTGTCCGCGTACTTCTCCGGAATGTCGATTTCGATCTGCATGTGACTTCTTTCGTGAACGACTGCCAACGAGTAAAAATCTTACTCACATCCGCTCGTCCCCTCGAAAACACCATGTCAATACCAATACTTATATAATAGCCGTCAAATACAGCGACAGAATAGTAGTGGTTGTTCACGTGCTACAGCCAGGCCGTCGGGGCGCCCGCCAGGATGGAGACGGCGGGAGGGAGAGGTGGTGACGGTGGCGTGCGACGGGAACGGTGTCGGGTGCGCGCAGTACGATTTGCCGGTCGTTCGGCGTCGACGTCGCCGAACTCGAAGGCATCGGCGGTGCTCGCAGCGATATCGCAACGGATCGACCCGGGGACTCGCGGAGTCGTGGGTACCGTGACGGATCCTGGCGACGGCGGGGCGGCCGAGCGCGCGCTGTCGAGCAGGCGCGACCTCCTGAAAGCGCTGTTGCTGGGTGCAACGATCGAGGGCTATTCCCGCGTCGATGCGCTGAAGATGTTGGTCGCCGGATCCGCCAAAGCCAGTCCGACACCTCCGCCCGGGGAGCCCACGCCCGCGACGGCGGACGATGGGACGAACGACCTGTCCGGGGCCGCAGTAAGCGGATCGAGTCCCATCCCAGTCCGTGCCACCGAGAGCGTCTCGGTGCGGGACATCGCGGAAGGCACGTCCACAATTTACGGGAACCCCATCGAGATTACCGAAGTTGCGAAAGACGAGGGACTGCTGGACGTCTCCCACAACAAGAACTCCCGAAACGAACCGCCCTTCGCCCTGCGGGAACTCATCACGTCACAGGATATCGCCTACCACAGCTACGAGAACGAGGAGACGGAAAACGACTCCTGGTGGAACTGGGTCGGCGACCACAGCTCGGACGACCTCACCGAGTTCGAGGTCTACAACGAGGAGGACCTGCGCGAAGCCATCATATGGAGCGCTCAGATGGAAAAGCAGATCCGTGCCGTGGGGTCCGGCCACTCACACTCCGAAGTAGCAGCCCCGGATCTCAACTTCATCAAGCTCTCGAACTACTCGAAGGCGAACAACAACGCCATACGACCAAAGCCCGGCCTCGGCGGACTCATCAGCGAGCAACCGCTCCAGTGGCGCAAAGATCAAAGTAACCTCTCCATCGATCCGGACAATCTGTTTCGCGTCGAAGCTGGGGCGACGATCAAATACCTGAACCGGGATCTGCTGTTTGATAAGGAGAAGGCACTTCTCAACATGGGCTCGTTCGACGGACAGACCCTCGCCGGTGCCATCAACACCTCCACCCACGGAACCGGTTCCCGCCTCGGTTCACTCGCGGACACGGTGAAGTCGGTCGAACTCATGGCGGTCAGGGAGTCCCCCGCCCAGGAGGGGAAACCGCTCGTCAGGAAGTACCGTATCGAACCCGAGGATGGCATCACCGACCGCTCGGCGTTCGAGGACGACGTCGGGGACCACGGGCGGACTCTGATCCAGAACGACGACGTCTTCCACTCAGTGGTCGTCGGCTACGGGTGTATGGGGGTCGCGTACTCGTACACCATCGAAGTACGGAACAGGTACATCCTCCACGAGCACAACATCACGGGTAAGTGGGAGGATTTCAAGAACGATATCGACGTGTGGCGTGGGCGGCCGGACTACAGCAAGGCGTTCTACGACGCAGTCCCGCCCAGGCCGGGAGTGCCCAATTGGAACACCCTGAGCGACATCACCCCCACCGGGGCGAGACACTTCCACTTCCTCGTGAATCTCGCCCAGATCGAAGCGACGGATACTGACGATCCCCGCTGTTTGCTCGTTTCACACAGAGAGCCGATGAGGTATGCGTCGGCGGACGGCGGGTCGAAGACGTTCGAGGAGTGGCCCGGAAAACCGAACTGGTGGGACGCGGATTGGCCACCCGAGCGGGCGGATCGGCCGTTCCAGAAACTCGTCAGGAACTTCCGAAACGCTATCAAAGGTGGGTTTCACCCGACGGACTCGCCACCGGGCGGGTACCCGGCCGGTGTGAACAACAGGTGGGCGGTCAGTCAGAACAACTTTCCGTTCGAGGAGGAGGTCCCAGGCCCATTCGAGAGTGCCGAGGTCAACGACCCGACCTCGATGATGGCGGCCTCCTACGTCGCGCTCAGGCGGAAACGGGAGGACGATCCGACCCCGAAAAACGAGCCCGAGGCACCCCCAACTGCCATCTCGACGGAGATAGCGGTCCCCGCCGACCAGGTCGTCGAAGCTGTCGAGGCCGTCTTCGATGTCGTCAAGAAGAACGACTACACTTACAACATCCCGATGGGGGTTCGGTTCGTCAGCCGGGGCCCTCATGCACTCTCTCCGGAATACCTCGGGGAGGATGACCGGCCAGTCCCCGTCGCGAAGATCGAAGTCCCGTTCATGGTGCGGCCGTATTACGAGATCAATAGGCGAGTGGGCAAGTTAGTCCCAGAGACGGTGATCGACCAGGGAGAGATGCTAGAGCACGCGAATTCTGCACTCAAAGCAGTTGAGGACCGTCTCTACGAGATGGTCGGTGGCAAACCTGACGAACTGGAGTTCGCCCGTCCCCACATGGGCAAGACGAACCACGTCGGCCGCGGGCAACTGGAGCGATTCTACGAGGGGTTCGACACCTGGCAGGCGGTCCACCAGGAGTTCGACGCCTTCGGCACGTTCGACAACGGGTTCACGCGGAACAAGGGGATCAGTATCGATGACTCGGAGTGACTGGCTACTCGCTGCCGTCCGGTCGGTCACGGACGGACTGACTCCCGGGACGACGGCGCGCACGCTGGTCGTCTGTCTCGCGCTGGCGGCGAGCCTGGCGGTTGCCGGGGGTGGCGTGGCGGGGGCGGCGGACGTCGACTGGGACGGCGACACCCAGAGCGACGAGTTCGAGCCGAACGACGACTTCGACACGGCGACCGAAATCGCGCCCCCGTTCGACCGCGATGGCCTCCAGACCGACGTCGAAGACTTCGACATCTACGCGGTCCAACTCGAGCCCGGCGACCGTCTCGACGTCTCGGTGACGTTCGACCACAACCAGGGCGACGTCGACCTGCTGCTGTACGACCCGAACCGCGACGTGGTCGAGAGCAGCGTCTCCGTCGACGACAACGAGAGCGCATCCTTACAGGCGTCGATCCCCGGAGAGTTCTACGTGCTGGTGTTCGGGCTGAGCGAAACTGCGACGGACTACTCGCTGTCGGTGACGGCCACCGGCGACGAACTCCCGCCCAACGACGAGTTCGAGTACAACGACGGCCTCTCGTCTGCCGCCGTGGTCGCCACGCCGTTCGAGCGTTACGAGCTGCGCCTCGCCGAGGGTGACACCGACTTCTACGCCGTCGAGGCCGGGGCTGGCGACCGCCTGAACGTCTCGACACGGTTCGACCACGCCGAAGCCGACGTCGACCTCCGGCTGTACGGCCCCGACGAGGAGGTCGCCTGGACGGAACTCTCCTTCACCGACAACGAGTCGTTCTCTTACCGGGTGCAGGAGGGTGGAACCCACTACGTCGAGGTGTTCAGTACCGACCGCGAGGCGGCGTGGTACTCCATGTCCATGGAGGTCTCGGGGGCGCAGGGGCTCGCACGCTACGCCAACGAGGAGGGGGTCGTCGACACGGAGGGACTCCGGGACGCCATCGACGACTGGCGCAGTGACGAGATCGATACCGGCCTGCTCCGGGACGCCATCGGCGCCTGGCGGACCGGCGACCGGGTCGGATAGTCCCAGTGCTGAGAGAAGGACCCCGAACGCCGGGAACTGTCCGTTCCAGTGCTGCAAGCGGGGTCGAGTCTCCCGGGCGATTCGTCCAGCATCCGGTACGAGCGGGCTGCCGTCGGAGTGACGTACGCGCAAACAGGACGAACCGACACCCGGAAGGGCTCATTCGAGACTGTCGACATACGCGTAATCCCGGGGTCCTGCTTCCGGTCGCTCCCCGTCCAGTTCGATTTGCCATCCATCTAACACGGCTGGTTCGTCGACCGCGTTCGTGAGCGTGGTTCTCACGCCGAGAACGTCGACCCCGTAGCAGTCGTTCGGGACGCCGTGGAGATATTGTAATGCCGTCTTGAACAGGCTCCGCATACCATCGTCGTCGCCGGACTGCGTCCGGCTGCTCGAGGCGCTACGCGCCTCGCTGTCCTCGAAGTCGAAGTGCTTGTACGCGCCCGCCGCGACCTGCACCATCCCGTGGAGGAAGGCGCTTTCGGTGGTTCCGCTCCCGTAGTTATACCACTCCACCTCGAAACAGTCATGCGATTCGTGGAAGGCGCCGGAGTTGTAGAGACGGACGCCGTGTATCACCGCCCGCCGAAGGGTTCCATGTTCCCATTCCCCGGTATCCGGGTTCCAGCCCGCCGGGTTGCCCGCGGTCGGTGGGCCTACCGTGGGATCCCGCGTGTGTTCGTCCACGGGCGCCGTAGGTCGCCCTCCGTGGAGAAAGTTTGGTCGATTCCCCGTACCGACACAGCCGGAGTCAGATGACAGTCCCGTGTTTCTTCTCCGGGCGCTGTTTCTCGACGTCCTCGTAGAAGCGAAAGCGGGCCTCGAGCTGGGCGCGCAACTCGCTCGGGGGGATCACGTCGTCGATGACCATCTCGCTCGCCATCCGCCGGGCGTCGATATCCTCGCGATACTCCTCGCGGAGTTCCTGCTCCCGTTCCGCGCGCTCGGCGTCGTCCTCGATGTCCGCGAGTTTGTTCGCGTACACAGCGTTGATCGCTGCTTCCGGCCCCATGATCGCAATCTCCCCGGAGGGCAACGCGATGGTCGACTCGGGGTCGTAGGCCGGCCCGGACATCGCGTAGATGCCCGCACCGTATGCCTTCCGGACGACGACACACTGCTTGGGCACTGTCGCCGCGGAGGTCGCGTAGATCATCTTCTTGCCCTGTTCGAGAATGCCCTCCTTCTCGACCTGCGAGCCGGCCATAAACCCCGGCGTGTCCGTGAGGTAGAGCAACGGGATATTGAACGCGTCACACTTCCAGACGAAGCCGGCGGCCTTCTCGGCAGCGTCGGGGAAGATAGCTCCCGCGCGCTTTGCGGGCTGGTTGGCGACGACGCCGACCGTCCGGCCGTCGATACGGGCGAAACCGGTCAGTATCTCGGCGCCGAATTCGGGCTGGAGCTCGAAAAACGAGTCCGCGTCGACAACCCGCTCGACGACCCGGTGCATGTCGTACCCGCGGTTCGGTTCCTCGGGGATGACGCTGTCGAGCCCGTCGGGCGGTCGTGCGGGCGCTGTCCCCGCCTTCTCTGGCGGGTCGTCGGCCGCACTGTCCGGGAGATACGACACGAGCTGGGCGACGAGGTCGCGGGCGTGGTGTTCGTCCTCGGCGACGAGGTCCGCGCTCCCGGAGTGGCGGGTGTGGACTCTCGGACCGCCCAGTTCCGCGAGCTCGATGTCCTCGCCGGTGACCATCTCCACCATCCGGGGGCTCGCGATCGCCATCGCGGACATCCCCTCGACCATAATGGTGAAGTCGGCAAAGACCGGGGTATAGGCCGCGCCGGCGATACACGGACCGTAGAGGACACAGATCTGTGGGACGGACCCGGAAAGCAGCGAGTGGTTGTAGTAGTACTTCCCGATCCCCTCGCGGTTGGCGAAAAAGCCGCGTTGCTGGTCGATGCGGCCGCCCGACGAATCCATCAGATAGAGGACGGGTCGGCCGGTTTTCAACGCCCGGTGTTGCATCTGGAGAAACTTCTCGACCCCCTTCTCTGCCATGCTCCCGGCCTTGACGGTGAAGTCGTTGGCCATCGCGTGGACGCTGCGGCCCTCGAACTCCCCCGCGCCGACGATGAGTCCGTCCGCAGGGAGGCGCTCCTCGGCGTCCTCGTTCGCGAAGCGACCGTCCTCGAACGCGAGCCCGTCCTTGCCAAAGAAGAGTTCGAGCCGGTCTCGCACGAACAGCTTTCCCTGCTCCTCGAGGCGTTCGCGGTACTTCTCGGGGCCGCCCTGTTCGATGTCGGCGATCGCCTCCCGTAGCTCCCGCTCGCGTTCCGTGGGTCCCATCGATCCGTCTGCCGGGTGGTCCGACGCTGCGGACCGAGTCGCCGATGGCTGCTCGCCCGCCGCGGTCGAAGGGCGGTCATCCGTCCCGGCAGGCCGGCCCGCGTCACCGGGTGGGTCGCCCGTCGCGACGGGTTCGTCGCTGTCGCCGAGAAACACCTCGACCGGTTCGCCAGTGTGTTCTGCGACAGCAGCGGCGATCGCGGCTGCCTCGTCGGAACTTGCGTCCGCAGCGATGCGGAGCTTCATGCTCGACGCATCGCCCGGAGTCGGTAAAACCGTTTGTCTCGTCTGCCACGTTCGGGGAGCGGTCCGGCCGTGCGAGATGTCACAGTGACGCTTCGAGTTCCGCGATGAGGTCCTCGTTGCCGACAAACAGCGGTGACCGGTCGTGGACCTGCTCCGGACGGGTCTCGAGGAGCGACTGTGTCCCGTCCGAGGACGCGCCGCCAGCCGATTCGACGATGTACGCGATGGGCTGGCCCTCGAACTGGAGGCGTAGCTTGCCTTCGGGGGCGTCCACGAGCATCGGATACCCGAAGATACCGCCGTAGATCAGGACCTGGGTGACGTCGCCGACCATCGCGCCGCTGTACCGGAGTTTCAGCCTGTCGTCCTCGATGGACGCGACGTAGCTGCTGAACTTGTCGGTCCAGTCCGGGGCGCGACCGCCGAAACCGTACACCGTCGGATCCTCGGGAATCTCGAGGTCCGCCGTCAGTTCCGTCCGGGAGCGGTTCTCGATGAGATACTCGGTCACGGTCCCGTCGTGGGCTGTGACCATCGTCAGTATCGGACCATAGAGAACGTAGCTTGCAGCGACCAGTTCCTCTCCCGTAGCCGGCGGGCGGGAGCTGTAAACGCCGACGATGGTTCCCATGCTGTTGTTGGACTGGAGGTTCGAGGACCCATCGAGCGGGTCACAGACGATGTGGTACCGACCCGTGTCGTCGACGACACCGTCCCGTTCCTCGCTGGCGTACGAACTCACTGCATCGAGCGCGAGAAGGCGCTCCTCCAGCAACTCGTCGGCGTAGACGTCGGCGGCCAGCTGGCGGTCGCCGGTCGGGTTCTCCTCGTCCATGTAGGAGCGTCGCTTCCCGAGCACCCCACGAACGTCGCTTGCCATCTCAGCGACCGTCCGGAAGATGGCCTCGACTGATTCACTCATGTGATTCTGTCGCGGCGAGCGCCGTGTCGACGCTCTCTTCTTCGTAGATGACGTGTTCGAGGGCGTCGAGGATACGCTCGGGGTGTTCGCGCTGGAAGATGTTCCGGCCGACGGCAAGCCCGGCGCCGCCGGCGTCGATGACCGCCTCGACACTCGCGAGGAACTCCCGGTCGCTGCGCTTCGAGCCGCCGGACATGATGACTTTCGTCCGCCCTGCCATCCGGACGACTTCCTCCATCGCCGCCTTGCTGCCCGGGTACTTGACTTTCGCCACGTCGGCCCCGAGCTCGAGCGCCTGGCGGGCCGCGTAGGCGATGACGCCCGCCTTCTTGTCGTTTTTCAGCCCCTGCCCGCGGGGGTAGGACCACATCACGACGGGGAGGTCGTGCTCCCGGGCAGCCTCGTGGGCCTCCCGGAACTCCTCGGCCATCTCGACCTCCTTGTTCGAGCCACCATAGAGTGTGAAACCGACGGCGTCGGCGCCGAGTTCGGCGGCGTAGTCGACCGACCAGTTGACAGCCGAATCGGGTTCGCCCATCCAGAGGTTCGAGGTCCCGTTGAGCTTCGCGAGCAGGTTCACGTCGTCCTCGTAGGAGGGATAGTACGCTTCGGCGATACCTTTCTGGACGGCGAGACTCGTCACGGCGTCATGTCTTGCGACGTCGAACACGTGATCGGGGTCCGCGCTCTCGGGAACGTCCTCGAAGTCGACGGGACCGTGTTCCAGGCCGTGGTCGTACGCGAGGATGAGCACCTTGCCATCCCGGGTGAGCGGTGAGTCATCGAAGGGTTGCATCTCTACTCCCAGGTGCGGACAGTGCGGACTAAATTCTTTTGACCGGATGGCCGCGTCCGCCACTGCCTCCACGTTCCCGCCCCGGCAGACTTACTGCCCTCCCTGCCGATGGGGCACACATGCCCAGCGTAGCAGATATCGATACCGTCGGCGTCGTCGGGGCAGGCACGATGGGGAGCGGTATCGCACAGGTTGCGGCGGTCGAGGGCTACGACGTCGTCCTCCAGGATATCGAGCAGACGCTCGTCGACGACGCCCTCGATAGCATCGAGTACAGGCTCGGCGAGCAGGTTGCGCGCGACGAACTGAGCGAGCAAACTGCCGGGGAAGCGCTCGACCGCGTTCGGGGGACCACAGTGGTAGCCAACCTCGCGACTGCCGACATCGTCGTCGAAGCTGTCGTCGAGGACCTCGATATCAAGCAGGAGGTCTTTACCGACCTCGACGACGCGACGGAAGACGACACCGTACTGGCGACGAACACGAGCACCCTTTCGATTACGAGTATCGCGAGCGCGACCGGGCGACCGGCGCGGGTCGTCGGCCTGCACTTCATGAATCCCGTCCCGAGGATGGACGGAGTCGAGGTCATCGCCGGCGAGAAAACTGCCGACGCGACGGTCGAGTTCGCCCACGAGTTCGCCGCCTCCCTGGGCAAGACGACCTGGGAAGCCGACGACAAGCCGGGGTTTGTCTCGAACCGCATCCTGATGCCCTGGATCAACGAAGGCATCCGTGCCTACGACGAGGGTGTCGCGACGAAGACTGATATCGACCGCGGGATGAAACTCGGGACGAACGTCCCGATGGGTCCGCTGGAACTCGCCGACCACATCGGCCTGGACGTGGTCCTCGACGCGTCCGAAACGCTCCACGAGGAACTCGGCGACCGCTACAAGCCGGCCTATCTCCTCAAGCGCAAGGTCGAGGCCGGCGACCTCGGCAAGAAATCCGGGCGGGGCTTCTACGAGTACGGTGAGTGATACGGACTGTTGTGAGTATTTTCCATACGGCTCCCACAGCAGTCCGTATGAGTGGCTGTGGTGCCGTGCGGGCGGAGGGTCTCCCTGCGCGCTGGTAAAGGGGGTGGTCGAGGCGCCGGTAGCGCTTATTCGAGCTGGTGGTAGTCGAGTTCGTATCCCGCGTCCAGTGCCTCCTGAACCGCCACTCTGGGGCTGTCGACCGGTTCCGTCGACAGGTCCATCGCGCCGACGCTGTCGTGTGCGTAGACGATGTTTCGCCGCCAGTCGGGGTCCTCCTCGGGGTAGTCGGTGCGGGCGTGGGCACCGCGTGATTCTGTCCGTTCGAGCGCGCCCCGCAGGATGGCCTCGGCAACGATCAGCCCGAAGCCGAGGTCGAGCGCGAACTCGAAGGAACGGCTCGTCCGGTCCCCGACTGCGATGTCCGCGGCGTCCGTCCGGATCCGGTCGAGGGCGGCCAGCCCTGCAGTAAGGGAGTCTTCGTCCCGCAGGATGCCCGCGTGGTCCCACAAAAGCGCGCGCAACTCGTCGAGCAGATCCTCGGGGTCGTGAGTCCCGTCGCTATCGGCGAGGGCAGCGAGGTCGGCGATTTGTATCTCTGCCCGGTCGAGCAACCGGTCGCGAGTGTCGGCGGGCGAGTCGCCGTGGAGCAACCGCTCCCCGAGTGCCTCGCCGGTCGCTTCGCCGTAGGCGATCGTCTCGGCCAGGGAGTTGCCACCGAGGCGGTTCGCGCCGTGGACACCCGCCATCGTCTCGCCGATCGCGTACAGCCCGTCGACCGACGTCTCGCCGACGTCGTCGGTCACGACACCCCCCATGCCGTAGTGGGCCGTCGGCGCGACCTCCACCGGCTCGGTCGCCATGTCGACACCGAGTTCGTCGAAGCGCTCGGCCATCCGCGGGAGTCGCTCCTCGATGAACGACCGGTCACGGTGCGAGATGTCGAGAAAGACACCGCCGTTTTCAGTTCCTCTCCCCTCCGCGATCTCCTTCGCGATGGCACGGGCAACGACGTCCCTGGCATCGAGTTCCATCTGGTCCGGGGAGTATCGCTCCATGAACCGCTCGCCCTCGGCGTTGTAGAGGCGTCCGCCCTCGCCCCGGACGGCTTCGGTAACCAGGCGGCCGTCCCACTCCTCGCCGTAGCGGCGACCGACCATCCCCGTCGGGTGGAACTGGACGAACTCTGCGTCCATCAGTTCCACGCCGGCCTGGTAGGCAAGCGCCGGGCCGTCGCCAGTGTTCTCGTCGTCGCGCGAGGAGTGACGGCGGTACAGACTGGTGTAGCCGCCGGCAGCCAGCACGACTGCCTCCGTCTCGAAAACCACGAACTCGCCAGTGTCGAGGTCCGTCCCGACTGCCCCGAGTACGCGCTGGTCGTCGGTGACTAGCCGCGAGACGATGACGTTCTCCCGGTACGGAATCCCGAGTGCCTGCGCACGCTCCACGAGGGCCTGCAGCAGGGATTCACCGGTGTAATCGCCGGCGAAGGCTGTCCGTCTGAACGACTGTGCACCGAAGTACCGCTGGTCGATGTCGCCGGCATCGGTTCGGCTGAACTCCATCCCCCACTCGTCGAGTTCCCGGAGGAGGGCCGGCATCCGCCGGGTCACCGTCTCGACTTTCGACGGGTCGTTGATGTGGTGGCCTTCGTTCAGCGTGTCCGCGGCGTGGACGGTCCAGTCGTCCTCGGGGTCGTGGGTTCCCAGTGCACCGTTGATTCCGCCGCGCGCCCACGTGGTGTGTGCGTCGCCGTGACCCCGCTTCCCGATGACCAGCAGGTCGTCGGGATCGACGCCTTGCTCGACGAGTTCGATTGCTGCCCGCGCCCCTGCAGCACCCGCTCCGACGACGAGAACGCGACGGTCGACACTCTCGTACTCAACCGATTCGGTCGGGCTACCTGCCGCTGTCTGTGCGGGGACCTTCATACATAATGAAAGGGGCTACAGACACTTAATACCCGTGACGGAAAACCGCCTATTCAGGGCCCAAAACCCGATAATATCGGTATTTCAGCCCTCCAGAAACGGCGCCTCTGGAACTGCTTCTGACACGGTCGGCTGTACGTGCGTACAGATATTCGCTACCCCGGGGTGGCGAATTCTTTCAAAATGGTACAGCCGCGTAACTGGAGATATCAACTACCGAGAAAGAGATCACGAGTATCCACACGACCCATACTATGGCTATAACGATACCTACGTCCCGCCATACATACAGTGGCAAACGGTAAATGGCGAGCCACAACAAGTCGGCCTGTGGCCAGACAGTGTGAAAGAGGGCGAGTATCAATCCCCACCCTGGGTCGACAATTAACGCGAGTCCCACAGAACATCGCACGTTATATCAGGCTGATTACTCGCCTCGAATTTCCCTTACCGCGGCTCGTTCTGAGGGAGGTCGTTCAGAGCGTTCGCTGTTCGACGTCCGGGTCGATGCCCGCGGCTGCGAGGTCCGCCCTGATGCGCTCGCGCAGCGGGGTCGGGACGGTCGACCGGCCGACCGGAACCGCCGTCTCGCCGCTCTCCTCTGGGGGGACCTTCCAGTAGAGCGTACATCTGCTCGGTTCGTAGAACTCGATGCTGTACCGGTCGGTCGCACCGCTGTAGTGGACGCGTGCGGCGTTCCCTTCGACCCGCCAGCCCTCGCGCTCGCCGAGTGCCGACAGCACGTCCTCCGACTCGGCACGCTCGCCCTTTTCTGTCCCGCTTGCGTCCGCGTCCGACACGTCCCCGGGGGTGCCCGGACTCGGTTCCTCCGTCATACCGGGGCCGAGGGGCGGGATGCCTACAACTGTTGTGCCACATCACCGGCGACGGGCCGAACCGTCGGGTCGTCACTGAAGACAGCAGTAGCCGGGACGAGAACGAAAAAGAAGTAGCCGAGCGCCCCGACTCCCGCAGGCAACGAGAGGACGACGAGCCAGAAGCGTGCCGGCGGGTGCATCGCTTTGGGGGTAGCTTGTCGTGGGTTTCACAGTGCGGTCGCTACTCCCACGTCTCGATACAACCGTCGCGAATATCCTCGACACAGCCCTCGCAGTCTGGGTGGCCAGCCTCGAAGCAGTCCGGACGCGCCTCGCTGTCGAGCGTCACGGCACGTTTCTCCGCGTGGCGGCGACAGACGATGCGTGCCTTCCCCCCGGTAGTGGGAAGCTCCGCAAGCGTCTCAGTCCGTCCCTCGCCGAAGGCGCGGCGAGCCTGCTCGTACTGGCGGCCCGCACTCCGGAGTTTCGTCCGGACGAACCGTGTAAGCCGGTCCCCGTCTCCCATACGCCCGGTAGAAGCGGCAGGCACAAAATCCCGTCGCCGTCGCCTGACGACCACTTTCACCCCGGTGACGGAAGTTTAAATACCATCAGGAACCAACTCCCGTATGTCTCCCACAGCAAACAATGCGGAGACAGTGAACGCCAATGAGTGAGACAGATTTGCGTACCCCTGCAGCAGAGATACACGAACAGTTCGAGGAGCGCCTCGACATTTCCGTCGAGGACGTCGAGGAGCGCCTCAGGACGCTCGTCGAGGAGTACAAGGTGCCGACGACGGAGGCCCGCCGGAGCGTCATCAACACGTACCTTGACGAGGCCGGCATGGAACGCGACGATCTCGGCGGCGGTGGCGGCAACGAGCGCGTCGATATCGCCGACATCGACAGCCCCGAGGAGTGGGTGGACATCACGGCCAAGGTCGTCGAACTCTGGGACGCCCAGAGCGACGCGGTCGCCCAGGTCGGTCTGCTTGGCGACGAAACCGGCACGATCAAGTTTACGAAGTGGTCGAAATCCGACCTCCCCTCGCTCGAAGAGGGCGCAGTGTACGACCTGCGCAACGTCGTGACCGACGAGTACCAGGGCCGGTTCTCGGTCAAACTCAACCGGACGACCGGGATAACCGAACTGGACGAGGATGTCGAGGTCGGCGACGAATCCGCCGAGGTCGAGGGAGCGCTCGTCGACATCCAGTCCGGGTCCGGGCTCATCAAGCGCTGTCCGGAGGAGGAGTGTACCCGGGTGCTCCAGAACGGGCGGTGTTCCGAACACGGGGAGGTCGACGGCGAGTTCGACCTCCGCATCAAGGGCGTCATCGACGACGGGATGGACGTCTACGAGGTCATCTTCGACCGCGAGACGACAGCCGAACTGACGGGGATCGACCTCGAGGAGGCCCAGGAGATGGCGATGGACGCGCTCGATACGTCCGTCGTCGCCGACGAGATGCGCGAGCGAATCCTCGGCAGGTACTACCACGTCGTCGGGCCGACCTACGGCCGGTACGTCCTGGCCGACGAGGTGACCGGGCAGCGTGAACCAGCCGACCCTGAAGCGGCCCTTATCAAAGCGAGGTCGATATAGATGGCGAGTACCCCGACCCGCGAAGTCGCACTACGCGTCTTCGCGCGCGAGTTCAACGACGCCACGTACACGTTCAAGGAAAGCGACGACGAGCGCGCGCCCAACTTCTCGCTCTTGCCGACAGGGCAGAAGGCAAACCGGGTCTTCCTCGTCGGAACCCTCACCGAAACAGAGGATATCGGTGAGGACTCGGAGTACTGGCAGGGAAGGGTCGTCGACCCGAACGGCGACCGGTTTTACATGTATGCCGGCCAGTACCAGCCCGACGCCGCCTCGATGCTGCGTAAGCTGGAGCCACCCGAGTACGTCGCGGTCGTCGGAAAGCCCCGGACCTACGAGACGGACGACGGCGAAGTGAACGTCTCGGTCCGGCCCGAGGCTATCTCGGTCGTCGGCGAGGCGACCCGTGACCGCTGGGTCGTCGAGACCGCAGAGCGGACGATCGACCGCATCGCTGCCTTCGAGAGCGAAAGCCCCGACGAGTACGTCCAGATGGCAAAGCAACAGTACGACCAACCGGTCGAGAACTACCGGCGCGCGACCATCGAAGCGCTCGAGAGTCTCGAGGACGAGACCACAGAGGCAAGCGCCGACTGATCCCGACCGGCGGCACCCGGCGATCCGGACACCGGGAATGCAGGTGCGACCGCGATCCCGAAACCGATACACGGACCGCACCGCCCACACAGGCCGGCAGGTAGCGGAAGGACTTACGACTCCCGGCCCGAAAGGGGGGCATGGCAGAGCTTCCAACGGAACTGGTCGGCGACATCACCCGGAACTCGGTCGCCTGGGCGACACTGACCGACCTCGTCGACGCCGCTCCGCGGATGGCCGGACACGAGGGAGAGACAGCGGCTGCGGGTATCGTCGCCGAACGGTTCGAGCGCGCCGGGTTACGGGAGATTGCACAGGAGAGGTTCGCGGTTCCGGAGTGGAGCCGCGGCGACTCCTCGCTGGCCGTCCACCAACAGGACCGGCAGTACGACAAGTCACACCAGGTCATCGCGCTCCCCGGGTCCCCCCCGGGCAGGGCAACAGGTGAAGTCGTCGACGTGGGGTACGGAACGCCCGCCGAGTTCGATACCGTCGACGTGACCGGCGCGCTCGTCCTGGCCCGGAGCGGCACGCCCGCGGACTACGACCGGTGGCTCCACCGCCGGGAGAAGTACCGGGCTGCGGTCGAGGGTGGTGCAGCCGGGTTCGTATTCCGGAGCCATCGGGAAGGATGTCTCCCGCCGACAGGCGGCGTCGGCGACGACGCCGGACCGGGACCGATTCCGGCGATCGGGGTCTCGCGAGAATTCGGGAGGCGGCTCGTGCGACACCGGGAGCGCGGCGAACTGTCAGGAACGCTATCGGTCGCCTGCCAGACCGGCGAGACGACGTCGGTGAACGTCTCGGGCGCACTCGGCCCGACCACCGACGAGGAGTTGCTGGTGACGGCCCATCACGACGCACACGACATCGCCGAGGGAGCAAAGGACAACGGAACCGGCTGTGCGCTGGTGGTGGAAACCGCCCGTCTGCTCGCACAGGCCGCCGAGCAGCTGGATATCAGTGTCCGTTTTGTTACATTCGGTGCGGAGGAGATCGGCCTGCGCGGGTCGAGCCACATGGCCAGCGAGCGCTCCCTGGAGAACATCAGGGCAGTCGTCAACCTCGACGCGATCGGCGGCTCCCGTGATCTCGGGGTTGCGACACACGGATTCACCGCGCTCGGGGATGCCTTCCGGGCGGCTGCGGCGGAACTCGACGTTCCGATCGAGGTAGCTGACGACGTGGAGCCCCACAGCGACCACTGGCCGTTCGTCAGGCAGGGCGTTCCGGGGACGATGGTCCACACCATGACCGGGTCCGGCGAGCGCGGGTGGGGGCACACCCACGCCGATACACTCGACAAACTCGACCGACGTGACCTCCGTGACCTCGTCGTCCCCATTGCCGCTGCCGTGTTGTGGCTGGCCGGAGCCGACCGAACGGTTGAGCACGTCGACCCCGGAACGGTCGAGGAGCGAGCCCGCGAGCAGGGGTACCCGCTGGAACGGTAGCCGGTCCCGCGCGCGTCGGTCGTCAACTGGACGGCGGAGTGGACTGTCGCTGTCCGGTTACAACCGGCCCGACGGACGCGTGTCTGACAAACGGTTAAATACGAGGAACACGCTACTGTGTGGTAGCAATGGGCAACAAGAACAAGACGATCTCCTTTCGCGTAAGCCAGGAGAAATTCGAGACACTGCGCGACATCGCGGAGGAGCGCGATATCTCGTTGTCTGCCGTCTTTCGGGACTACGTGGACATGCTCGTTGCCCACGATGGCCAGATAGAGGTCGTCCCGGAACACGAGGTCAGCGAGTCCTCGGGCTCGGGAACCAGCGAGAGCTTCCCGCCGAAAGTCGAGGTACCGAAGAGTTTCGTCCGCGAGCACGAGCGCCTCGAACTCGAGGCCGAACACCTGCGCGAACAGCTCGAGGAGCACAAACGCTACGTGACGAAGCTCCGCCAGGAACTCGACGAAGTGGACCAGGACGATGTCGTCCAGCTCGAGGATCTCGACGACGCGGACGAGGAGGAGTCACCGTACCGCATCGGCGGTAGCTTCGACGATAGCTCGTTCTGATTGCCGGTTTCGCTCGGGCCTGCACAGCCACAGTTTCTGCTGACAGCGTGAGAGTTGCCCTCGCGCGCCTCGAAGGGCTTAGGACTGTCTGGCTGCCCGTCGGGGCCGGGAGGAGGCACCGCTCGTGAGCGCCGTGCTCGCGCTCGCCGGCACCGTCGCCGCCGTCTTTCCGAAGCCACCCGTCCGGCTGAGCCAGCGGGTCGCATACGAGCAGACCGACGAGTTGCACCTCGAACCGTGGGTCGGTCCAGCCGTCCGGTTGCTCGGATTCTGGCATCTGCGGGTCGTCTTCCTCTCGATGCCCGGCGAAGCGACCGGGTCCATGGACGACAGGGAGACGGCTACCCGACCGGAGAACCGGGACTCAGCGAACGAGGTTTTCACGGAGTTTTCGGACGCGGTCTGCGGCCTCGGGCTGGCCGTCCACGTCCGCGAGCGTCTCGGCGGCCTCAAGCGTCCGGACGGACTGGTCAAGGAAGGAGAGAACGTCTCCAGGGTAGGCGTAAAGCATGTACTCATCGCCCATCACGTCGACGATAGCGTCGGGGCCCAGCCCCTGTTCGCGCAATTCGAGCAGGTAGCCGACGAACTTCCGTTCCGGGCAGCCACAGTGCGGGTTGGCCTCGCAGTCACAGTCGAGAAAGTCCTCCGCGAACTCGAGCACCCGGTCGCGGGTCGCGTCGTCGAGTTTCGCGAGCCCTTCCCCCTGGTAGAGGATGTCCATCGTGGCACCCTTGAACGCCCCCTTCGGGAAGGAGGTATCGAGCTGGGAAACCAGCTGTCGGTGGTTCTTGATGTATATTTTGTCGGTGATAGCCACGACTGTCGGAAACAAGGGGAGGGAGCGACAAAAACGGCGCGGTCACGTCTCGCACGGGGCTCCGTACCGGCGTTGGTGTCGCCCGCACGGCGAGTGCGGCCCCCGAGTCGAAACGTATTTTTGGACAAGCGGCCAACGTCCAGTTGCGTGTCCGGGTTGGGGTAGTGGTATCCTTTGGCCTTGTGGTGGCCAAGACGTGGGTTCAATTCCCGCACCCGGACCTTCTTCGAGGAACTGTGGAGTGACTGCCAGGTCGGCAGCTACCGGGGGTGTGGCAACCACCGCGGGACCCGCTCGCAGTATCGATCGAACGCTCCCCCGAAGGCCTCGCGGAGTTTCGGCTCCTCGACGGTGACGACGACCACGTGGTAGGCAAGCCAGAGGGCTGCTGCATAGCCCAGGGCAACGGGCGACCCGGCGAGTCCGGCGATGCCGAGACACGCGGTGACGACGGCGAGGTACAGCGGATTCCGCGTGTACGCGAGGGGGCCGGCAGTGACGAGTTGCCTGGGGTCGGCGACCGGCGAGAGCGTCTCGCCCATCCGGCGGAAGGTGGCTGCCGTCCACGCGCCCAGTGCGACCCCGGCAGCGGTCAGGAGGGTCCCGACTGGACGGACCGGCCACAGAGTGACACGGAACGGGTCGACGAACGCGAGCACAGACGCGGCACCCGCGGCGGTGAGGGGAACGACGGCGTACGCCAGGACCCAGCGCCCCCCGGGACTGTGACCACGAGTAAGTCGGGACATACAGAGACTGTCTCACCGCCCGGGAAAACGGTTTTGTCGGTTTTCGACACCGGAATCCCCGGGTCCGGCTGCGCATCCCAGATTTTGTCGCCAGTGTGGGCCTGCGCTCACGGGATCGTCCCGTTCCAGCAACACTATGCGGCTCCAGGCCCAGAGTACCGGGTGTGCAACGGCCAAAGGGCAGGCAGAACGACGAGCGCGACCGGTACGCTCCCTTCGACCGCGAGGAGGAGGAGAACGGGCCGGGGCCGCTTGTCGACAACCAGGACAACCTCCGCCGGTCGGCGGTCCAGGAGACCGCCCAGCCGATACTCGACCGGTGGGGGCAGGGGACGGCGTTCGCGCGCGTCAGAAGCCGTCTACAGAAGCTGCTGAGCGCGGGACTGGTCATCATCGCGGTCCAGTTGCTGTTCGACCCCGGCGGGCTGACCGGTTTGCTGCTCGCGCTGTGGTTTCTAGTTTCCGTGCCGGTCGTCGTCCTGACGGCGGCGGTACTGGTCACGCTTCGCAACCCGACCCGCGCGGCGGACGTCTGGTGGGACAGTGGGATGGTCGCGACGGCCGGCCTGGTCGCCATCTCAGGTTTCGCGCGGGTCGGCAAACGCACTGCCATCGGCCGAGTCGGGTGGCAACTCCTGTTCGACGAGGACGGTCCCGAGGGCGAGGGTATCATCGAGGACTCGGCCATCGACCTCGAGACAGTCGCCCGCATCCGCCGGTACCTCCGGTACGTCATCGTCGGCTCCGCGGTGCTCGTCGTGGCCGACCAACTACTCCGTCGCGGGACCGGACTGTCGGGCGTCTCCGGGCCAGCGGAGTGGACTGCCGTTGCCGTCGGCCTCGGCGTCGTCGGGTTCGTGCTCGGCCTCTTCGCTGCCGTTTACCGCGGGTGAGGCGCAACGACACGGCAGTGGCTTTGGATTCCGAAGTGAGGGAGGGATTCAGCTTTCCGTTCCAAGTGGGAAACCGGTTAAATACGAATCCCGTATGTACAGCTATCAGATGACAGACCGAACACAGCGACTCGAGATATCGGGGATGTCGTGTGCGACCTGTTCGGGGACTATCGAGGAGGCAGTCGAGGGACTCGACGGCGTGGCCGAGATGAGTGCCAACTTCGCCAGCGACGAGGGGGTCGTCACATACGACACAGCCGAGGTGTCGCTGTCGGACATCTACGGGGCGATCGAAGGGGCCGGCTACGAACCAGAGCGCGCCTCCCGCACTGTGTCGGTGATGGGCATGTCGTGTGCGACCTGTGCGGAGGCGATCGAGGATTCGCTGGGGGACGTCCCGGGCGTCCTCTCGGCGGATGCGAACTTCGCGAGCGACGAGGTCGTCGTGACGTACAACCCCGCCGACATCGCGTTCGAGGACATCTACGACGCCATCGAGTCGGCGGGTTACGATCCCGTCAGGTCCGAAGGCGACGGAGACCGCGAGCGGGCGATCGAGCGGGAACTCGGCAAGCAGCGCCGCCTCGTCGTCGCTGGCGGCCTGTTGACACTCCCCTTCGTCCCGGTGATGCTCGAGATGCTCCTGCCGGTCGACCTCGTTCCCGAGGCCGTACTGGGCGTTCCCTTCGGATACGTGGAGTTCATCCTCGCGACGGTCATGATGGGGACACTCGGGCTGGAGTTTCTCCGCGGTGCGTACCGCGCGTTCGTGAACAACCGGCAGGCCAACATGGACACGCTGGTGGCCGTCGGGGCAAGCGCCGGCTACGTCTACAGTACCGCTGCAGTCGTCGGGTTGATTCCTGATGGCGGGCTCTACTTCGAGGCCGTCGCGTTCATCCTGTGGTTCATCACCGTCGGTAACTGGCTGGAAGCGCGGTCGAAGGCCCGTGCCGGCGACGCACTGCAGGAACTCCTGGAGATGGAAGCCGAGGAGGCGACACTCGTGGAGTGGGAAGACGGGTCAGTCCGGGGCGAGGAGCGAACCGTCCCCCTCGACGAGGTCGAAGTCGGGGACGTAATGAAAGTCAGACCCGGCGAACAGATTCCGACTGACGGTGTCGTCGTCGACGGACAGAGTGCGGTCGACGAGTCGATGGTCACTGGCGAGTCGGTCCCGGTCGAGAAAGGCGAGGGCGACGAAGTCATCGGTTCGACGATCAACGAGAACGGCGTGTTGCTGGTCGAGGCGACGAAGGTTGGGTCTGAGACCGCCATCCAGCAGATCGTCGAGCGGGTCAAGGAAGCACAGAGCCGCCAGCCCGACGTCCAGCGGCTCGTCGACAGGGTCTCGGCGGTGTTCGTCCCCGCCGTCATCGCCAACGCTGTCCTCTGGGCGGTGCTGTGGTTCGTCTTCCCGGGGCAGTTGAGCGGGTTCGTCGAGTGGCTACCGCTGTGGACACCTGTCGGCGGCGGCCCCGAAGTCGCTCTCGCCGGCGGCATCCCGGTGGTCGAGTTCTCGATGGTGGTACTCGCGAGTGCCCTGCTCATCGCCTGTCCCTGTGCGCTGGGGCTCGCGACGCCCGCCGCGACGATGGTCGGGTCGACTATCAGCGCGCGAAACGGCGTCCTGTTCAAGGGCGGTGACGTGCTCGAGCAGGCCCGCGGGATCGACACCGTCGTTTTCGACAAGACGGGGACGCTTACCCACGGCGAGATGGAACTGACAGACGTCGTCCCCGCGAGCGCGTTCGACGATATCGAAGCCGACGGCGGCGCGGTGACCGCACGGGAACAGGAAGACATGGACGTGCTCACCGCGGCGGCAAGCGCCGAGCGAGGGAGCGAACACCCGATTGCCCGGTCGATCGTCGAGGGGGCCCGCGAGCGCGGCGCCGACCCTGCCGAACCCGACAGCTTCGAGAACGTCCCCGGCCACGGCGTCCGTGCGACGGTCGACGGCAGGGACGTGTTGGTCGGCAACCGGAAGCTCCTGCGGGACGCCGACATCGACGTCGACCCGGCAGCGGCGACGCTCGAACGCCTGGAGGCAGAGGGGAAGACGGCGATGCTGGTTGCTGTCGACGGCCGTGTCGCGGGCGTGCTGGCGACAGCCGACCGGGTCCGCGAGAGCGCGAAACGGACGGTCAGGACGCTTCGAGAGCGCGGGTTCGAGGTCGTCATGCTGACCGGCGACAACGCCCGGACCGCCCGGGCAGTGGCCGAGACGGTCGGGATCGACCCCGACAACGTCCGCGCCGAGGTATTGCCCGAAGATAAAGCCGACGCGATCGACGCCATCCAGGCCGACGGCACGCGGGCGATGATGGTCGGGGACGGCATCAACGACGCGCCGGCGTTGACGACCGCGAGCGTCGGGGCGGCGGTCGGCAGCGGAACCGACGTGGCCCTCGAGAGCGCGGACGTGACGCTGATGCGGGACGACCCCGCGGACGTGCTGAAGGCGCTGAACGTCGCCGACGCTACCATCACCAAAGTGTACCAGAACCTGTTCTGGGCGCTCGCGTACAACGCCACGCTCATCCCCGTCGCCTCGCTGGGCCTGCTGAACCCCGCCATCGCCGGCCTCGCGATGGCCGCCTCGAGCGTCTCGGTGATGAGCAATAGCCTCGCATTCATCAACTACGACCCACACGAGGAGTACGTCTTCCTGCCCCTGCGTCCGTTCCGGGCGCTTGCGGGCTGAGTCGCCTGCCGGGACACCGGGGCGAAGCGGTTTAGGCTGCCACACCCCCAGACCCGACTATGAGTGTTCGCAACGAGTTCGACGAGTGGGCCGAACGCGGCAAGGACCGCGGCATGGAAAAGCGCCACTGGCACACGGCGAAGCATGCGCTCGCCCGGATGCCGGTCGAGACTGGCGAGACGGTACTCGACCTGGGGACGGGGTCGGGCTACGTCCTCCGGGCGCTCCGGGAGACCGCGGGTATCGGACGTGGCTACGGCCTCGACGCCTCGTCGGAGATGCTCCGGAACGCCCGGTCGTACACCGACGACCCGGCGATCGGGTACGTCCGCGGCGACTTCGACAGCCTCCCTTTCACCACCGATTCACTCGACCACGCGTTTTCGATGGAGGCGTTTTACTACGCCCGGGACCCCCGGGAGACGCTCGCCGAGTTGCGGCGCGCCCTCCGGTCGGGCGGGACCTTCTACTGTGCGGTGAACTACTTCGAGGAGAGCGTCCACAGCCACGGCTGGCAGGAGCGCATCGACGTGGAGATGACGCGCTGGAGCGCCCGGACGTACCGCGAGGCCTTCCGGGAGGCCGGACTTGTCGTGGCCGGACAGGACAAGATCCCCGACCGCGAGACCGAGATCCCACCCGCCGACGCGTTCCCGACGGAGGAGTGGGAGACCCGCGAGGCGATGGTCGAACGCTACCGCGAGCACGGGACACTCCTGACCGTCGGCGTCGTCCCGGGCGAGTGAACGGGGCCCGCATACGCCGCAACCGCCGAGTGTCACAGCCGTTATGCGATCCCGGCCACGGTCCGGACCCATCCGAAGATACTGTATTTTATACTTACGCATCCCCGATACGGAGACGCTTAGATGGTCCCCGATATCGCCGTGCAGGAAGACCTCGCCTGGTGTTACGATGTGGTGCAGGACGTCTCCCGGACGTTCGCGATAACCGTGTCCGAACTCGAGGAGCCGATGGCACGCGAGATCTGTCTGGGGTACCTGCTCTGTCGGGTCGCGGACACCATCGAGGACGCCCAGCACATCCCGCCGGCAGCGCAGGCCTCCCTGCTGGATAGCTACGGTCGTGCGCTCGACCCGGCGGACGCGACCTCTGTCGAGGCGTTCACCCGGGACGCGGCGGAGTGGCGGCCGGACGAGGGTGGGCACGACTGGCGCCTCGTAGCGAACACGCCGCGGGTCGTCCGGTGCTTCCGTGGGTCGCCGGCTGCCACTCGCTCGACCGTCCGGCCGGCGGTGCGGGATCTGGTAGCGGGGATGGCGATGTTTGTCCGCCGGTACGAGGCGGTTGGCGGCCTGCGCGTGCGGACGACCGAGGAGCTGTCGGAGTACTGCTGGTACGCGGCCGGGACAGTCGGCCGCCTGGTCACCGGTCTCGTCGCACAGGGCGAGTCAGAGACGTCGCGTAACCGCCTCTACGCGAGCGGGTGGTCGTTCGCCCTGCTGTTGCAACTCGTCAACGTCGCAAAGGACGTTGCCGTCGATTACGAAACGGAAAACAACGTCTACCTTCCCCAGGAACTGCTCGACCGACACGGCCTCGTGGTGGCTGACATCGGCGACCCGACGCGGGCGGGGGCGTTCGCGCCGGCCATCCGCGACATCGTCGAGCGGGCCGAGGACAACCTCGACGGCGCGCAGGCGTGGCTCGAGGCGATGCCGACAGACCGGGGCAACTCGCTTTCGGCCTGGGCGATCCCGTTCCTGCTCGCCGTCGCGACGCTGCGGGAACTTGCCGCCCGCCCCGGGGACGTCATATCGACGGGCGGCGTGAAGATTTCGCGGACGGAGGTCGCGGCGGTCATCGAGGCGGCTGGCGACGGCGCGGACCTCGGCTCGCTCCGGGAGCGGATCGCCAACCGCCCGCTAGACACGTCCTGATACGGACTGGTGTGACTAGTATCGGCAGCGCCGCCGGAGTATCGAAGTCTCGTGTTCTGACACGGCTGATGCTGACGTCTCTACCCGCGCGCAGATATTCGACCTCACTGGGGGTCGAAATTGCGCACGGGCGTATCGCCGGCAGTGTGGACTGTTGTAACGTGGCGGTGAAGAATCACGACAATGCGTAGAGCGAGCGCGGCCGGCGACGCAGGGCGGCCGTGCGGGACGACGAATCGGGACGCGTCGGCGACGGGTCGAAAGACGGGACCGCTACTGATCGAGGGCTCGCTCCGCCGCCCGTCGGGCAGCCGCGACGTGTTTGTCGGCTTCCTCGTGGCCGGTCCCGTCGACCTCGGTGAGGAGGTCGAGGATGTCGTCGACGCGCTCTTTGGTCGTCTCGGCATCGAGGTCGGCAGCCTCGGCGTCGGCTGCGAGGGCCTGGGCTTCGCCAAGCAGGCGGTTTGCCTCCTCCGCAAGGGGTTGTTCCTCGGTCGCCGCGAGGTGGTCGTGGAGCGAGGAGACCAGCCCGTCGAGTCGGTCAGCCATCAGCCATCCCCTTCCTCGTCGACGACGACCACCTCGCCGTCGACGACGTCGACGTTGATGAGTGTCTTTGGCTCGTAGGGCGTGCCCGCGATCTGGTTCTCGCCGCCGACTTTCTTGATGACGGCGATGGTGTCCGCGACCTCCGCGCCGATGTCGTCGAGCGCTGTCAGGAGCGCGCGCAGCGTCCCGCCCGTCGAGAGCACGTCGTCGAGGACGAGCAGCCGGTCGCCCTCCTGGATGTCGTTGATGTACATCTCGGTTTCGGCGTAGCCGGTCACCTTCGAGATGGAGACCTCGCCCTCGAGCCCGTAGCCCCGTTTGCGCACGACCACGAGGGGGATGTCGGTCATCAGCGAGACGGCGGTGGAGATGTGGATACCCATCGCCTCGGGCGCGACGATCTTGTCGATCCGGTCGAGGTCCGCCTTCCGGATGATCCGGATAACGATCTCCCGGAGCAACTCCGGTCGGAGCATCGGCACGCCGTCGCTGACCGGATGCACGAAGTAGTGGTAGCCCTCCTTCTCGACGATGGGTGCATCCCGCAGCGACTCCTTGAGCCTGTCCATGCCCAAGGTATTGCCAGGCCGAGTAAAAATCTGGGGTTCGCCGCCATCTTTTGTCCGGTCGGGTCTCCTCGCTCGCCTGGCTCTCCCGGCTCCGCCGCGCAAGCAGTCGGAAACCGCGCGTCACCCTGTTGCCTGCTCCTGTTGGAACGCCCGGGAAAGACTTGGTCATTGCGGGTGAAGCGAGCAACCGCTGCACGGAGCGAATCCCGGTGGTGAAAGAGACTGGATGCTCGCGGTGTCATGGAATCGATCCACAGGACGCAGGGTGCGGGTCACTCCGGCCGGTAAGGGTGCGTCGCGGTGTCGAGTCGGTGGACCTCCGCGACGGTATCGAAGTCGTCGTCGAACGCGTAGAGGTCCCCGAGCCCCTCCGCTTGCGTGTATGCGACGATACAGGCGTCGACGAACGAGAACCGTTCGTATTGCCGAAAGAGTGCTTTCGCCGTGGCGAACGTATCCGTCGTCAGGGAGTCGATATGGAACCGGGCGTTCTCTTCCACCCGCTCGAGAAAGTCCGTCGCGGCGTCGTGACTGGCGTGTGTCGTCAGCCCGTTCAATGTCTCCGCGAGCGCGTAATCGAGGATAACCACTACCGGGAGGTCCGCAGTGTCGATACCTCGAAGGATGGGAAGAGCGTCGTCGTGTTCGCTCTCGACCGCCGTCGCCTGGTCACCATCGTAGCCGTCGAAGTCACTGAACGTGCCCCGCTGTTCAGGACCCGGACACGGAGCGTGCCGTTCTCCTCGACGTGCCAGCGGAGCGTGTCGCCGTCGTCGATATCCAGCTCCCGGCGGATGTGGGCGGGGATGTTCGCCTGATCCCCCGACACCCTGCTCTCGGCGTCGACGCTCTCAGTATCCATAGATGGGCGCAGGAGACGGCACCTGAGAAGTTGTAGTGTGCGTTCACACTACTGCAGGGTTCGATAGACACGTTACGAACAAGTGATGAATCTGGTGGATAAAGTAGAGGAAGCACCGCTCGACGAGAACACGTCGTAATACTCGGAACGAAGTGTGATCCAACGTAGAATCGAATCAGAAGAGGCCCCTGGCTCGCCGGTAGATTGGGGCGCCGAGCCAGTCCCGTTGTTCAGCCAGTCGATCCAGTTTCTCCAGAGCCTCGTCCTGTTCGAGGACGTTTCTTTTGACGAGTGCTTTCAGGACGATAGGTGAGATTGCTACCTGTGCGTCTGCGACGGTTTGGAGTTCGGAGAGGGCCCTGAGATCGTCGGTGATCAGAAACGCTGCCTCTAATGGTTTAGTGAGAAGTGCACAACTTCCCTCCCCTGGATCGACGCGGGAGGAAGTAAACGTGCCGTCTACTCGGTGGACAGTTATTCGAGTCGAATAGTCGAGGACGGTTTCTGCGGCGTCTCCGTGGGTGTCGTCGTACTCGCCGGTCTCTTCGAGTTCTTCGACCACTACCTCCGTCGTGTGGACGTCGAACTCTGTGAGAAGGGTGTCGAGAAGATCGATCGAGGCGATGGAAACGAGGGCGCTCGTATCTGCGACGATCATATTCTACGGCCGCTACAGTTCTGCGAGGGTGTCGGCCAGATCCTCGCCCTGATCCAAAATGGCTTTCGAGACTTTGACTGATTCGGCGTCCTGCCTGCCGATGAACGCTTTCAGGACGTCGAAACCGATCCGATCGTCGAGGTAGAGTTCGACGACCGCTTCCTGGAACGTTTCGTCGTCCTCGATATCCGCCAGGTACTCTTTGAGTGCCTCTTTGACGATTTCGGTCCTGTTTTTCTCGCGTACCTCGGCTGCTACGTCCGCCCTCTCGATCAACTCCTCCGGAAGGCGGAAATTAACCCTGGTACTTCCCATGACAAACTCACCGGTTGTATGTACATTGTACACACAGATTTAAAATTGTTTGCCGCCCCGGTTTGGTAGCGTGTAGTTCAGCAGAGAGTGCTGTCGGGTGTGGTTCGAACAGCAAGAAGCGCCGGCCCGGGAGCCTCTTTGGCCAGCCGACACGGGCGGGACTAAATACGTTCCGAGCGACGACTGCCGGGGCCACCGAGCGAAACCGTCTACACGCGTATACGCGTACAACCATACAGACATACATTTATAACTGATCGCGTTCGACTAGTAGAGTATGCCTATCAGTATCGACGAATTCGAGTCACACGACCCGGAAAAGCGGGAAACGAACGCCGAACGGGTCGTTCGGTTCCTGGCGCGTAACCGGGACAGGGCGTACAAGGCCATCGAGATC
>JAZKTU010000108.1:0-10995 GCA_036625385.1 Halovenus sp. | reverse complement strand
CAGGCCTTCCCGAGGTCGGTGTACGCGTCCCACACGTCGGGATACGTCTCGGCGATTTCGCTTGCAGTTGCAGGCAGTTCGGTCGCGTCGTCGGGTTCGTCCGTCATACCTCGAAATTTCGGGGTAGAATCAAAAGAGGGTGCCAACGTTCTCCGGAACTGAAAAACTCCCTAACGATATACATCCCCTTCCGAGACGAGCGGGCCGAACAGTGACGGCGTCCCGTACAGTGTGAACTGTCCCTACGCGGTCTGTAGTCTCGGCGGAGCCATGGCACAGGTCGACCGCTGGGCCGTGTCCGTGTCGCTACACATCGGCCGGCATCTCGAAGGGAGGACTCACTATCGTCGAGTAACCGGGCGCCTGTGGGACCCGCGTTCGACACCGGCCTTTGCTACTCGGATTCCGCGCCGCTCCCTTCCGACTCCGCCGCCGCGTACACGACGTCCTCGACCTCCCGACGGCACACGTCGTCTTCTGTTTCGACGTATCGATAACGGACGCCCTCCGCTTCCGTTCGCGTCGCGCGATGTGAGCCGTCACAGAACGGGAAGTTCTCCGAGAGGCCACACTGACAGACGGCGATGTCCCCCTTCTCCGAGTCGAGGTCCGATTCGTCGAGCTTCCTCGGTCCCATTGCGTCTAGTTCGACTAAGCGGCTCATACTGACACATCGCGGCACCACGGATTAACTACGGCGGTCTATCCGTTGCCGCTCGCCTCGGCGAACGCAGCAGTGGCGAGTTTCGACTCGACGCTGTTGAGTCGTTGCGTGAGGGCGGACTTCGAGATGTCGAGGTCGGCCGCGAGTTCCCCGAGCGACGTCTCCTGTGGCGTTTCGTAGTACCCCGCCGCAACCGCCTTCGTGACCGCTTCCCGCTGTTTCGCCGTGACCTCGAAGAGGTCGAGTGTGGCGGTGTGTCTGCTGCGCTCTGCGGTCCCGTTTTCGATGCGCTTCAGTTGTCGGAGCCGGAGCTTGTCCGTGACCGTTTTCAGCGTGTCGACGAGTTCCGACAACCGGTTGCGGTCCGGCAGGTACGTCTCGAAGACCATCCGTCCGTCGACGACGTCGGTCAGTTCCGGGACACAGCCGAACTCGCCGAAGACGGCACAGGGACAGGACTCCTCGACGGGACTCGTCGTGTGGACGACCTCTGTGCACGAACTCCCCGGTTGGCAGTCACAGTCGCTCGTGCGCACCGTCGTATCGGTGTGACAGTCGTCACTGGCGAACTGTTGCCTGATATCTTCGATCTCGCCGTCGAAGCCGCCGAGGGGACACTCGTTTTTCCGGGACAGGACGACTTCGAAGACGACGTACAGGTCCCGCGTCGAGTTCCCGTGCCCGGATTTCGTGTCCCCAGTCATTGGTCTCAGTTTGCCGTACTCGGGCGGCCAATATAACACTAGCAAGCGGTTCCAGCGAACTGGGAAATGCCCCTGTCCCCTCTTAGACGCCGCTCGGTGCTCCGTCGTCGGTAGTGGTTCAGTCGAGGGCGTCGGCAATATCGAGCAGCTGGAGGACGGCCGTATCACCGATCCGATAGTAGGTCCACTTGCCCTGCCGGCGTTTCTTGACCATGCCGGCGTCGGTAAGCTGTCGGAGGTGGCTCGCGACGGTCGATTGCGGAGCATCGAGGACGACCTGGAGCTCGCAGGCACACATCTCGCCGTCGCGCAGCGCGTCGAGGATCCGGACCCGGTACTCGTTTGCCAGGGCCTTGAACACCGTCACCTGAGCGTCGACCTGTTCGTCGTCCGCGGCGATATCGAACAGCGAGGTCAACCGGGTTTCGGGGTCCTCGTAGAGGCGTTCGAGGGTCTGGCGTGTCGATTCCGGTACGGAGTCAGTCATGGTTGTGCTTCCGTGTCGGCGGTTCGAATCGGTATTGTTCGGTCCGAGTCAAAAGCGTTCGGTTGCGGTTGCGAAACAGTGAGCGGCGGTGGTCGGGCAGGTCAGAGGACCACGTTGAAAAGCAGTCCGATCAGGAGGATGCCAAGGGCCAGCGTCGCCGCGTAGGCCGCGATCAGCTCCTTTTGCATCACCTTCTTCAGGATCATGAACTGCGGAAGCGAGAGCGCGGCGACCGACATCATGAACGCGAGGCCGGTCCCGATCGGGAGTCCCTTGCCGATCAGCGATTCGACGACAGGAATCACCCCGAGGATGTCGGTGTACATCGGGACGCCGACGGCGACCGCACCGAAGACGCCCCACGGTCCCGAGAGGTAGGTCTGGACCAGTTCTTCCGGGAGGTATCCGTGGATGAGCGCCCCGACGCCGACGCCGATGAGTACGTAGGGAACGATTTCGAGGATGATCTCTCTGGCCTCGGCGTAGGCGTCTTCGAGCCGTTCGCGTCTGGTCGGTTCGTCGAGGTCGACCCCCGAATCACCGAACTCGAAGTCATCGACGTAGCGGTCGAAGCCGAGGCGGTTGAGCGTGTAGCCACTGGTCATTCCAACGGTGATCCCGCTGAACGCATACAGTGCGGTCAACTCGAAGCCGACGACGCCCGGCAACACGACGAGGGCAGCCTCGTTGATCATCGGCGAGACAGCGAGGAACGTGATCGTGATGCCGAAGGGGATGCCTGCCCCGACCATCCCGAGGAAGATCGGGATCGTCGAACAGGAACAGAACGGCGAGACGATCCCCAGCAGGGCGGCCAGTGCGTAGCCTGTAACGGCAGTCTTGCCGTCGAGGTAGTCCCGGATCTTCTCCGGCGGGAAGTACGTCCGGAGATAGGTGACCCCGAAGATGACAGCGGTGAGGATCGCCAGGATCTTCAGCGTGTCGTACACCCAGAAGTGAACCGCTGCTCTGAGGGCTCCGCTCAGCCCGAGTGCCTCGACGACGTAGGTTGCGAACTGGTCGAAGACCATTCCGGGTCAGACCCGCTCTGCGAGTATCTCTTCGAGTTCGTCTTCCGACGGCGTCGAACCGCTGAAGACCATCTCGTCGTCGATTTCGAAGCCCGGCGTCGACATGACGCCCTTTCGTGCCAGTTTCGCCATATCGGTATCTTTCGTTACGTCTGCATCGAAATCGTGACGCTCGACGATCGCCTCGGTCGTCTCTTTGAGCTGTGTACAGTTGCGACATCCCTCCGGCCCGTAGACGGTGATGTTCATTCTTCACCCCCAAATTCGGTGTTTTCGGTGGTCCGATACGTCGAGTTGTCGGCAGCGGTCGGTTTCGCTGTCCGCCGTCTGGCTCCGGTGGTGACGACGCTCGTCTTCTTCATACATATCGATAAAATGCGGTATGGCACAAATACGTTTCGGAAATATTCGATCTGTGATGGTGTGGTCGGCCAGCCACGGACTCGTCTCGGCTGGGCAGTGCGTGCTGTCGAACGACCGAGAAGGACGCGGTACATCACCGTGTGTTGTGCGGGGGGAACGGACGCGCTAGGAACTGCGGAAAGGAGCCACTCTCAGAGTTCCTCGGAAAAGACTCTCACCTCGCCCTCGTTGCTGATCCCGATATCGACTTCTGCCTTCAGTTCGTTCTGTTCCGTGCACTCTTCCAGAACCCCGTAGAGGTGTGTGTAGAGCTCAGGGCGGCAGTACGCGATCTTGATGCCAGCCTCGTCTCCCCGTGAGTACACCTTGGCGACCAGGTCATCGAACTTCGTGCCCGGAGAGACAGAGAACTGAACCGGGGACCGAATCGTCCGGACGAGTTCTAGTGTCCGGCGGGCCTTCGCAACGTTCTGTTCAGCGGCTCGTTCGATAGCGCTGACGTTTGAACCGGTTGTGTCGAACTGCTCGGCCACCTCCTGCTGTGTGAATCCCCGCTCTCGGAGCTCAAGTACCTCTACTTGCCGGTCAGTCAGCATCGTCGAGTCCACAGAGACCATATCGGTCAAACAATAGTGTTTGAGATAAGCTTTTTTCTCAACTACTACTCTATCAGGTCGTGACGAACAAGGGATCTAGTATCGGCCGAAGACGGTTCCTCACGACAGTAGGGACGACGAGCCTCTTCGGGATTGCTGGCTGTAGCAGTAGTAACAGTAGCGACAAAATCGACGTACTCTCGGCCGGAAGTCTCTCGATAGTTCTCGGAAACAAGATGGGGGAGTCGTTCGAGGCGGAGACCGGCATAGCTTTTCAGGGGGAATTCCACGGCTCGAACGCACTGATGCGTTTCATCACATCAGGGCAGAAGTCACCGGACGTCGTTGCGAGTGCCGATGCTGACCTACTCCGTGAGAAACTCCAACCCGACTACGCGACGTGGGATATCGTCTTCGCCTCGAACGCCGTCGGTGTAACGTACAATCCCGACACCCAGGTCGGGCGGATGCTCGAAGACGGGACACCGTGGTACAGAGCGTTGCGTGAGGCGGATTCGGAGATAGCGATGAGCGACCCGGATCTCGATCCGCTCGGGTATCGGACAGTCCAGATGTGCAAGCTCGCCGAGGAGTACTATGATGTCGACGGGCTGGCACAGGACCTCATCAACCGACTCGAAATCGACCCACAGGAAGCACATCTTCTAGCAGGAATTGAGACCGGAGACCGGGCCGCTGCTGTTTGTTACAAGAATATGGCCGTTGACCATGGTCTCCCATTCATCTCGCTGCCTGATGAGCTCAATTTCTCGAACCCAGCGTACGCAGATCAGTACGCCCAGGCAACGTATACGACCGACGAGGGCTCAACGATAGAGGGGACTCCAGTACTGTACAACGCGACCGTTCTTGCCAGTGCCGACCATCCTGAGAACGGACGACGTTTCCTCAGATACCTCCTGCAGAACCGGGATGTCCTCAGCGAGAACGGTCTCGTAGTCGACGACAGATTCCCCAGAACGAATGGGGATGTACCGGAGGGTGCCCTTCCATGACTCGGGCGAGCGAAATCAAAAGCACTGGAACGGGGTTCAGCTCAGTCTTCGACGGTGATTACACTGTCTTTGGTCTCCTCGGGGCTGTTCTGGCCGTCTATTTGCTCTACCCGTTCGTGACCTTCTTTGTGGGTGCACAGGGGAGCGGAATCGCTGTTGCTGACTTTACACGCCCGGAGGTCGTTTCGGCGGCCAGATACTCACTCACGACGGCTCCTGTCTCAACAGCGTTGGCCACAGTGTTCGGAGTGCCTCTCGCCTACTTTCTCTCGCGGTCCGAATTCAGAGGGAAACTCCTCGTTGACTCTCTGGTCATACTTCCGCTCGTGCTTCCGCCAGTCGTCGGCGGTGTGATGCTCCTCACGGGGTTCGGAAGCTTCACACCTGTCGGACAGGTTGCCAACTCACTGGGTGTGACTCTGACAGACTCATACGTCGGTATCATCTTCGCACAGACCTTCGTGGCGTCACCGTTCGTCGTCATCACGTCACGTGCGGGTTTCGACTCCGTCGAAGAGTACGAGAGGGCTTCGAGAAGTCTGGGGAAGGGACCTGTTGAGACTTTCTTCCGGGTCTCGGTACCGCTCGCCAGCGGACACATACTCGCGGGAATCGCCCTCACATTCGCGCGTTCGATCGGCGAGTTTGGTGCCACGATGATGACCGCGTACAATCCTCATACGATGCCGACGCAGATATGGGTAACTTTCATATCAAGAGGAGTCTACGCTACGCTCCCGATTGTCGCAGTGCTGGTGGCTCTCGGACTGGCTGTCGTCGTAGGGATCCGCTATTCCGGAAAGAGCATCGGTGTCCGACAATGATTCGTCTGCAGGGAGTCACGAAGGCGTACGCTAACTTCGACCTCGACGTCGACATCGAACTCGGAGACGAGATTACCGCCGTTATCGGACCCAGCGGGAGCGGGAAGTCCACACTCTTAGAGGTCATCTCCGGCTTCGAGACGCCCGACTCGGGTACGGTCTTCCTGAACGACCGACTGCTCGATGCTATCGCTCCCGAGCAGAGGAATATCGCCATGGTCTTTCAGCGACCGACGCTCTTTCCCCATCTCTCCGTGCGCGAGAACATCGAGTACGGGGCTGCGATCAGCGACGACGAGATACGTGACCTGTGTGAGCTTCTGGAGATCGATGGATTACTCGAAGCCGATAGATCGCCGGAGACGCTCTCAGGGGGCGAGAAACGCCGCGTCTCTGTGGCCAGAGCGATCGTTACAGATCCCGACGCGTTACTCCTCGACGAGCCCACGACGGGACTCGACGAACCCATCCGCCGGCGTCTCAAGTACGAACTCCGGCGCGTACTCGCCGACCTCGACATCCCCTGTGTCTACGTCACACACGACCAGAACGAGGCGTCAATCGTCGCCGACTCAGTCGTCGTGATGCGAGGTGGCACTGTACTCCAGCAAGGCAGGTACGAGGAGATCCTTGAATCGCCACGGAACGAGTTCGTCGCTGACTTCGTGGGAATCGAGAATCTCATAGGCGGTGAGATACGTGAGACTGACTCCGGCCGAACAGTCGTGGATATTGGTGTCGCGTGGGTCAAACCAGATCGCACTACTCTCGATGGCGATAGCGTACCGAAATCTGATGTCTGTATCGGTATTCTCCCCGAATCCGTAACGATTACACAGACCGCGAAAATGGACGGCGGTCGCCGTAATCAGACCCGATCACACCGGTCTGATGGCACGGCTATCAACAGTATCGAATGCACCGTAGAGCGGGTCATATCTGAGAGAGGGTCGAAGACGGTCTTCCTCGACTGCGGCCTCTCAGAGACGTTCAAAGCAGTCGTCACCTCTGGTGTCACTGTCAATGAAGGGGACGACGTCACCGTCGAATTCGACGGTTCGGATGTCGTAGTCGTATGAGCTGTTGCGAGCTCGAGACGAATGAAACATACGCATTCTCGGAAGCGGAGATCAGTGAGTCGTGTGCTCACCTCGATACTAACCGAGATAATCTGCTCAACGAGGGTTTTGAGCGAATATTCTGAGGGGTGCTCTGAACTCCTCAGACTGTAAATATGGATTGGTAATCGTAATCGATGCTCGTGCATCGGGAACGCCAGTCTCAACGGCTGCGACTGTGGTTCCCAGTAGCTGAGAACGCGCTAGTCCCGTTTTTCTTGGGGAGTCTAACAGGGGGGTATGGAAGAGTTCGACCACGAGGTAGACGCCCCGCGCGGCGCAACCAGTCGCGAGTGGGAGGTGCTCGTCCGTGAAGACACTGCGGACCCGCTCACCCACGTCGGTAGTGTCAGCGCGCCGTCCGCCGACATCGCCAGGGAGCAGGCAGCGTCGTTGTTCGCGCGGACCGCCGTCACACTGTGGTTGTGTCCCGCCGACGAGACACACCGGTACCAGACGGATGCCGCGACGCTCGGGACGGGGAAAACGGGAGACGACGCCACGATGAGCGTCGACGAGATGGAGTCGGAGACGCTCCGGGGTGAGAACCGATGATCTCGGTCTCGAAACTGCTCTGTGACCTCGACGCCGAGGGGGACGGCCTCCGGTACGACGCGGCCGACGAGTCGACCAAGCGCCAGATTCGCGACGAGAAACAGCGCCGGCCCGTCGTCGTCTGGAACGTCACCAAGCAGTGCAACCTCTACTGTGACCACTGTTACGCCGCCGCCGACACCGAAATCGCCGACGGGGAACTCTCGACTGCGGAGGGGAAAGCGCTGCTCGAGGATCTGGCCGACTACGGCGCGCCGGTGGTGCTGTTCTCCGGCGGCGAACCGCTCGTCCGGCAGGACCTCGAAGAACTGGTCGCCTACGCGAACGAGGTCGGCGTCCGACCGGTGCTTTCGACCAACGGGACACTCATCACCGAGGAGCGCGCACAGTCGCTCAAGGACGCCGGGCTGAAATACGCCGGCGTCTCCGTCGACGGCCTGCCGGAGCGAAACGACGACTTCCGCGGGGTCGACGGCGCGTTCGAGGGCGCGGTCCAGGGCATCGAGAACTGCCTGGACGCGGGGCTGAAGACCGGACTCCGGTACACGATCACCGAGCGCAACGCCGCGGACCTGGAGGGCGTCGTCGACCTGCTGACCGACGTTGGCGTGGACCGGTTCTGTTTCTACCACCTGGACTACGGCGGCCGCGGGACCGAAATCGTCGACGCCGACCTCACACCCGAGGACCGCCGGCAGGCGGTCAAGCGGGTCTGTGACATGACTCGCGAGTACCACGACCGCGGCGAGGAGATCGAGACGCTGCTGGTCGGCAACTACGCCGACGCGGCCTATCTCGTCGAGTATGCCCGCGAGCACATGGGCGAGGCACAGGCCCGGCGGGTGTACGAGTACCTGCAGGTCAACGGCGGGGACCCGACCGGCGAGCGCGTCGCCGACGTGGACTACCAGGGCAACGTCCACCTCACGCAGTTCTGGCAGGGATACTCGCTGGGGAACGTCCGCGACCGCTCGTTCGGCGCCATCTGGGAGGACGAGTCGAACCCGCTGCTTTCGGCGCTTCGCAACCGCGAAGAGCACCTCACGGGGAAATGCGCCGACTGCCGCTACGCCGGGGTCTGCCGCGGCGGGTCCCGGCTCCGGGCGCTCACCGTGGAAGACGACCTGTTCGCCCCGGACCCGCAGTGTTACTTGGAGGAGACAGAGATCCACGGGTCGCCGCCGTTCGACACCGGCGAGAACTCGATGGCCGGCGAAAGCTCGGCCGACTGACCGCGAGCTTCCCAACCCTACTTTAACCCCCGCCAAGCTGAGGGGGACGACTCATTCCCGCGTACCAGTAACTGACATATGCGACCGTCGATTGACGGTCGTGTCGTCGGGAACCACACGCTCAGTCTCGTGGGACAGATGGGCGTTCCTTCGGGCACTCGGCCGCCATGGACACGGCGGCCGGTTTGTTCTCTGTGAGAACGCGGGCGGACCGGGGCGTTTTTGCCCTGCCCCCCGCTATCGACACCTGTGCAGTCGGTTGAGCTACACGCGCACTCGTCGCTGTCGTACGACGGCCGGGACCCGGTCGAGCTCCTCTTAGAGCAAGCCAGCGCGGTCGGCCTGGACGCGCTGGCCGTGACTGACCACGACGAGATCGACGCCAGCCTCCGAGCGGCCGAACTCGCTCCGGAGCACGGCCTCGTCGGTATCCCCGGGATGGAGGTCACGTGTGCCGCCGGACACGTCCTCGCCCTGGGCATCCAGGAGGCCATCCCGCCCCACCTCCCGTTCGACGAGACGCTCGACCGGATACGCGAGCAGGGCGGGCTCGCAGTCGTCCCGCACCCGTTCCAGGAGTCCCGCCACGGCGTGTTAGAACACATCTCGAAGGCCGAACTCGCGACTGCCGACGCCATCGAAGTGTACAACTCGCGGCTGCTGACCGGTCGGTCGAACCGGCAGGCCGAGCGGTTCGCCCGCCGGCACGGACTGCCCATGACCGCCGGCAGCGACGCCCACATCGCTGAGATGGTCGGGCAGGCAGTCACGAACGTCGGCACGGACGAGCGGACGGCCGACGCGATTCTCGACGCCATCCGCGAGGGCAAGACCACCGTCGAGGGCAAACGGACGCCGTGGCGGATTAGCTTCCGGCAGGCCGCCGGCGGGGCGAAACGGCGCGTCAAGAACGGCATCGCGGAGCTCCTGCAGTGATGCAGGGAGCCGACGCGGACGCCGTCGCGGACGCCCTCGAAAGCGGCGACGCGCTCCCGGGCACCGGCGGGTTCGCGGGCGAACTGGACGGGACGCTCGTCCGCGACGTTCTCGGCCGGTATCCGCTGTTCGTGGAGCGTGCTGTTCCTGACGAGGGGCGGCTCGACCCCGAGCAGTGGAGCCACGACCCGACAGCCCTCACCGACCCCGTATCGTTCCCCGCCGGCTCCGTTCGCGACGAGAGTGGGGCCCGGACGCACTGGTCGCTTCCGTCGCCAGACCCGTTCGAGACCCGTGGAACGGCAATCGAGCAGGTCCGCGCCGCTGTCGAGACCAGCATCGACGCCGTAGAAACAGACGATCTGGCAATCGCGTTCTCCGGCGGGGTCGACTCGGCGCTGCTCGCGGCACGCCTCGATACGCCGCTGTACGTCGCCGGGTTCCCGGACAGCCACGACGTCGAGGCGGCGCGGTCGGCCGCCGACCTGCTTGGAACCGAGGTCCGCGTGGTCGAACTCACACACGACGCCATCGAGCGGGCCGTTCCCGAAATCGCCCGCGCCACCGGGCGGACGAACGCGATGGCGGTCCAGATCGCGCTTCCGCTGTACCTCGTTGCCGAACAGGTCGCCGCCGACGGCTTCGACCGGCTGGCGCTCGGCCAGGGGGCCGACGAGCTGTTCGGCGGCTACGCCAAAGTCGCCAAAGCTCCAGAGGACCCCCGTGTCGAGGCCGACACCGTCCGCGGGGCCCAGCGTGAGGTTATCGCCTCGCTCCCCGACCAGTTGGAGCGGGACGTGCTCGCGCTGCGGGCCGCCGGCGTCGAGCCGGTGACGCCGCTGTTACACGACCGCGTCGTCGCCGCCGCGCTCCGACTGGACGGCGACCTGCTCGTCGACGGCGAGACGCGGAAGGTCGCGCTCCGGGCGGCCGCACGCCACTCGCTCCCCGTCGAGATTGCGAACCGGGACAAGAAGGCCGCACAGTACGGCTCGCTCGCCGCCCGGGAACTCGACCGCCTGGCCCGGCAGGCCGGCTACAAGCGCCGGATGGACGACCACGTCACGCAGTACGTCCAGTCGCTCGTGCAGTGAGTTCACTCGGCGCTGCCGGTCACGGCGACCGGCCGTTCGGAGTCCAGAATCACGCTCTGGCTGACGCTTCCGAACACGAGCGCGCCCAGCGGCGAGCGCTTTCGGCCGCCGAGGATAATCATGTCCGCATCGCGCTCCTCGGCGACGTTGACGATCTGGACCTCCGGGTCCCCGTGTCGGGTCTCCGTCTCGATGGCGACCCCCGTCTCCTGCAGCGCGTCGACGAGCACCTTCCCTGCAGGCGTCTGCTCGACCGACGTTTTCTCGGCCGTCCCCTCGTCGTCGAACACGCGAAGGACCGTCGCAGTCACCGAATCCTCGGCGTGGGGGAGCCCCGTCGTGGCACTGGCCTGTGCAGTCGCCCGCTCCTCGCTG
>JAZKTU010000107.1:0-11111 GCA_036625385.1 Halovenus sp. | reverse complement strand
GAGTCCAACCAGACGCTGGGTGTCGGCGACGCCGTGCGGGCGCGCATCGTGACCAAGAGCATCGACGAACGTAACCCCCGGGACTCGAAAATCGGCCTGACCGCAAAGCAGGTCGGCCTGGGCAAGCACGGCTGGCTCGAGACCGAGCGCGAGAAACGCCAGGCGCAGGCGGAAGCGGGTGAGAGCTGATGGCCGACCGGCTCGTCTGTCGGGAGTGTCACCGCATTCAGGAAAACGAGGAAGTAGAGGCCTGTGTGGCCTGTGGCTCGACCTCCCTGACCGAGGACTGGGCGGGCTACGTCGTCATCGCCCACCCCGAGGAAAGCGACATCGCGGAGGAGATGGAAGTCACCGAACCCGGGACCTACGCGCTGAAGGTGCGCTGACGTGACAGCCGTCGTCGAACTCCAGGCGTCGCTGCGCTCGGCGCTCAAAGAGACGCTGGGGCCGCTTTACACCGACACAGACGCGCTACTCGCCAACGCAGGGAGGCCGCTCTGTACCGTCGGCGACGTCGTCACCTACCACGTCCTCACGGCGGGGGAGACACCGGCAGTCGCGCTGGTCGACGAGCGCACCGAGCGCGAGGCGGTCGACGACGAGGTGGCCGCGGGGATCGACGACGACCGCTTCGACCGCGTCGTCCACGTCGAGAACCCGCCCGCCGTGTTGACCGAGTCGTTGCTCACGGCGCTGTGCGAGGGCTTTGCCGCCGGGTCGACGCTGATCCGGGTCGACGGCGAGGAGGACCTTGCGACCCTCCCGGCTGTACTCGCCGCTCCCGACGGAGCCGGGATCGTCTACGGCCAACCCGGCGAGGGGATGGTCCTCCTGACCGTCGACGACGACCTGCGCGGGGAGGTTCGTGCGCTCGTCGAGCGGATGGAAGGCGATCCGGACCGGCTGTTTGCATTGCTTGACGCGTAACTCCGCTCTGAGGAAATAGTCATACTGCCGGCGATACGCCCGTGCGCAATGTCGCCCCCCCCCATGGGGCGAATATTTGCACGTCGTTAGAGGTGGCAGTATCACAACCCGTATGACGTGCGTCAGCCACGCGTGCGCTTCGTTTCAGGTGGAACTGCCAGAGACACCGTTACTTCCGCTTCTTGCCAGGAACCGACTGGTCCTGCGTGCGAATCAGGTATATTAAAAATAGGGAGTCGAAAGCATAAGATTCACCAGCTGTTGTCCGGCTTCTAGTTATGATCCTACTTCTTTATCGCATATACAGCTTTGATAATAAAATTCCGGGTTGGGGAGTTATACATCTGGCGGCCCAACACCGAACTGGCGATGAGACACGATTCCAAAAGTATCGATTACGAGTACACGTCCCGCGGCGAAGTACGGATCTGCGATCTCTGCGGAAACAGGCGTCTCTGTAACGAAAACGACGGTCTCGTCGCCTGTCAAACCTGTCAGAAGGAACTGTTACCGCCGAAGTGGGCGCTCTCGTAAACATCCCCGGACAACCGCTCTTCGTTTCCTGGCTCATACTGCTGGCTGTCCCACTGTGAACGGATGCGACACCCCGGAGTCTTAAATATCGTGACGAACGGACAGCCGGCAGTATCAGGACCGGCGGAGCACGAGAATGTAGCGGGTTAGCGACGCGTGAACCCGACGGTCGAAGGCTGCCTCGGTCGTCCAGCCGGCCTCCCCTGCAGGTTGTGCCCACGGGCGGTCGCCGACGACCACACACCGCGGGGCGACCCGGTAGGCCTCCGCGAGCGCATCGCGGACGAGCCCACCGAGGTTCCCCTCGATACGGGACTGGCGGCCATACGGAGCGTCGAAGACGACAGCATCGACGCTGTCGTCGGCAAGCGGCAGCCGGCGGGCGTCGCCGCGGGCCACGTGGAACCGGTCCCCGAGCGCGGCGGCGAGGTTCTCGCGGCTCCCCTCGACCATCTTCCCCTGTACGTCGATGCCGACGACATCGCTCCCGACGAGGCCCGCCTCGACGAGAATACCGCCCGTACCACACATCGGGTCGAGCACCCGCGCGCCGGGCCGCGCGCCGGCGACGTTGGCCAGCGCGCGAGCCAGCGACGGGTCCATACTGCCCGGCTGGAAGAACGGGCGGTCTGTCGGCCGTCGGTCGGTGAACTCGCGGGGCACCTCGACTGCGAGCCAGCCGACCAGACACACCCCATCGTGCCCGGCAGTCGCAAAGAGGACGCGGAGTTCGTGGTCGGGGTCCTCGAGGTCGACAGTGAAGCCGCGGTCGACGAGCACCTGTCCCAGTTCGCGTTCGACGCGTTGCGTGTCGACGTCCGTCGT
Source organism: Halovenus sp. (assembly GCA_036625385.1). Classification (GTDB taxonomy): domain Archaea; phylum Halobacteriota; class Halobacteria; order Halobacteriales; family Haloarculaceae; genus Halovenus. Next base: position 8,825 of record JAZKTU010000107.1, on the reverse strand, counting down.
CCCGCGCACGTCGACAGCCCTGACGGCGACGCTCCCGGTCCGGTCGAACGACGCCGCGGCAAGGACGGCCCGTGCGTCGTCGACGGTCGGCCCCGCCCGGCCGACGAGTTCGTTCGCGCGGTGGGTGAACGCGAGGTCGCGCACGCGGTCGGTGATCCCCCGGGCCGTCGCGAGCCCGGGCGCGACTACCGCCACGTCGCTCGCACACCGCCGCGCCTCGTAGGCGGCGAACTCGTCGTCTGTGCCCGCAAGCTCCAGGACGTACACGCCGACACTGGCGACCCGACGAGCAAGAGCGTGTCGGTTCGACGGGTCACCTGCCTGGACTGGTCACTCGACCCATCGCTCCCACCTCGACCCATCGCTCCCACCTCGACTAGTCACATAGCGGCATATTTCGCCCCTATTTAAGCGAAAGCTATCACCAGACAGATGGGAACGAGGGTGGAGCTGTCGTACCCATCTCATGAACCTTTATAAACCTTAAATACGATATTTAAGACGATACATGGTCGATCCGAAGGAAACCATCAACATTGAAAACGTCGTCGCCTCGACTGGAATCGGGCAAGAACTCGACCTTCAGAGCGTGGCGATGGATCTCGAAGGCGCCGATTACGATCCCGAGCAGTTCCCCGGTCTCGTCTATCGGACACAGGAGCCCAAGTCGGCGGCACTCATCTTCCGCTCCGGGAAGATCGTCTGTACGGGCGCAAAAAGTACCGACGACGTCCATCAGAGTCTCCGTATCGTCTTCGACAAACTCCGCGAACTGAACATCCAGGTAGAGGACGACCCGGAGATCATCGTCCAGAACATCGTCACATCGGCAGACCTCGGAGAGAATCTCAACCTGAACGCCATCGCCATCGGGCTCGGACTCGAAAACATCGAGTACGAACCCGAGCAGTTCCCCGGCCTCGTCTACCGGCTCGACGACCCCGACGTGGTCGCGTTACTGTTTGGCTCCGGAAAGCTGGTCATCACCGGTGGCAAACAGCCCGAGGACGCCGAGCAAGCTGTCGACAAGATCGTCTCACGGCTCGACGACCTCAACCTGCTCGAATGAGGAACTGATCTATTGTTTTCGCCGTTAGCGCCAGTATGAAGCCGACCCGGGTGCTGTGTGTCGGCGCCGGGCCCGACCCGGGTGGTGAGGGGTTTGTCGTCGACCGAGTGCCGACAGCAACCGCCGCGCGGGCAGTGATCGCCGACGGAGCCGTCGACTGTGTCGTCAGCGCCTACGACCTGCCGGAGGAGGATGGGCTCACCCTCCTCGAGCAGGTCCGCGACCGGTTTCCCGACCGCACGCTCCCGTTCGTGCTGTGGGTCGAGGCGGGCAGCGAGCAGGTTGCAGCCACCGCCCTCAACGCCGGAGCAACCAGTTACGTCCGGGCCGGCGACGAACGGGTATCCCTCGAGGAGCGTATCGAACACGACCTCGACGCCGCCAGACAGACGCGAGAGGGCGAGCAGTTCCGTGGCTCCGTCGGGGTGTTGCGCGACGTCACGGACAGGAAGGAGCGCGAACGGGAACTGCGGCGGTACGAGGCCTTCGTCGAGAACACCTCGGACGCGATCGCGATCCTCGACGCCGACGGGACCATCGAGTACGTCAGCCCCGCATCGGAGGCGGTGTTCGGGTACGAACCCGAGACGCTCGTCGGGAGAGACGTTCGCGATTTCATCCACCCGGAAGACGTCGAGCGAGTGACCGAAGAGGCCGGAGCACTGCTCGGCGAACCCGCCGAGACGACGGTCCAGGAGTGGCGCGTCGAGCGGCCGAACGGGTCGTGGGTGTGGATCGAATCGACGATCGTCAACGGCACCGGCGAGTCGTCGATCGACGGGTTGCTGGTCGTCAGCCGGTCGATAGACGAACACGAGGAGTACGAGAAACGCCTCGAGGAACAGCGCGACGACCTCGCGGTACTCAACGAGATCCTGCGCCACGACGTCCGCAACGACCTGCAGATGATCTTCAGTTACACCGACCTGCTCGGGGGAGCGATCGAGAGCGAGGAGGCTACAGCGCACCTCGAGAAGATCGAAGAGAGCGCGAAAAACGCCGTCGATCTGATCGAGACGCTGCAGAGCACGTACGACAGCGCGACGGTCACCGTCGCGGTCGCCGACAACGGGCCAGGCATTCCCGAGGGAGCAACGGAGAGCATCTTCGGGAAAGGCGAGAAGGGACTCGAAAGCGCGGGGACCGGGATGGGGCTGTATCTCGTCCGGACGCTCGTCGAGCGCTACGGCGGGGAGGTGACGGTCGCGGACAACGACCCGCGCGGGGCTGTCTTCACCGTGGCACTCCCTGTCGCCGAATGACTCCGGCGGGAATCGCGCACGTCAGTTGGCGGTGAGTCGTATGGAATAGGGTGATCGTTTTCGGCACGGCTCCCGGAGAACTGGCGTTGCAACCGCCGACACGTGAGAGGTGCGTCGTCCCGGCGGGAACGAGTCACCACGATCCGTCTCAGACGACCTCCGTCCCCTCGAGGGGGTCGTGAGCGACCCGGTAAGTGTCGCCGTCGGCAGCGACCGACCGCGGGACGTACAGCCGGATGCCCTGTTCCTGCCGGGTCACGACCGGGAAGTCGTAGTGGTCGGCCTCGTAGGCGGGTGGGTCGCCGTCGGCGCGGCGGTCGGCGACAAAGTTCTGGTGGGCGGCGAGTCGCTCGGAGAGGACCTCGCGGCCGAGTGACGGAATCTCCCCGACCCGGTCGGCGAAGCGGTCGAGAAACGCCCGTTCGCGCTCGTAGCCCACGGAATCGCGACCGGCAACCATCGCCGCCAGCGTCGTCGTGCCGGTTCCCCAGAACGGGTCGAGCACGGTGTCGCCGTACACGGAGTACATGTTGATGAGGCGGTAGGGAACCTCGAAGGGAAACGCGCCAGCACGGTCACGCAGGTCGTCGCCGGGCAGTGACTGGAGGCGGCCGCGAACGTCCGTCCAGACGTCGGTGAACCACCGGTTGCGCTCCTCCCAGAAGTACGCCGCCTCGTAGCGTCGGTCCGCGCCGGGCTCGAACGAACGGCGGTCGCCGTTGCGAAAGACGAGGATGTACTCGTGTTCGAGCGTCACGTAGGCGTTGGGCGGGACCATGCCCGAACCCATGAACTTCGCGGCACTGTTTGCCGGCTTGTGCCAGAGCACGTCGGGGAGCGGGTCGAACCCGCGGGCAGCGAACGCGTCGGTGACCCGCGCGTGGTTGGGGTAGACGCGGAACCCATCGAGCGTGCGGGTTGCGTCACCGACGTTGACACAGGCGATGCCGCCCGGCCGGAGCACTCGGCGGCATTCGTCCCAGACCGTATCGAGGACGGCGTGCATCGCCGCGAACGCCTGGTCGCCGCGGCCGGCCTCGAGATGGGCCCCGACGGCCCCGTCGAGGTCGACGAAGAGGTCGTCCCACATCTCGACCATCGGGTACGGCGGGGAGGTGACCACGAGGTCGACCGAGTCCGCCGCGAGTCCGGCCAGGTCGCGCGCGTCGGCGGCGCGGACGCGGTGGGTCGTCTCCATCACTCGACGAGACGCTCGATCTCGGTGACGAGGATATCCGTCGCGCCGACGGACTTGAGGTCGGCGATAGTCTCGAAGACCTGTCCCTCTTCGACGACCACGTGCACCGCGACCTGGTCGCCACCGGCGATATCCATCACCGTCGGGCCACCCATCCCGGGAATGACCTCCTCGACCGCATCGAGGCAGTCTGCCGGCGCGTTCATCATCAGGTACCGGCGGTCCTCGGCGGCCAGCACCGATTCCAGGGCGGTCCGCACGTGCTCGACTTTCGGGTCGTCGGCGGCGTCCGCGCCGGCAAAGAGGCGCACGGAGGACGCGAGAACCTCGTCGACGACGGCCAGACGGTTCATCCGGAGGGTGGTCCCCGTCGACGTGATGTCGACGATACCGTCGGCCATGTCGACGTGTGGCGTGAGTTCGGTCGCCCCCGAGACCTCGACGATGTCGACGTCGATGCCCACCTCCTCGAAGTACTCGCGGGTGATCGTCGGGAACTCGGTTGCGACCGACCCGCCGGCGAGGTCCGACGGCTCGGTTACCTCGGCGTCTTCCGGGACGGCGAGCACGAGACGACAGTTCCCGTATCCAAGGTCGAGGAGTTCGACGAGGTCGAGCGCCGACTCGCGGACCTGATCGTAGCCGGTGATGCCGATGTCGGCGGCCCCGTCGGCCACGTACTCGGGGATGTCGCCGGCCCGGGCAAACAGCACGGTCACGTCGGGGTCGACGGTATCGGCGTAGAGCTTCCGGTCCGCCCCGTCGACCAGATGCAGGCCGGCTCGTTCGAGCAACTCGATAGTCGGGTCGTGCAGGCGGCCCTTGTTCGGCACGGCAATGCGCATACCCTCCCTTTCCGGCCCGCTGGCAATTGCTTTACGAAGCGACGCGGCCCGACCTGTCGTGTCCGGGCTGGAGCTGATACTGTCGGCGGCACCCGCGCGACGAGAGTTCGCCGCCCGACAGGGACGCTTCGGAGGGTCGTGCCCGCAGTGTGGCTGTCGGCGATCCGGCGTCACTTCCCGCAGTGCCGGACTCTCCTCGCCGGCAGTCGTCGCCCTTTTTTGTACCACTCCCGTAGGCACGGACGAACAGCCCGGATCCGGCGGACGGGCAGCGATGACCACAGATATATGGCTGAAGACGCTGACAGATTCGTTCAGACGGCCACGGGAATCGCCGAGGCGACCAGCGACGAGGAGGGACAGGTCCTCCACACCTACCGCGGAGCGCTCGAGGACGGGACGGCGGTGCGGATCCTTACCCCCGCACCGCAGCAAAGTGAGACGGTCCGTTCGGCCTTCGAGCAGGCCGCCGACGCGTGGGAGGCTGTGAGCGACCACGCGAGCGTCGTGACGGTGCAGTCCCGGGGCGACAGTCCCCGCCCGTGGCTCGCCGTCGACGAGTTGAGCGGCGAGTCCCTCGCGACCGCACAGCCCCGGCTCTCGCACACGGAGGTACTCGCCGTCCTCAACGACGTCGCGGGGGCGATCCGCGAGGCGACCTACTACGACGTCGTCCACCACGACCTCTCGCCCGCGCGCATCGACGTACGCCAGACACAGGACGGGGTGGCCGCACGCGTCGATGACTGGGGGCTACGCCGAGTGTGTCACAGCGCCGCCGGCGAACGCCCCATCTCACCGTACACCGCCCCCGAGTTGCTCGACGCACCCGACGGGGAGGGCAGGGCAGCGGGCGTCTACGGTCTGGGGGCAGTGACGTACTTCGCGTTGACCGGCCAGCCGCCAATAGAGACCGACGGCAGCCTCGAATCGGCCATCCGCGTCGGCGACATCCCCGCGCCGAGCACGGTCGACCCGTCGCTCCCAGCGGCGGTCGACGACGTGGTGTTGCGGGCCCTCTCGGCAGACCCCGAAGACCGGTACGAGTCCGGCTTCGTCTTCCGGAAGGCACTCGCCAGCGCGCTCGGGGAGACGCCGGAACCGGGGACAAGGCGTCACGACGACGACACTGCCGAACGAGCAGAACCCACGGCGAGTGCGGTCGTTCCTGACGGAGACAACGCCGACGCGGAGCCGGGGGGTGGACGATCCGGGGATTCACCGTCCGGCGAGCCACAGTCACACACCAGTCCGGGAGCGACCCGCACGGCCAGCAGCGGCGGGATACGGGCCAGTGCCCGCGCAGTCGGCGTCGCGGTCGGCATCGCCTTCCTCGGCGTCGTCATCCTGGCGGTCGTCACCGCCGCCGTTGGCTCGCTCGTGATCGGAATCGGTTTCTCGACGGGTGTCGCGCTGGTTCTTGGAACGGTGTTCGGCCAGTATCTCGGGTTTGCCGGCCTCGCACTGACGTACCTCCGGCGCAGAGGATTTACCCGGGAGCAGATACGGCAGTATCTGGGCGTGCGCCGGCCGACAGCGCGGGAACTCGGCCTGGTCGTGCTCGGTCAACTCGGGATCTTCGCGACCCTCCTCGTGCTCGGGAGCATCATCCAGTTGCTCGACCTCCAGAGCGCTGAAAACGCGGGGGCGGAGGCGGCGGCGGATGCGGCACAGACCGAACCGCTGATCTTCGTGGCCGTCGTCGTCGGGATGTTCCTCGTCGTCGGACCGTCCGAGGAACTGCTCTTCCGGGGTGGGGTTCAGGGACGACTCCGCGAGCGCTTTTCGCCCGTGGTGGCGATTGTAGCGACCTCCGCGGTCTTCGCGCCGATCCACGTCATTGCGCTGGCCGGCAGCAACCTCACCGCGATCCTCGTGACCATCACGGTCCTCTTTGTCACCTCGCTCGCACTCGGAGCGGTCTACGAGTATACTGGCAATATCTTCGTCCCGATGCTGCTGCACGGGCTGCACAACAGCATCGTCTTCTCGATCGCGCTGCTCGGCCCCGAGGAGGCCGAGTTGCTGACCTGGACGGCTGTCGTTGCACTGGCCTGAGAGTGGTTATTGCGAGTCCTTACCGCCGCGAGGCGAGAGAAACGCTCTTTCAGAGCCCTGGCGGTCTAGTTTTCGTCGCCGTAGTAAAAATCACCCAATGACCACTATGAGAGCCCGCAGCGAGTTCATGGCCGAGACCCCCCTCGAACTGCGCTGGGACAACTGTTGGACTGCTCGTCGGAACGTATCTACGACGGCTCGAGGTAGACAAAGAAAAATTCAATTGGTTCGTTGTAGCGCTCCTCTTGCTCATCTCGCTCAACATCTTCCGGAACACGCTCCCGGCACTGCTCTGACATGCCTGGTTGAACACGGAAGCCCCAAACGTTGAATCCCGTCGGCGTATCACGTGAGGTATGGATCTCGTACTCGCTGGAGGCAAGGTCCTCCAGCCGGATATGACAGTCGAACGGGCGGACGTCCTCGTCGACAGTGACGCGGGCACGATCGAGGCGGTGGCCGAGCCAGGGACAGTCACCGGCGACCAGCAACTGGACGCAAGCGATGGGGTGGTCATCCCGGGGCTGGTCAACGCCCACACACACATCGCGATGACGCTGCTCAGGGGTCACGCCGACGACAAGCCACTGGACGCGTGGCTCCAGGAGGATATCTGGCCCGTCGAGGCCGAACTGCAGGCCGCGGACGTTCGCGCCGGAACGCGCCTCGGTATCGCGGAGATGATCAGCTCCGGGACGACCGCGTTCGGGGACATGTATTTTTTTATGTCCGAGGTTGCCGAGGTGGTCGCCGACACAGGCGTCCGGGCGCGTCTCGGCCACGGCTGCATCACAGCCGGGAAAGACGAGGCGACCGCCCACGAGGAGTTCGAGGAGAGCCTCGAGTTCGCACGGGAGTACGACGGCTACGCCGACGGCCGCGTCCGGACGATGTTCACGCCCCACAGTCTGACGACTGTCGACGAGTCCTTCTACCGCGAGTACGTCCCCGAGGCGCGCGAGGCGGGGCTTCCGATCCACTTTCACGCCAACGAGACCCCGGCGGAGGTCGAGCCACTGGTCGAGGAGCACGGAACGCGTCCCCTCGCGTACGCCGACGACCTCGGACTGCTCGACGACGAGTCGTTCGTCGCCCACGGCGTCCACGTCGACGAGACGGAGATGGAACTGCTCGCCCGACGTGGGACGGCAGTGGTCCACTGCCCCGCCTCGAACATGAAACTCGCGAGCGGGATGGCCCCCGTCCAGCGGATGGACGAGGCCGGCATCCCGGTGGGACTGGGAACCGACGGCGCAGCCTCGAACAACGACCTCGATATGTTCGACGAACTGCGCGACGCCACGATGCTCGGCAAACTCGCCGCCGACGACGCCAGCGCCGTCCCGGCAGCGGCAGCCGTCCGGATGGCGACTGCCGGCAGCGCCGATGCGCTCGGACTCGCAAGCGGGCGCATCGAGGCCGGGGCAAACGCTGACCTCGCCGTGGTCGACCTCGACGCTCCGCACCTCACGCCCCGCCACGACCTCGTCAGCCACCTCGCATACGCCGTCCGGGGCAGCGACGTCCGCCACACGGTCTGTGACGGGGTCGTCCTGATGCGCGACCGGGAACTGCTGACGCTCGATATCGACCGCACCACCCGCGAAGCAGCCGAGCGGGCCGAGGCGCTCGTGGAGCGGGCGGACGCGACGGGCGAAAGCACCGCGTGACCGATCACCAGAGAAATCGTGAATTAAACGAGCAAAGAGTTCGATAAACCATCTCGATCCCTCTCGTCCAATTTTATCACGATTGAACTTCCGTTGAATCGACTGAACCGCGAGGGGGGTTTATAAGAATATCCGCAGTGTTTCCGTGTATGCGACGGAGCACACTGGTGACACTGGTGATGGCGTTCGTGATGGTGGGATCGGTCGTCGCCGGCGGCGGCCTGGGGGTCGCGGCGGCAGACGATGTCGGGGAGGAGGGTGACGACCTCGAAGAAGCGGATACCGGAGACGAAGAGGTCAACGAAACAGAAGACGGGATGACTGACGGGAGCTTCGGCGAGCTCGTCGCGTCGTTCGTCTCAGACTTACAGGACAACCTGACCGACGACAACGAGTCGCTCGACGAGCCGTTCGGACACGTCGTTGCCGACTACGTCCTTGAGAATAACTCCGGCAACGCACCCGACCACGCCGGGCCACCCGATGCCGAAGACGAGGAAGACGAAGAAAGTGAGGACGACGAGGAAGACGAGGAAGACGAAGAAAGTGAGGACGACGAGGAAGACGAGGAAGACGAAGAAAGTGAGGACGACGAGGAAGACGAGGAAGACGAAGAAAGTGAGGACGACGAGGAAGACGAGGAAGACGAAGAAAGTGAGGACGACGAGGAAGACGAGGAAGACGAAGAAAGTGAGGACGACGAGGAAGACGAGGAAGACGAAG
>JAZKTU010000106.1:0-11236 GCA_036625385.1 Halovenus sp. | reverse complement strand
CCGGGGTGGCGAATTGTTGCAACATGGTACAGCCGGCAGTATATAACGGATCTTGCATCACGTGGCAACCGCCGCTGCCGAAATCAATGCGGCTCTGCGGGAGCGTGGAGAGCGGATCGACGACATTCGGGTCATCGACTGGGCGGCGTTTTGACCCGTTCCGGAACGCTTTTATCTTCCATCCGGGTACGATTAAATGAGCGCTGGTGGTGTAGTGGTATCACAGGACCCTGCCACGGTCCTAACCCGGATTCAAATTCCGGCCAGCGCATTTCTCTCGAACTACCTCCGCGAGGGACTTCCGTGTCGCTCGCAACGACCCGTGAGAGTGAATGCAACACCCCGAGAGTTGAGCCAGCGAGTCGCAGTCCCGGAATGGCGAGCGAAGCGAGCCACGTGTTCGGAACGTCTCGCCCAGGTCACATCTCGGGTTAGGACCGTTTTCCGACGCCAATCGGTGAGCAGCGCGACTCACCGAACCGTATCTTTATTGAGTTTGCCACGTATTCACATGGTATGGCGACCAGTGGGAGTGTCGAGTCTGATTCGCCTGTACAACAGACCGTATCAATCTCGACCGGGCACACGGTCGACCTCCCTGTCAGACTCCGGGCGACAATGCTCGGGGCAACGTTCGCTGTGCCGAACGACGACGTCAAGGAGTTACTGCCCGGCCGGTTACAGCCGATCCGCGCAACACCGACGGGGAAGGCGGCGGTGACGCTCCTGAGCGTCGAATATCACGACGTCGCTATCCCGGGGATGGACGCGTACAACGAGTTTGCTGTCAGCATCCCCGCGAGTCACGCGTCGCCGTCGACGGTGCCGTACGTCTCGGCGTTGATGCACGCAACGAACGGCTACGTCTGGTACCTGCCAGTCACGACGGAGCCCGCAAAGGCATTCGGTATCGACGTCTGGGGGTTCCCGAAAGTCGTCGCGGACATCACTCACGACGACGACGGAACCGTCCGCGAAACGACGGTCACAGTGGACGGGAGACGGTTCGTTACGTTCGAGATCGATCGCCCACCGTCTGTAGACATGCAAGACAATGGGTTTTCCTACACTGTCAAGGACGATCGGCTTCTCGAAGTCCCCAACGAGGTCGATGCGGACGTCGGACTCTGGCCGTTTAGTACGAACGTCTCCGTGTCGTTCGGGGACCATCCCAAAGCGGAGCGGCTTCGTTCACTGGACCTCGGTACCAGAGCACTCGGCCGGGTCTCTCTCGATGGGGAAGTGACTTTTTTCCCCGGTGAAGCAGTGTGACAGGCATGACGTCGGTAGTCCTGACCGCTGTCTTCACTACGGGAGTGTCCTCACTTCCGAGTCACTCGGGTAAACGGGGACTGGATGGCCTCGGTATGGACCCTGGCCCGGGTGATGCATGCCGGTGACCACCGACGTGAGCCAGCAGCATACATAAGCTGACCACCGCTGTGTGGCGTGTCTGCACGTCCGCTGGGGATTTTAGCCGCTCCCTATCCTACAGTCGCATATGCGAGGAATCAAACTCGGAAGCGCATTCGGTATTCCAGTGAAACTCAACTGGACCTTTTTGCTCGTCCTTCCGCTGTTTGCGGTCCTTATCGGGTTGGACATCGGCCAGCTCGCGACCGTACTCAACGAGACCGTGGGTGCCGGGATCGATCCCGAGGCGATCGAGGCCGGGAACAGACCGTGGCTTCTCGGCTTTCTCGCCGCCTCGGGCCTCTTTATTGGCGTGCTCCTGCACGAGTTCGGGCACTCCCTGCTCGCGATGCGGTACGGCTACGAGATCGAGTCGATCACGCTGTGGCTGCTCGGCGGAGTCGCCAGCTTCGCGGAGTTTCCGGAGAACTGGCGCCACGAGGTCCGGATTGCGGTCGCGGGTCCGGCCGTCTCTGTCGGCGTGGGGGTCGTCTCGTACGGACTCTTCCTGTTGACACCGCCAGGGTTCGACGCCGGCCTGTTCATCTTCGGGTACCTGGCGATCCTGAACGTCGCGCTCGCGATGTTCAACATGCTCCCGGGGTTTCCGATGGACGGGGGACGTGTCCTCCGGGCACTCCTGGCCCGGAAACGACCCCACGCCCGGGCGACCCGGAGGGCCGCCAGGATCGGCAAGGTCTTTGCCGTCTTGCTCGGCCTGCTCGGTCTGTTCGTCAACCCGATATTGCTCCTGCTTGCGGTATTCATCTACATCGCAGGGTCGAGCGAGGCCAGACAGACGAGTATCAAGGGCGCCTTCGAGGGCGTCACTGTCGGCGACGTGATGACGCCCCACGGGGAGTTGCGCGTCGTCTCGCCGGACACTACGGTCGCGGAACTGATCGAGCGGATGTTCCGGGAGCGCCACACGGGCTACCCGGTCGTCGGGGAGGGACAGTTGCTGGGCATGGTCACGCTCGACGACGCACGCGAAGTCAGAGAGATCGAGCGAGAGGCCTACAGAGTCGTTGACGTGATGGCGAGGGATGTCGACCCAGTCACGCCGGAGACGAACGCGATGGAAGCACTAGAGCGCATCCAACAGCAGGATTTCGACCGACTCCCCGTGGTCCAGGACAGCGGCGATATCGTCGGTATCGTCTCCAGAACTGATCTCATGACCGCGTACGATATCATCCAGTCGATCGGCCCGTCCAGGCCGTTGACCGACCGGACGGCCGGTCAGCTTGAACGGCCGCTCACCTGAGAGCAGAACCACCCGTCGCCGCTGGCTCCCACTGGAGCTGGCGGCCCCGGCCCGCCGGGACAACGCAGTGCGCGAGCGGTAGACACGTGGGATCGTTCGAGCTCACGACGGTTTTCGTCTTTCTCGGCGGCTGGACAGTGGGACACAACGTAATGGACCCGCTGAGCGAAGGGATCAAAACGACCGAACTTACGCTCTCAGCCGACGTCGCCGTCCTCTTCGACATCGGATTGGGCATCCTCGTCGCCGATATCTTCGGTGTCCCGGTTCCAACCTTGATGACGACTCTCGGCTGGATCGCAGGGCTCTGACTGGCGACGGGCACGTTCAACTACGCGACAGTTGTCGAGATGATTTCGTGGTGGATCGTGACACCGATTATGCTGCCGGCTGTACGTGCGTACAGATATTCGCCTCCCCGGGTGGCGAATACGTTCAACTTGTTACAGCCGGCAGTATGAGATCGTTCCCGGTGCGATCACCGCTGAAGAGATGGAAGGGAAACCCGCTACACCAGTTGGTGAAGAAGCGCCTGATGCGGGGATCGCTTCAATGCCGAGTGATTATCAGACACGTCTCGAGGTGGATTATCGGCCCGTATCTCTCGACGATTCTGGTCTACGGATTCTTTCGCCTCATCCCGGGTATCGCCTGAGGAAGGGACTTAGGTAGCTGCACGACATCCTTCGAGATATGCTCTCACAAATTCTCGTTCCGATGGATGACTCTGAGTACGCTGGTCAGGCTCTCGAATATGCACTCAACAACTTTCCGGAGGCCGACGTTGCCGTCTTACACGTCGTTGGCGTCCCGTCACCGATGATGGGCGAGGCAACGGCGCTTGCCCTCGCGGACGACATCGAAGAAGCTGCCGCCGAACGTGCCGAGCCTGTCTTCGAACGCGCTCACAAGATAGCAAATGAGCATGAGCGAGAGATCGACACAATCGTGGGCATCGGCCACCCTGCCAGGAATATTGTCAATCGTGCCGAGGGCTACGACACGATTGTGCTCGGTGCTCACGGCGCAGATTGGAGTCGCGCAACACGCCGGTTTCTCGTCGGGAACGTGGCCGAGACTGTATCGAAACGTGCACCGATTCCCGTAATAATAGTTCGCTGATCACAGCGCCTCAGCTACCGCTTCAAGCGCCGACCGAGATTGCCGAACTGTATGTGAAACGGGGGAGAAGGGGCGCGAGCGCGGCACGGGCCGGAGACGCTACGCCGTCATCGTCACGTCCGGCATCTCCAGAAATGCCGTTTCGTACCCTACGTGACGGCCGACCTGGGGTGGGGCGTCGACACTGATGATGAGTTCGTCACCGGATTCGACGTGTCGTTCGAGGAGTGCCCTGTAGTGGTAGCCGCGGTCAGGCCCGATCGCCGCGGACAACGGACCCTCGAACAGAGTCGCTCCGTTCCGCTCGACAGTCATCGACTGAGCCATCATCGGCAAGACGTACCGGTTGTACGGTGTTCGGGGAGAGACAGTGACATACGTCCCATCAGCGGTGTCGGTTGCCGTGACGAGAAACACGGCGTCTCCGCTGGTGCTCTCTCCGATAACGCGTCCTGGGAGGTTGTCTTCCGATGGTGCCACGGAGAGGGGAAACATCCCCATGGGTGCGAGCGCATCCTGCTCGCCACGGCCGTCCAGTGGGCCGGAAACGCCGATTTCGTTCCGGATCGTGCGGTAAAACCTGAAGTCGAAACTGACAGTTCCGGCCTCCCCGAAGGTGTCCTCTAACCCGCCATTCCCTTCCACACTCGTCGTGCCGATATCGACGACCAGCGTATACTCGTCCTGACTCGGGAACTGCACGTTGTCCCCGAAGTGAAACCCCATCTGCTGTGAGAGCATCGGCCAGAACGCTCGTTCGGTGACCCTCTCGCCGTCACGCGTGACCCTCACTCGGAGACCGGAATCTATGGGGAGCACAGTTTCTGATTCGGTGTGCCACACCGATACCATCAGGTGGATAGCGTTGTATTCGTCGTCTACCCCCACCCGCTGGGTCCGGGTTCCGGTGACGGTCCAGAACCGTTCGGCATACGTATACGAGAGTCCGACCGTGTGGCTCCCCTGCTCTCTGGTTCCGATCGTCTTCATTCCTATCCGGTGGCCCGGGTAGTACACGCTATCCGGTTGGCTCCACGGGGGCGACGGGTCGTCGAATTCTGATTCGGGTTCGTCGGCTGAAGTTCCAGTGAGACACCCGCTGAAGGGCAAAAATACTGCCGGACCGCCGATCCGAAGGACGTCCCTGCGTCTCATGATAGTGTGTGAACGGGGGCGCGGATTAGTTGCTCTGGTACGGTGGTCGAACGACGGCTCTGGGTTCGTAAGGGCTGTCCGGGCGGACCGTTTCGTCAACGCAGGGCGGCGACGCGCTTTGCAGATCGAAGCGAAGGACGGACGCCCCGGGGGCGTCAGGCCCACAGGGCCGGTTCTTGTTGAGACTGCCCGCGTCGAGTTGTGCAATCGTGGCGCGTCGCTTGACGTCCTCTCCGCACCAGAGCACGGGTATTTCTCCTCGAACTCCCGCGAGTCCCGCGTCACTCGGGTACCCTCACCTCGAGGGGTGGCATGTCCAGAAACGCGGTGTCGTATCCCCGGTGGCGCGCGACCTGTGGCGGGGTCTCGATGCGGATTTCGAGTTCGGCACCGGGGGAGAGAGCAGCCGGAATACCGTAGTGGTGGCCGAGTTCGCTGTCGAGTGTCTGTGTCAGTTCGCCCTCGACTGCTCCCGTCACGGAGAGGGCCATATCCGGCAGTGGCACGCGGTTGTACGGGGTTCGCGGCGAGACGAGCAGGTACCAGCGCTCGCCGCCGGCCAGTTCGTCATCCTCGAGATACCTGACGACGAACGCCGCGTCGCCGCTCGAGGGGGTCCCGACGGCTCTCCCGGGGTACGTCGACGCCGCCGGTAGCTGTGAGTAGGGCATCGACGTGCCGCTGTCGTCCGTGCCCATCGGGGGGATCGCATCCCGTTTCCCCCACTGGTCTTCCTCGAAGAACGTGACGTCGGTGACCAGCTCCCGCTCGGTTTCCTCGTCGAAGGTAAACTCGAAGGCAACCGTCTCGCGTTGCTCGAAGCGTCCCTCGAAGCCGCGGGTTCGTTTCACACCGGTCAGTGGAGTCACGTCGAACTCGACGCTGTAGGTGCCGTACCCGGACAGCTCGACGTTGTCGCCGAAGTGAAAGCCCATCCGCTGGGAGATCATCGGCCACGGCGCACGCCGGTCGACGAGATTGCCGGCCTGCGTGACGCGAAACTGCGCACCCGTATCGACCGGCACGACGGTTCCAGTTTCGGTGTCCTGGACCGTCGCCATCAGATGAACATCCCCGGAGTCGACGCTCACTTCCTCGCGTTCCGTGCCGGTGATCAGCCAGAACCTGTGGGGGAACGAGAGCATCAGTGACACTCGGTAGTCGCCGGCCTCGACCGGCGGGACCATCTGCATCGGCTCCTGATGCGAAGGCAGGTACACTGCCTCCGGTGGGTTCGCGACCCCGGGACGCGACGGTGCAGTCCCAGCCGCCCCACCGTCGGAGGCCGAACCGTCACCACCGTCCCCGGGGTCGTCACTCCCCTCGAGACAACCGGCGAGTGCGACCGCCGCCGTGGTACTCGCGCCGAGAAATGCCCGGCGAGAGAGATGATGCCCCGTGTGCCGTCGTTGCTCGTCGTCTGTCATGGCTTGTCAGAGAGCGGGTAGAGCGCGCTTCCCGCGTGGCGGAACCAGATAGTTGCCCCGTCTGCGGACAAAAATATACTGGAGGATGCCGTTGTTGAGTCGCTGCCCGATGCCCTCGCCCGCGAGGTCCTCACCGGCCATTGCCTCGCGGGCCCGGACGAAGTCCGCTATCGTCTGCTGGTGTGCGAGGAAGTGTACGCCCGGCCGCTCGCGGTCGACAGTGTTGAAATCCCGGCGCAAAAGCGGCGGACGGCCATCGTCATCCCGTGCACGCGCGGCTTTCTGTGCGTGACCGACCACACCCTCGGTTCGGGCATCCTCGGCGGTCTCGTCGGCAATCCCGCCCGCGACACCCGTCGAGGTGTCGAGTTTCTCGCCGACGTCGCCGACCAGTTCCTCGCTTGCGTGCTCCGGACTGAACAGCTTCGCAACACGCTGGACGTGATTGTCCTGCTCGAACCACGTCTGTAACTGGAGGTCGATCGATTCGACGTGAGTGGTCGTGCCGCCCGCGTAGGGCCCGGATCCGATCGTCACGCGGTCTTCCGTGGCCTGACTCTCCCGAAATCCGGAGCGAAAGCCCATGAAGAACGGGGCGTCCTGGGGGACGGAGTCCGGAACGCCGTCGAGTTCCGTGTGTTGGGCGGGGAGACCGGGACCGACGAAACCGGTCCGTCGTGGCTGAGCGCTCTCGAAGACACCCGCGAGGGTCGCCTCCATCTCGACGCCGTTTGGCCGGCGCCGGTCTCCGAGCAGGGCCTTTTCGGCCACGAGCACGACGTCCGGGTTGTCACTCGCCAGATGCACCAGTGCGTCGAACTCGTCGAACGCCGGGGACTCGAGGGACGTGAGTGGACGGGGTTCCGGGATCGGCGCTTCGGCACCGACACGCTCGAAGTACGACGGCGTGTAGCCGACCGTGAACAGCAACCCCTCGGTGTCGTAGGCGTAAGCAGCTTCGAGCGAGCGAAACGCCGACTCGGCCGTTTCGCGTGCCTGCTGGTCGGGGAACCCGGGAAGCGAGAGCGAAAGCAATACGTGGTGTTCCGGGGGCCGAAGGTTGCCGTCCTCGTCGGTCCCGAGGGCGTCGTTCCACGCGTGCTGGCGCGCTGGACGCTCCCCGGGAGTTCCGGTCGGCACAGCACTGTCCTCGGTGGCGTCCAGGCAGGCCGCAACTGCTGTCGCGCCCCCGGCAGCGACCAGCCCGCGGAGGTAGCCGCGTCGGGGGAGATTCCGTTCGGAATCGTCCATCGTGTGACCCTGATGACGGCAGTTTATTTCCTGTTCTGGTACGGCCGTCGAACGCTGCGATCGAAGCGTTGCACTGTGGCCACCACTGGCGCTGTATGCGCTTGCCCACGGCTTCACGGGTCATGGGCTTTCGCGCTGTTACTGCTGTGGATTGCCACAACGGTCAGCGACTCTCACCCCCGAGTGCCAGTTTCGGTCGGTGAGACGGAACCTTCGACAGCGTGGTTTCACGGGAGTGGAAACCAGACAACCAGCATATTATGAGGAGGGGGCGCGTACCTCCATCCGGCTATGTCCGTAGAGTACGACGGTCTGACGTTCGACCGACTGGGCCACGCAAGCGTCCGCATCGAAACCGAAGACGGCACCGTCGTCTACATCGACCCGTGGAGTGAGTTTCTGGACGGTGAACCGGGAGACGGCGACGTCGTGTTCGTCACCCACGACGATCCCGATCACTACGACCCCGAGGCCATCGAAGCAGTCGCCGCACCCGGGGCCACGGTCGCCGCCTACGAGGGGGTCGATACCAGCGACCTCGGCTTCGACGTCGTTGCACTGCCACACGAGGGCCAGGAGACTGTCGCCGAAATCGACGTCGAGTCGATCCCGGCGTTCAACGACCCCGACGGCGAGCACGTCGACGAGGAGGGGAACCCCTGGCACGCCGAGGGCGAGGTGATCGGCCTGCTCCTCACCGTCGATGGGATAACGGTCTACTTTGCCTCCGACACGGACTTCCTCGAACACCAGGAGTCCGTGACTGCCGACGTGTTCGTTCCGCCGATTGGCGGGCACTACACGATGGACCGCCACGAGGCCGCCGAGTTCGCCCGCAGCGTCGATCCGGATCTGGTGCTGCCGGTCCACTACGACACGTTCGAGGCGATCAAAACCGACGTCGAAGCGTTCGCCGAGGCGGTAGAAGACAGCGGGATCCGCGTCGAGACGTTCTGATACTGCCGGCTGTGAGTTCGTACAGAGATTCGCTACCCCGGGATGGCGAATTCGTTCAACATGTTACAGCCGGCAGTATGAGACTGGCGGTGGGACGACAGGACCCGGTGCGCCTGTTGCGCGGAGAACGTGACACCGGTGAACTCGAATCGCGCGCCGTCGTCTGCCCCCAGAGTTACGGTCGCGTCGCCCCTCGGTACGACCATGACGACGACTGCATTCCTCAGCGTTGCACCGACGATCGAAGGGAGTATGGCACCGGCTGTCGCCGACGCCGTCGCGGCCCTCGAGGAGTTCGACGTCGCCTACGAGACGACGCCGATGGGGACGATACTCGAAGCGGAGAACGCGGACGAGGTGTTCGCGGCGGCACGGGCCGCCCACGCCGCCGTCGACGCCGACCGGGTGAGCACGTTTCTGAAAATCGATGACAAGCGAACCGTCGACACACCGGCGGCGGCGAAAGTCGAGTCGGTCGAGCGCGAACTGGGCCGCCCCGCACGGAGCGACCGCGAGGAGTGAGCGTGGCCCGGACAGTCGGCGTCGGGCGCAGAGCCAGGGGTGGCCAAAGCCCAGCCCCCGAGTTGATATACGGGGCCGCCAAAACCCGGAGCATGGAGAGTCTCAATCGGATGGCGACCGAACTGGTCGACGAGGCGATCGACTTCGCCGACGAACTCGCCATCGACGTCTATCCGCTCGCCGGGGACGCTGCCGTGCTCGACTGCGGTGTCGAGACGCGGGGCGGCATCGAGAGCGGCCTGCTGCTCGCGGAGATGGCGACCGCAGGGCTCGCGACCGTGGGAACACGCGTCGACGAGGTGGCGGGCGCGCCGCTTTCCCACGTCGAACTCTCGACCGACCACCCGGCGCTGTCGCTGCTCTGTGCCGGGAAGGCCGGCTGGGAACTGAGCGTGGGAGAGTTCGAGGGCCTTGGCAGCGGCCCGGCACGCGCGCTCGTGGCCGAAGAGGAAGTGTTCAAGCGGGTCGGCTACCGCGACGAGTTCGACTTCGCCGTCCTGGTCGTCGAGTCCGACCAGTTGCCCGACGAGGCCGTCGCCGAACACGTCGCCGAGACTGCCGGCGTCCCTGAAAGCGGTGTGTTTCTCCCCACGTTCGCCTCGGCGTCGATAACGGGCAGTGTCGTCGGCGCGTCCCGTGCCGCGGAGCTCGCCGTCTACCGTCTCTCGGAGCTTGGGTACGACCCGCTCGACGTGCTCTCGGTGACCGGTGTCGCGCCGGTCGCCCCCGTGGCCGGCGACGAGGCAACGGCGATGGCGCGCATCAACGACGCCGTCGCCTACGGCGGTCAGGTCCATCTCGTGGTCGAGAAACCGTTCGACCGGTTCGACGACGTGGTCTCGACCGCCGGCGAAAAATACGGGACACCTTTCGCGACCATCTTCGAGGAAGCAGGCTGGGACTACAGCGCCGTGCCGCGTGAGGTATACGCGCCGGCGCAGGTGACCGTGAGCGTCGTCGGGGGCGAGACCCACGCCGTCGGATCAGTCGACGAGTCAGTCCTGGCGGACGCTTACAGCCTCTGATGGTGGCTGTTGGGACTCTGTACCGCCGTGGCGGGACAAAACGCGGGCTTCACCGTCTGGGACACGGAAATACGCAGTCCGGTCGCGAAAATACTCGCAAAACCACTATGATACGGACTGCGTTTGTCGACACCGTGTCCCACGAGTGACCGTCTCGCGGGTCGCGGCGCGGACGTCGCGGGTCGATAGCGGTAACCACTCACCGTAGTCCGTATGAGTTACCCGGGTACGACCGGCGGAGCGCGCCGTCGCCCGTCGGTGTACTTTTGAGCGTCGGGCGAAAAGACCGAGCGATGCCCCGGCCCACTGAGGCGGTCCTGTTCGACATCGACGGCACCATCTGCGAATATGTGCGTGGAACTGCGGATATCCTGCCGGTGGCCTTCGAGCGGGCCGGCGTCGATCCGTTCTTCACCGCCGTACAGTACGAGACACGGTTCGCGGAGTTCGCCGAGCAGACCGATACCGTCCGGGAGTTGCGTGCGGAGTGTTTCTCGACGCTGGCCCGCGAGAGTGGGTGTGACCCGGAGCAGGGTCGGGCTGTCGCGCAGGCCTACGCCGCCGAGCGCGACCACACGAACGTGGTCTTTCGGGAGGGGGCCCGCGAGGTCCTCGACACGTTCGACACGGAGTATCACCTCGCCGCCGTGACCAACGGTCCGCCGGGGATACAGACGGCGAAACTCGAGGCGCTCGGCGTCGACCACTTCGAGCGGGTGGTTCACGCCGGGTACGACGCTCCTGCAAAGCCCGCTCCGGAGCCGTTCCACGCCGCGCTGGCAGCCGTCGGAACTGGCCCCGAACGGGCAGTATACGTCGGAAACAGCCCCGAGATGGACGTCGCCGGAGCGCAGAACGCGGGGGTTCGGGCGGCACTGCTCGGTGACCTGATCGACCCGGAGCCGGCGCCGGCGTTCCTGCTGGAGTCGCCCCGGGGGTTGCTCGCTCGCCCCTGGGAGTAGAAACCGGTTCATACGGATTGGTGTGACTATTCTCGTCAGTGTCGTCCGAGTATCGACGTCTCGGAATCTGCTACCGCCGAACTGTGTCAGCGTGGCGGTGAGCGACTCGGGGCGTCGCCCTTCCGGCGGCGAGGC
>JAZKTU010000105.1:0-11263 GCA_036625385.1 Halovenus sp. | reverse complement strand
TCGTGGGACACGGTGTCGACAACGGCAGTCCATCTCATACGGATTGTTATGATTCGTTACCGCGACGGTGAGACAGTGTGGTGGTTTCAGACTCCGAGACGCCGATACCTGGGTGGCACTGCTGAAAATAGTCACAACAATCCGTATCAGTCCAGGGGACCGGCGTGTCGTCGTCTCGCCCGGCGGGACGACGGGATCCTGCGGTTCTTTGCCCTCGCTCCCGTACAGGGGGTATGACCGACGCGCGTGACCCGCTTGCCGGGTTCGATCCCGAAACGATACAGGCCGTCGCGGAGGACCACGACGTCGACCCCGAGAGACTGGAGACGATAGCCCGCGACCACCAGAACGGTGTCCGTTCGCTCCCCGGGGTCGAGGACATCGTCTACGAGTGGCGGACCCAGTTTCACGAGGACCCGCTTCTCTCGCGCAGCGACCGCGCGTACGTCCTCGCGCTCCGCGATCACGTCTGGGACGAGTTCGTCGAGTCGCTCGCACTCTCCGAGGCTGAAGTGACTGCCCTCCGGGCACTTCACGAACGTGTCGCAGACACACTCCTCGACGGGGACGCGGCGACCGAGGGTGCCATGGTTCTCGTCCGGCCTTGAGGCTGTGGGCTGTCCCATTTTGAACGTCTTCGCCACCTCGGGGGCGCACTAATCACTATCAGACGTGATTCAATTAAGATCTGCTCTCACAGAATGCAAGCATCGCGGCCTGCACTCCCGGAGATTGTATCGTGGCGTGTAACGAAGTCACGTCCGAGTGGATAGCCAGCAGTACGAGCTTTCGCGGTGGCCCGGCGTGTCGTCCGCCGTGTCGGGCGGGGGAGACACCGCATTCCTGTTTATATGCTGTGGCGGGAAACCCCACACTATGGCCCTGCTCCACAGAGTCAAGACGGGTGCTCTCCTCGTGAGACAGAGCGTCGCCGTAATGCGAGAGTAGCCGAGACTCGCCCTGTTTCCGGCGGTCAGCGGTGTCGCAAGCCTGGGATTTCTCCCACTCGTGCTCACACCGTCGCTCGGCGTTCTGGGGCTCGGTACGGGCGACACTGTCTCCCTCGTCGTCGGTGCCAGCGCGCTCTTCGGGGTCTATCTCGGCTTTTTTTACTGCCGCGCTGGTTCACGAGACCCGGGCCGTCCTGGCGGGCGGTGACCCCTCGCTCGGAGCCGGAATCGAGGGGGCCTGGGCAGTGAAACGACCCCTCTTCGCGTGGGCGCTCGTCACGTTTTTCGTGATTCCGGTTATCGTCTTCGAGCGCCCCTCGTTCCGGGGCATGTTCACACGCAGCGCGGAGACGTTCAGGGAAACCTTCGGCGAAACGCCGATCGGTCTGCCTGGGGTGAACCTTCTCGCGCTGGTCGCCGCCGCACCGTTGCTCGCCCCGGGAGCGTATCTACTCCTCGTCCTGGAGGCAGCCCTTGTCGGTATCCCGCGTCTCGTCGCCGGGGTTCTGGTCGCACAACTCGTGTCGTACACACTTCGTGACATCGTCAAGACGTCGCTCTACTTCTACGCGACCGAGGGCGACCGTCCGGACGAGTTCGACGGCGTGTTCGACCGTCTCGAGACGCCCGGCGACGCCGCGACGCCCGCCGGTCCACAGGCTGGCGGCTTCTCCTGATAGTGGCTGTTGCGACTCTCCACCGCCGTGGCGGTACAGAACGCGGGATTCACGGTCTGAAACACGGAAATACGCAACCCGGTTGCGAACATACTCGCAACAACCACTACGAGAACGACGGTAGTCACGCGGAGACGCCCCGAGCGCGTCCGAGACCTGGTTCGGATTCGCGGTGGCGGCGTCTGGTGCTGGGGAACCCGGCTGGACGACCGCGCCACCGCCATCACCGCTGTCTCTCCTGCTATATTCCGGAAAGAATATTCGGTTTTCGTTGCGACCGGTTTCCGGGCCGACACCCCGGGGCTGTCCGTTGCCGGTTGTGCCGGTGACTCCCACTGTATGCTCAAAAACAAAATAAATTTTCAAAATAAAAAACAAAAACCTCGTATACTAAAATATATTTCCCAATAGGAGGGCTTATATGGTTGGCAACCTATTTATTTACTGTATGAGCACCCAAAAGACAGTCCTGCGCGAGTTCGGGAGTATCGAGGAAAACGAGCTTCGGTTGCCCGAAGAGAAGTCCGAGCAGATCGTCGAAGCACTGAACACGGACCTCGCCGCGACGTACGTGCTGTACCACCAGCTCAAGAAGCACCACTGGAACGTCGCCGGTGCGGAGTTCCGTGATCTCCACCTCTTTCTGGGGGATGCGGCAGACAACGCCGAGGAAGCTGCCGACGAACTCGCCGAGCGCGCACAGGCGCTGGGCGGAACACCCGTCGCGGGCGGGAAGGCCCTCGAGGAGCACGCACCCGTCGAACCCGAGGGCGAGGACGTCTACGACATCCGTACGTCACTCGAGAACGACCTCGACGTGTACGGCGACATCATCGAGAGCCTCCGCGACCACGTCGAACTGACAACGAACCTCGGCGATCACGCAACCGCCGAGATCCTCCGGACCATCCTGGTCGAAGTCGAGGAGGACGCACACCACATCGAGCACTACCTCGAGGACGACACCCTCGTCACCGAGGGCGCGATGCGCTGAGAAGAGAACGGTCGCCGAGAGACTTTTTATCGTTCGAGCGGTTCAGTGTGATCAGTCGCGATCCAGCCGTCGGTGTTGCCGGCTTCGGTGAACACGGTTTTGTCCGGCGAGCACTGGTGAGCGCAGATCTCACGCGCCGGCTCTGCCGGGGGCGCGGCCCGACCTGATTCACCCTCGTCGAGTGCTGTCATCATCGGAATTAGGCCACCCTAAAATAATAAGGGTTTTGGTCCGCCTAAACGGCTGGCAGTACCGCCCGGACTCTCTCCCGTCTCGAACGGGCCGGCACAGTCCCGTGCGCGATCGGGCCTGTCCCTTCGCAGGCCTGTCGCTTCGTCGGCCTCCCTCCCGGTCCATCCGTCGGCTGCGTGTCGGCCCGGAACCGGTCCTGCTCCCACGTTTTAGTAGCGTCACACCGTAGAGCGGTTATGACCGATTCGAGTGCGGACCCCGACACTGCCCAGTTGCTCGCCGAACTGACGCAAACCCTCCGGGAGCTAGAGCAGGACGTCGAACCCGAACGGCGGTTGCGGCCACCGACGCCCGGGGAACTCAGCCGGTTCACGAGCGAGGTCGCGATCCCCGGCCTGATCCTCGTCCTCCGGACGAACATCCGGGTGCTCGAGCTGCTCCGTCGAACACTCCGGCTCGCCGACGGGCGACAACCGACCGAGGGAAGCGGGGCGGCTACGCAGGTCCGGAACCGCGCCGAGCAGCTCGGCAACGCGTCGCTATCGCGACTCGACGACGTCCTCACCGAGTTACAGTCGACGCTCTCCGCCCGGGAGGGTGACGAGGAGGTCGAGGCACTGCTTGCCCGTGCGCGCGAACTCCAGACCGAACTCGAGGCCGAGTTGGCCGCCGGCGAGACAACCGCGAGCGAGCCGGTCGGCATCGACGTCGAGGCCGAACTGCGGGCGCTCAAGGACAACGTCGAGGACGACTCCGACGGGGACAACGACAGCGAGCCACCAGCCTGAACTTTCGGGGTGGGGCCGCTTCCGCGAGTCCGTTACGACTGTGAGCCCCGAGTTGACAAAGGTTACGACCCGTAAAACCGCAGTACGTGAACCGTTCTCATCCGTGTTGTGGAGTACCAATATGTCGCTCGATACAAATGTTTTTACTCCCGCGACTCGCCGGGTTCAGATAAGAGCAAATTATGATGGCCACGACGACGGATGGCGAGCGGCGGATCGAGTTCTACGTCCGACACGAGTTGCCCGCACCCGCCCGGGACCAGTCGGCAGCGGTGTACGACCGGCTTTGCCGCCTCGCGGACCGAGGGGTCGTTTCGGGTATCGAGCGCCACGAGTGGGTGGGACGCGTTCCCCTCGCCGACTGTGACCGCTGGCTCCGCGACACGTATCTCGGGTTTACCGACTGGGCCGGGGAAGCCGGGGTCGCGCTCCGACCGTTTTTTAGCACCCGCGAGTGTTACACGCCCGAGTGCGAGGCCTACACCGACTGGCTCGTGCTGCCTGCGCTCTGCCTTGCTCTCTACGAGGGCGGCCAGTTGCAGGCTGTCTACCCACACGCCGACGGGGACGAAACCGTCACAGTGGCGGAAGCGGTCGACTCCCTGGAGCGTGACACCCTCGAAATACCCGGCACGTCACCGACGCCCGCCGATTGATACGGGCTGTTGTGGGTGGTTTCGGCATCCCCCAGGGAACTGTCGGTTCACACGCCGACTCGCGGGATGCGTGTCGGCCCGGCGGTGAGCGACTCGGAGAGCCGCGAGCCTCGGAAGACCTCGTCTTGCGGGGAGGCGTCACACCAGTCCGTATGACTCTGGTGTCGCGGTCGGGCAGTCCTGACGAACCCCGATCCTCATCGACTGGCAGGAAGCGACAGATACTTTTGGGCAGCCTAAAATAGATGTGAACGATGAACGCTTCCGACCGTTCGTGTCGCCAGCCCACCACCCGGTCCGGGGTCGTTTGTAGCTGCTGTCCCCGGAAAGCGTGGGCTGAATAATGTCGCGCGGGACAGTGCGGAGGGACCAGCCGGCGGTTGTCGCGGAGACGGAGCAGCAGGTGACGGAGGCCAACCCGGTGTTGGTGCTCGAGGGGTTGACCCGCGAGTACGGTCCCGAGGTCGCGGTGTCTGACTTTTCGCTGACGGTCGAGGAGGGGGAGTTGGTGACATTACTCGGCCCGTCGGGTTGCGGGAAGACGACGGCGCTCCGGATGATCGCGGGGCTCGAGGAACCCACGGCGGGAACCATCCGTATCGCCGACCGGACGGTGGCGTCGCCGGACCAGTTCGTCCCTCCGGAACAGCGTGACGTCGGGCTTGTCTTCCAGGACTTCGCCCTGTTTCCACACCTCAGTGTCGAGGAGAACGTTGCCTTCGGTATCGACGACTGGCCAGCCGAGCGCCGGGACGCGCGCGTGACGGAACTGCTCGAACTCGTCGACCTCACGGACCACCGCGGGAAGATGCCCCGACAGCTCTCCGGGGGCCAGCAACAGCGGGTGGCACTCGCCAGGTCCCTCGCGCCCGAACCCGACGTGTTGCTGCTCGACGAGCCGTTCTCGAACCTCGACGTCCGGCTGCGCGTCGAGATGCGCGAGGAGGTTCGTCGCATCCTCAAAGCTGCCGGTGTCACCGCGATCTCGGTCACACACGACCAGGAGGAGGCGCTCTCTATCTCCGACCGGGTCGCTATCGTCAACGACGGCACGCTCGAACAGGTCGGCAAGCCCGAAGTCGTCTTCGAGAACCCCGAATCGCGGTTCGTGGCGAGTTTTCTCGGCCGGGCAAGCTTTCTCCCCGGCCGCGTGCGCGGCGATATCGTGGACACACAGCTGGGGACCTTCCGGGCGGACCAGCTCAACGGCCCTGTCGCCGCGTATGATGGGGCACGGATCGACGTGCTCGTCCGGCCGGACGACCTCGAAGCTGTGCCAGCAGAACAGGGGAACGCGGACGGGGCGGTCGTCCACAGGCAGTACAACGGACCGACCTTCGTCTACCGTGTCGAGCTGACCGACGGAACGATGGTGCGGTGTCTCCACAATCACGCCGAGACGTTCGAGCACGGCCAGCACGTCGTGGTCGACATCGACGCCGACCACGAACTCGCGTGGTACCCCGCCTGAGACTGCCGGCTACTATTTTGGAAGAATTCGACACCCAGGAGTGGCGAATATCCGTCCGAACGGACAGCCGGCAGTATGAGTCATGCGACCGGCGGTGCCTTTCGGGAGTTCCTCGACCGTCTCGCGGGCGAGACCGCTCGCGTGGCCGGCGAGTCACCACCCGGGACTGCCGGGTCGTCCGGAGAACGGCGCTATCGGCGGGGTGTCGAACGGACGGCCACTCGGCTCACTCGAAGCGCGCGCGGATCTTCGTCGAGACCGCGTTTGCGACGGTCGTCCCGCCGAGTTTTGCCCTGACTGTCCCCAGCATCCCGATCGGGACGTAGAGAATGAAGATGATGAAGATGATGCCGGCGTAGAGCTCCCCGTGGCCGGTCATCACTCCACCGATGATGCCGTCGACGGTGCCGCTGGCGACTTCCGCGTTGAGCACCGAATCGGGGAGGGTCTCCCGGAGGAACGGCTGGAGACCGCCACCGTTTCGCGGTCGCGAGAGGAACTCCTCGACGCTCTCCAGAAAGATGTAGCCAAACAGCGGGCCGGCGAGCGTTCCGAGGCCACCGATGATGGCAGCAACCAGGGCAAACCCCGTGACGAGGAAGAAAAACGCATCGTCCGGCCCCGCCGCTTGCGCTTCGCCGGCCACCATTGCGCCCGCGATGCCGGCGAAAAACGCGGAGAACATGAACGCACCCAGTTTGAATTTGATAGTCCGGTAGCCGATCGCCTTCGCGCGTTCCTCGTTTTCGCGGATGGCGATCATCGTCCGCCCGAACGGCGAGTGAATGATGCGCTGCATCGCCAGATAGCAGACGACCACGACGAGACCGAGCATGTAGAAGGAGGTGTGGCGGATTCCGAGTTCGATACCGAGAATTGCCGAGTCACCGAACCCGCCGATAGCCACCTGTGCGACGTCGACGAACGGCACACCGATTCCGGGGTCACCGAACTCTGCGCTCATCGTGATCCCGTCTTCCGGCACGGCTGTTCCGGGCGTCAGCCAGTCCCAGTGTTCCGAGATGACGAACAGCAACTCGGCAAACCCCAGCGTGATCATCGCGAAGTAGACGCCGGTCAACCGGAACGAGACCAGTCCGATGAGAAACGCCACGACCATCGCGACGAGGCCGGCGAGCAACATCAGGGCCATGAAGTCGGCCCCGGCGGGGATGAGCGGGAACCGCCCGTTCCACGCCAGGATAGTAAAGTAGGCACCGGTCCCGAAGAAAGCCGCGTGGCCAAAGGAGAGGTAGCCGGTGTATCCGCTGATGAAGTCAAAAGACATCGTGAACAGGCCGAGCCACATCAGCGCGACCATCGTCGCCATCTGGGGCAGCACCATCTCGGCTGTCGTCCCCAGCGTGTTGACGAGGAAGTCGTAGACGAACGGATAGGCAGCGAAGACGACGACGACGGCGATGTGGACTGTGTGGTCACGCAGGTACTGTCTGGGCCAGGACAGTGATAGTTCGCCCGCTTCGGCCGTCTCAGTGCTCATCGCCGCCACCTCCGTCGCCGCCGCGTTCACTGTCCGCCCTCGCTTTCCCTCCCCGTCGCGTTGCGTTGCTATCCATGATCCACCTCGATACCGTAGAGTCCCTGTGGTTTCAGAATCAGCATACCGACGAGGATGGCGAATATCATCAACTCCTGCAGCCCGGCGAAACGGACAACACCGGTGACGAACATCCACGTCGTGAGTCCGTCTATCATCCCGACGATGAGCGACGCGACGACGGTACCCTTGTACGAACCCAGACCGCCGACGATCACGATGACGAACGCGGGCAACAGGACGCTCAGCGCGAGCGGGACGCTCACATCCCACACCGGGTCCCAGACGAGCATCGCGCCAGCCAACCCGGCGATGCCCGAGCCGACCGCGAACACGACGGTGAAGGTCTGTTTGACGTTGATGCCGAGGGCCTGTGCCATCTCCTCGTCTTGCACGCCGGCACGGACGAACAGTCCGTACCGCGTCCGGTTGAGGAATCCCCAGATGGCGACGACCGTCACCACGCCCATCAGAATCTGCAGTGCCTGCAACGGGTTGATGTTGACAAACAGTACCTCGAAGCTGTCGCGCAGGCCGGACGGTCTCGCCGCCGCTTCCTGCCAGTTGTTCTGGTAGACACCGTTGTTGATGCCGCTCGCCTGGACAAGCATCCGCATGAACTCCTCGAGGACGAGCGTCAGCCCGAACGTGAGGAGGATCTGGAATATCGGCGGGTACTCGTACAGTTTGCTGATGAGCCCGATCTCGAAGACGGTTCCGACGATGGCCAGCCCGACGAAAGTCAGTATCATCACCCCCAGCAGGATGACGATCGCGACGAGCAACCCGAACTGAGACGCGCCGGCCACGAGCAGGAGTCCCGCTGCGAGATACGCACCCAGCATCGTAAACGAACCGTGCGCGAAGTTGATGACGTCCATCAGCCCGAATATGAGCGTCAGGCCGCTGGCGATCATCACGTACACTGCCGACTTCGCCAGCCCGTCGATAAAGACGCCAAACAGCTCGTCGGGGGTCGTGAACAGTTCGATCAGGTCGCCGATTATCAGCGGGGAAGCGACGTCGATCATGCTGTCAAATGCCTCCGGAGTTTCTCGTTGTCCGGACTCACGTCAGCCGAGTTCCCCTGTTCGACTATCGTTCCGTGGTCCATCACGTAGTACCGGTCCGACAGGTCGAGTGCCAGACTCAGTTTCTGTTCGACGAGCAGGATCGGGATCTGCTCGGCGGCTCTGTCGAGCGCTTCGGCGACGTCCGCCACGATCTGGGGTGCCAGTCCCTCACTGGGTTCGTCGACGAGGAGCAACTCGTTGTCGCCGACGAGCCCGCGGGCGATGGCGAGCATCTGCTGCTGTCCGCCCGACAGCGTTCCGGCCTCCTGGCTTTCCCGCTCGCCGAGGATGGGGAACGTGTCGTAGGCGGTCTCCAGCTCCGCTTTGATGTTGTCCGTGTTCGGGATCGACGCCCTGAGGTTCTCCTCGACGGTCAGCCGGGGAAACATCCGGCGGTCCTCCGGGATCCAGCCGATGCCAGCCTTTGCGACCTCGTAGGTTTCCTTGCCGATCAGTTCCTCGCCCTCGAACTTGATACTCCCCTCGCGTGGCGGCGTGAGCTGGAGGATCGACCGTATGGTCGTCGTCTTGCCGACGCCGTTTCGCCCCAGCAAAGCGACCACTTCGTCGGCATCGAGGTCAAGCGAAACCCCTTGCAGGATGTGGCTCTGGCCGTAGTAGCTGTGGACGCTGCCGACTTCCAGCAGACTCATTGCTCTCCTCCGCGTGTGCCGGCAGTCATGCGACCCCTCCCTCCCCAGCGACCCGGTCCTCTTCGAGGTCGCCTTTCTCGTAGCCGCCGAGGTACGCCTCCTGGACAGCCGGGTCGCCGCTCACCTTCTCGGGCACGTCGTCGGCGATCACCGCGCCCTGGTTCAGCACGACCACCCGCTCCGAAACGTCCATCACGATGTCCATGTTGTGTTCGACCAGTAACACTGCGTGGTCGCTTGCGACGTCCTCGATGAGGGTTTTGACCTGGTCGATGTTGCCCGAGGAGACGCCGGCATTTGGCTCGTCCAGCAACAGGACGTCCGGGTCACCGGCCAGCGCGATGCCAACCTCGAGACGACGCTTCTCGCCGTGACTCAGGTTCTCCGCCGGCGAGTCCGCCTTGTCGTCGAGCCCGACGCGTTCCAGGATCCGGTGTGCCTCCTCGTGGTGCTCCCGGAACCTATTGTAGTTGCGCCAGAACCGCAGGGAGTTGTTCCCGTGTGCCTGTGCGGCCACCCGGACGTTCTCGAGGACCGTACTCGTCGGGAAAATATTCGTTATCTGGAACGAACGGTGGATCCCGAGCTGTGCAGTGTCCTGGGGGTCCTCGTCGGTGATATCCGTCCACTCCCCGTCCTGTTCGAACTCGATCGTTCCTTCGGTCGGCCGCAACGCGCCGGTCAACAGATTGAAAAACGTCGTCTTGCCCGCCCCGTTCGGGCCGATGAGCGATGTCAACTCCCCGCCGAGCTCGAAATCGACGTTGTCGGTAGCGGTGATGCCACCGAAGCGCTTCGTGAGTCCCCGTGTACGTAGCATATTACCGCTGGTCGGTCAGGTCACAGGAGTGGTCAGGGTCGTCGTTCGGCGTCGTGGTCTCGTCGCGCGAGACAGTGGCTAGTGGCTCGCCGGGCTGGACAGCCGGACTCCAGCCTTCCGTGTCAGACGGCACTGCGTTGGCGATCGTCATCGCGGAGCGTGCCTGTCCATCGTACTCCTGGTAGAGGTAGCCGTTCTCGCCTTTCGGCGTGTCCGTGACTTCCATCCCGGGGAGCTGTTCGATGAACGCCTCGCGGCTCACCTCGCCTTCCTGCTGGACGGCCTGGATGATCGAGGAGGCGGCTGTGAACGAACCGCTGGTGAACAGATCCGGTACCGTGCCCCACGTGTCGAGATGCATGTCGACGAAGTCCTGGTTGATCCCGTTGTCGTACTGGTTCCAGTGGTACCGCGTGGTGAACGGACCAAAGCCGGAGTCGAGGATCGCCTCCTCGGTGTAAGGGTCGAGTTCCGACTGCAGCGTGTCGCCGACAATACCGAGCGTCAGGGCAGTCGCGAACCCGCCGAAAAAGCGGAGGTCCCAGTCGCCGGTGATGATTTCGGTGGTCAGGTTTCCGAGTGTCGCCGCCGTGTAGCCGCCGACGATTGCCTGTGCGCCGCGGTCTTCCGCTTCCTGCAGGAGCTGGCCCCACTCCGCGAACCCCTGGGGCGTCGACCGGTTTTCGACGACTTCCACGCCGCGAGCCTCGAGCACTTTCCGGTAGCCACGGCGAACCGCCTGTCCGAAGGCCCCGGGGTTGCCATACAGCGCGATCCGCTCGATGTCCGTCTCCTCCGCGATGAAGACACCGCCACTCCGGGCGTCCATCCCGGTGTTCTCGTTCGCACGGTACACCTGCACACCACAGGTGCCGGCGTCCGCCGTGATGGAGTCCGCAGCCGCCGGCCCCGCGATGAACGGCACGTCAGTTCGGTCGATGACCGTATTGATGACACGGTTGGCAGAGTCGGACAGCACTGTCCCGAACAGGATGTCGACGTCGTCTTGCTGTACCAGGTCGGTGGCCACAGTGGAGGCTGTGTCGGGGTTCAGTTCGGAGTCGGCCTGGAATATCTCGATGTCGAGGTCGCCAACCGACGTCGAGTGGTCGACCTCGTCCCGGGTCTCGAGCGGGTCGGTGTCCCCCTTGTAGGCGAGACCGGAGAGGAACCCGCCTGTCGTCATCTGCCCGTAGAGGGTCAGGACGTTCGAGAAGTCCTGAATGAGACCGATACGGAGCGTCCCGTCGAGTTCGTCTCCCGTCGACGTCCCGTCGTCACCGGTCCCGTCGTCACCGGTCCCGTCGTCACCGGTCCCGTCGTCACCGGTTCCATCGTCACCGGTCCCGTCGTCACCGGTCCCGTCATCAGTAGATCCGTCGTCACCGGTCCCGTCGTCACCGGTCCCATCGTCGTCATCCCCACCGCACC
>JAZKTU010000104.1:0-11461 GCA_036625385.1 Halovenus sp. | reverse complement strand
GGCCTACACCGAGCGCCTGGAAGCCCGACTGGGCAAGTCCCGCGAGATGATGCGGGTCGTGCTCAACAAGGCAAAGAGCGACCCGAAACGCGTCGTCCTCGCGGAGGGCGACGACGAGAAGATGATCCGGGCAGCCTACCAGCTCATCGACCAGGGGATCGCGAAACCGGTGCTCATCGGCGAGCAGGAGGAGATCTGGGCGACGATGGAACGACTCGGGCTGAGTTTCGAGCCCGAGATCGTCGATCCTGCCGAGAGCAACCTCGATCCCTACGCCGAGCGGCTCCACGAGTTGCGACGCCGGAAAGGGGTCACCCGTCGGGAGGCTCGCGAACTCATCACCGATGGCAACTACCTCGGGAGCGTGATGGTCGAGATGGGCGACGCCGACGCGATGCTGACCGGCCTGATGCACCACTACCCCGAGGCGCTCCGGCCCCCGCTGCAGGTCATCGGGACCGCGGCGGACGCCGAATTTGCCGCCGGCGTCTACCTGCTGACGTTCAAAAACCGTGTGGTGTTCTGTGCCGACACGACAGTCAACCAGGACCCCACCCAGGAGGTCCTCGCCGAGGTCACCCGCCACGCCGCCGAACTCGCCCGCCGGTTCAACGTCGAACCGCGTGCAGCGTTGCTCTCGTACTCCGATTTCGGCAGTGTCGACAACGCGGGAACCCGCAAGGTCCGCAACGCCGCCGACTCGCTCCGCGAGAACCCCGGCGTCGACTTCCCGGTCGACGGGGAGATGCAGGCCGACACCGCCGTCGTCGAGTCGATGCTCTCCGGGGAGTACGACTTCTCGGAACTCACGGAGCCGGCGAACGTGCTCGTCTTCCCGAACCTCGAGGCCGGCAACATCGGCTACAAACTCCTCGAGCACCTCGGTGGTGCCGACTCGATCGGTCCCATGCTCGTCGGGATGGACGCGCCGGTCCACGTCCTCCAGCGCGGCGACGAAGTCAAGGACATCGTCAACCTCGCCGGCGTCGCCGTCGTCGACGCACAGAACCAGGACTGAACGTCGAACCGACAGCACGGTTTCCACTTTCACGCCTCGGACATCGCCACGATGACGTGGTCCGCTTTTCCGCTCACCGGTCAGACGCCCCGACCGGCGGGTGGATAAAGAGCGCGTCGAGGACCAGAAGCATACCGACGACACCGGCAAACCCGACCGCAACGTGAAGCGGCACCGCGAACAACACGCTGGCGACGACCGGGAGCGTCAACGTGAACGGGATGATCGCCAGCAGGATATCGTACCACGACAACTGGCTGAACAACCGGAGCCAGTTGGTTACTGACGAACGGTTTCCGGGATTGCGACTGACAGCCACTGGTACCTCACCTCTTACTTGACAGTACGTGACTTATCTTATTTATTTCTTTCTTCAGTGACGTTGAGTGTGTTTATCCATACAGTTTCACGTGGCTATCAAGATAATATTCATAACTTATTAATAACTTATCCGAGGCGAGACGGATACGCGGTGTCGGGGAGACAGAACAGTGCGGGCGATAGCCAAAGGTCGGCTGGCGACAGTCAGTCGCTCGCGCCGCGGTCGGAGCGGGAGGGCGGCGGGACGCGCTCCTCGGGGGAAGGGGCGTCAGGGAGCACGCACCGGTCCGGCTCGTCGTTCAGGTGGGCGTACTCGCCGGGGGTGTTGGCGAGGGGATGAGCCGGGTTCCGGTCGCTGGCGATGCGTGCGGCCCTGACTTCGCCGAACCCGCGGAGGCGAGCGCGGATACCACGCCAGTGCAGTCCAGTCGAGTGGGGTACCGAGATCTGGTGGGGGGACTCGAACCGGTTGTCGCGGGCGGCGATGACCGACGCGTTGACGTTCGCTGCCAGGTCGTCGTGGTCGAGGAGAACGCCGACACGGGCGTCGGCGGGTGACCGGGCCGCCAGGACATCGAGCCCGAGATGCAGTGCGCGGTACTCCGCGACGTTATTGTTGGGCGACTCGTTTGGCATCGACAGCCGCGCGACACGCTGGCCGTCACGCGTCTCGATGACGGCCCCGAGACCGCCACCGGTGTCCCTGTAGGAACCGTCGGTGGCGAGGTAGAAGTCCCGGTGGTGTGTCCGCGGCGGGTGGGCAATGTGCGGAGTCGGTGCGTTATCGAACAGATCCCGGAGCATCGGCCGGCCGTAAGCGGCCATACTACCCGTTGTGTGTCCGGGAATTTAAAATCACCGTCGAGTATCGAGCCAGGATGACGGGCCGCTGCTGTCAACCGGGCAATTACTGGGCCGACCCGTACTCCTGCCCGACGACGAGCGCACAGACGTTCAGGGTGACGAGGGCGATGAAGGCGAGCGTCTGTGCCTGGGACTCCAGCCCGGTAGCGAGCAGGGGCAGGTGGAGGAACGGGAGAATGACCGCTGCCCAGAAGGCGACGAACCGGACCGGACGGACGATCAGGAGGGACAGCGAGACGTCGCCGAGAGTTCCGAGGAGGGTCTCCGGATCAGTGATCGGGGAACTTGACATCGCTCATCGACATATACAGAACATACCTATATAATACCTGATCAATCTTTGAGATATTTCGTCTCATTTCACGTTCGAGGCAGATTCCCGGACATTTCACGAACGGATTTAAGCGACGGAAATGTTTTATCGACCGTTCTGTATCTCGCTTACGGTGTCGCCGAGAAGCGTCACCGACACCTCGTGCTCCCCGTCCGGCACGGGCAGACTCACGCGCTCCCTGACAGCTTCAGGTACTGCCTCTCGCCACTCGGCGACCGCCGCAGTGTGGTACTCGTGGTGGCGTTCGACTGTGTACTGACGGTCCGGGTTCGCCCGAAGGTCGTCCTCGGTCTCGCTGGGACGGGGGTACGACTGCGCGTCGCTCGCGAGAAGTTGTGCCGGGTCGACGTGGATCGGCTCGGGTTCGTCCGTATAGTCCCCCTCCTGTTCGACGTGGAGCCGTGCCCGCATCCGACCGCTGAACGGGGGTGTGAGACGGAGCACTGCGCGCTGTTCGCTGGTCCGGCTCATCTCGAGTGCAGCCACGAGGTCCTGTCGCGTCACTGCAATCGACCTGACATCTGTCGGATCCCCGGACGTTCCCATATCGCCCCGTTTGGCTCCGGGCTCAAATGCGTTCCGTCCCTGCCCCGTCCCGGCCACGCAGGCAGTCTCAACCCCCTCGACCTCCCGGATAACTGCACGAACGGGTAGCCGGTAGTATTTTGCTCTCCCCTCCGTTATCCACAGTGTGCAGACCACGTACTGTTGGGGCACGCTCGGGCCGGAACAGAGAGCGGGACTGGCGCACGCGGTTGGGGCAGTAGCCAGCCCGTTATCAACGATGATAACTGGCGCCGTAGATTTAACTGCCGGTTTGCCGGACCGTCAACGGAGAGATCAGCCGTGGGAGACTACAGCACGCGGACGGTGGGTGGGCCGATGACTGGGGACGACCTCACAATCCTCGTCGTCGACGACCAGGAGGATATCGCGGACCTCTACGCGACGTGGCTCCGGATGGAGTACACCGTCCGGACTGCATACGACGGCGAGGAGGCGCTCGAGAAGGTGGATGCGGACGTGGATGTCGTCTTCCTCGACCGCCGGATGCCGGACTACTCCGGGGACGAGGTACTCGAGCGCATCCGGGAACGCGGCCTCGACTGTCGGGTAGTGATGGTGACCGCCGTCGACCCCGACTTCGACGTCATCTCGATGGAGTTCGACGACTACCTGACCAAGCCGGTGATGCGAGAAGATCTCGCCGACGCCATCGAGTCGATGCGCGAACGCGACGATTACGACGAGACCATCCAGGAGTACTTCGCCCTCACCTCGAAGAAGGCCACGCTCGAGGCCGAGAAGACCCAATCGCAACTTCGGGCGAACGAACAGTACCAGGAGATGGTCGACCGCGTCGAGAAACTTGAGGAGGCAGCCGACACCGCTGTCTCCCGTTTCGACGACGATTTCGACTCGCTGTTCCAGGAGTTCCCCAGCGGCGATTGATCCAAACGTTCACCCCCACTCGCGGAGAGACGTCGAACTGAGCGGGGAGAGCCAGTCCGAGCGCTCGCAGGTCGAGTGGCAGGAACTCGGTACTGGCCCGATCTACGGCGGGAAAGAACCCCGCAGTGTTACTCCGGAGTCCGCCGTCTGTAGCAAGAGTTATTGACCTCGGTGAACCGGTTGCACGCATGCGTCGGGTGTCTCGCCTGGGCGCTGTCGTCGTCTTGCTCGCGCTCACGCTCGTCCTGTGCGTCCACTACGGGGCGACCTACGACGAGAACTGGCCACATCCCTCGGGTGACCAGTTGGCCGAAGAGCCCGGTGCCTGGGACGGCGAGCAGGTGCTCCTGTCAGGGGTCGTCGAGACAGTCGGCGAGGAGCAGTTCTCGATGCGGGTAGAGACAGACGCCGGAGACGTCGCTCGCGTCGTGCAGGTCCGCGGAACGGGTGTCGATGCCGAGCCAGGTGGCACCGTCCAGGTGTTCGGGGAACTGTCCGAGCAGGGGGCTGTGCAGCACGCCGACCGAGTGGTTGTCCTCGTGCCATCGCCGGGATATCATCCCTCCAGGTTCGGGGTATCGCTCCTCGGACTGGTGACCGTGGCGGGGTTGTTCTGGCGACACTGGCGAATCGAGCCCCGGACTCTGGCGATCACCGACCGGGGTGATCGGGATGGCTGACTTGCTCTCGCACGTCCTGTTTGCGTTCGCCGTGTTCACCACCGCGGGCTGGGCGGTAGAGGGGCTCAAACCCCGCTGGGTCGCCGTCGGGATGGCGGGCGCGATCATCCCGGACCTGGATCTGGCCGCGATTCTGGTAGACGAATCCGTGATCAGCAGGACTCTCGGCCTCCCGTTCGAGTGGGGCGCGGTCCACACGACCGGTGGCGTCCTGCTCCTGGCTGCAGCAGGGGCGATGCTGTTCGAGGCGGGCAACCGGCGCCGACGCGCCTTTGCACTACTGACTGCCGGCGGCGTCTTGCATCTCGCTGTCGACGCGATGAAAACGTGGGCCGACGGCGCCAGCGGCGTGTCGCTGTACCCGTTCTCGTGGTGGCGCACTCCGACCCCTGGCCTGTATGCCCCGGCGGACCGGCGAGTGGTCGTGATTGCCGTGGTCGTTGCCGGTGCCGTCTGGCTGGCGGACCGGTATCTCGTGCCGGCACGTCGGTAACGGCTTGCCAAAGACAGCTCTCCCTCGGGCCCCGGCACCGTACACTGGTCCATTCCGCCGGAGCGACAGTGGGGTATCGAGTCGGGCAGTCTGGTCGTCCTCGAACGACTGCACGGGGGCACCCGACCGTTCTCTCCGTCGTCTGTCCCTACTGCCGACTGTCACATGTTGAACAAATGCGACACCCGGGGTGTTGCATGTCGTGGCGAACGGACAGCTCGAAGTACCGGGTGGCGGTGTCGACGAACTGCCCTCAGGGAGAGAGGGCCGGTCTGCAGAACGACCCTCGGGACGACACCGTCCGCACTCGTTCACCCGCCGATGTCCCCGGCCCGCTCGCCGCCATTGCGCCTTTCGTGACGGACGGATACGGGTTGCAAGCAGCACAACACACTGACCGACCTGTATCGTCACGACATACGGTCACTGCGATACACTACTGGGTGTGTGTCTGACCGCCGTCGATGAGGATCGACTCTGCGGTGACGTGCCCGGCGAGGTCACTCGCGAGAAACACGGCCACCTCGGTCGTTCAGCCGCTTTCCGGACGTCTCTGACTGTCGCCTGTGGTGTCTGGCCCCGGCCGTCAATCGTCGTCGGACGGACGGGGTGCCGGGTCGACAGACGAGTCCTGCGTGGCTAGCTTCCCGATCGTCTCGTGCAATCCAAGCACCAGCGCAGGAACGACGATCATGAAGATGTGCTCCTCGATCGGGATGCCGAAGAGGTCGTAGCCGGTCCGCATCGTGATATCGAAGACACCCACCTCGAGCGTGTACCAGTCCCAGACGTACGCGATCGGATACAGCGCAGCGACGGTCCGCGCTGCGGACCGAAGCGCATCGGCATAGTAGAGCAAACCGAACGCGGCCGTGCCGAAGGCGATTTCGGTCGCGAGATAGGTGTACCGGCCGAGTACCGTAATATCCGGCAGGCTGGTTCCCGAGAGCGGGCGGAACCAGACTGCGACCAGGAGCACCGCCAGGAAGACGTACGCACCCCTGATCAGTAACATCGTCGCAACCGTCGAGTCCGCGTGTCGTGCGACGAGAACGATCGACCCGAACGCGAGCGCTGCGACGGGCGAGGACGGCGGGAACAACCCGCTCACAGTTCCCCAGAGCACGCCGAACAGTCCGAGGAGCATACACGACAGCGCCAGCCTGCGTGCCGGGGCCCGCCCGAGCGTTACTGAGACCGTTTTCTTGTCGATGGACTGGTCGTACCGGTAGTCCTGCTCGTCGTCGATAACCTTCACGCCCGCGAGTGTCACCAGGAAGACGAGCGCGAAGCCGGCCACCGTTCCGTCGAGCGTACTCGTCTGGGCGTAGAACCCACCGGCGATGGCGAATGCGATGCCAGTTGGGTACCCGAGTGTCGTCGTGACGGGGTTCGTATCGAGCTGTGGCGCGTGCAGATAGCCGATGAACCACGTCGGCAGCGTGATCAGGGCGGCTCCGGGTCCGACGAGGAGGCCCAGCGCGCTCGTACAGATGGCAAACCCGACTGCCGCGCCGACGAGCGCGAGCTTGCACCCCCGGGCCGACAGCGGGTGGTCGTCGTCCTCGCCGCGGCTGTAGAAGTCGATATAGCCGTCCTTGATATGGGCGGTGTAGACGGCGCAAAACATCGCAGCCATGTGGATGGTGCCGATGACCAGACTGAACTCCCCGGCCACCGCAGCGCCAAACCACGACGCGGCCAGCGGCGGCAACATGAACACGGGATGGACCTGTGACGCGAGCGCGCGCAGGTCCGCCGCCAGTCCGGTTTCGTGACGGGCAATTGCCATACGTTCCCATAGGACAAGCACGGATTAATCCTGTCGGTCACAGCCAAACGCATACACCGTCCCGCGAGAAGGGCGACCACCCGATCCTGTCGATCCCTCCACACCGAAACGCCCCACACACGCGAACCGGAAACGGGACCGCTAATCGGCGCCGCACTGGCGGTGATCGGCGCCTTTCTCCCGTGGTTTTCGATCAGCGTCCTGGGGTCGACGGTCTCCGTGAACGGGATTGACCGCGACGGTCTCTTCGCGTTCCTGTTCGGACTCGCTATCCTCGCCCTCGTGTTGTACCAGGGGCCCGATGGCTGGTCACGAGGCTCGCTCGCGGCCTGTGCACTCCTCGGCCTGCTCATCATCCTTCTCGAGGTGCGTATATTGCCGACCCGATGATCGGTCTGGGGAGGGACCTCACAGCTGAGGGAGAAGAGTTCATCAACATCGGCGTCGGGTTATACCTGACTGCCATCGGCGGACTTCTGACGCTCGCTGGCGTGTTTGCCGACTTCCGGAACTCGTGAGATGACACTCGTGCCGTCCTGCACCGAGCGCGCCACATACTGGCCTTCGCGAACGCCTCGCAAAAAGACGCCACGCCGTAATCGGTCGCATTCTCGCGCTTGGCGGTCCACCAGGATTTAAACTCTGACCTGGTCACGCCCTCGTTGATGCCGCGGACGTGCGCGAACCATGACGAGAGTCCCTCACAACGAGCCGGTGTGAGATCCCAGTCGAACTCGCGTACAGCCGAGCGCGTCGGCGACATCGGCTGAGAGAACCACCGGACCGCGTACCTCGTCGAACACGTCGCGGACGTCCTCGAGCGGAGTGTTCGCGTCTGTCGGCGGCTCAGCCTTCGACATGGTATATTTCGGGCCGTTTTCTTCATAAATCGTTTGGTAAATCCGGGGCCTTCGCCCCCGTGAAACCGACGCTGTCTGTCGAATCGGGGCCGGTTGCAAAGGGTTGCCACCGCGCCGGTGGTGTCACAGGCGACAGGCAGCGTCCATGGGGTTGTTCGTTATCTCCGAGCGTGTCATGAGAAAGCTTTGATACGGACGGTTGTGACTCTTTACCGCTCTGCTGTGACAACATACACGTTTCGCGGGCTGATGCGCCGTATATCGGACGTCCCTGCCGAAAATAATCACAACCGTCCGTATGAACGGTCTGATTATCTGATTCTTATCAAGAATCGCGCGCAAGATGGAACGCGCGTATCTACCATGGTTGCGGGACCTTCGATCTCGTTTCGTCGTTCTTCGAATCAGGCCAAATCCTCGGGGTGGACCCGCTCGGACGCTGCCACGTACCGCTCTATTACCGCAATCGCCCACTCCCGGACGACATCGTCCCGGCTCTCGATGATGGTCCCGTCCGGGATTTCCTCGACCTGGGAGTTCTCGAGTAGCACAGTGCCATCGACGACGAAGACATTGCACGGGACATGCCCATCGTAGCGATAAATCTCGACCCCATCGAACTCCAAGTGCTCCGGGTTCGGGCCGACGCCCGGGTGATCACGGAAGTGGGAGATCAGCGTCTCGGCGAACACCGTTTTCGTGACGAGGCCACTGGAGTAGAGCTCGTCCTCTATGGCGGCCATCATCTTCTCGGGAGTGGCGACGTAGTCGACGGAATAGATCTCTTCGGCGTCGGCCACCAGGTCAGCGAAGTATCGCCCGAAGAAGGTCGGGTCGTAGCTCTCCGGTCGCCGGACGGTCGCATCCTCGAAGTGATGGACGCCAATCGGGATCTCCTCGTCCGGGCCGAGAGACAGTTCGCCGGTCGGGAGCACCGCCACCGCGTCACCGAGGTCCCGAATCGTCTCCATCGACCTGGCGAATGGGTCGAACGCGGCGGCGACGTGTTCGCCTCGCGGGGTCGCGACGTACTCCCCGCTGGTGTTCCGCTCCGCCCAGCCTCGCTCCTCGAACTCGGTGAGGATGCGCCCAAGCGTCGTCCGAGAGGCGCCGGTCGCATCCGCGAGGTCGCGCCGATCGTAGCCCGGCGTCTGCTGGCCGGGCTTGGTCGCCGTCTCGGTCAGCGCCCGGAGCACCCGCACCCGGTTCTCGGACCGTGCGAGGTACGCGATGTCATCGAGAGCGTCGTCGGGGACATCCCCGTCCTCGGTCATGACCACAAATTCGATCCTCTGTGACATCAATGTTCACACCATTCGTGTCCGCCCAAACCCTGTGGATCGTCCCCACGCCGTGGGATCGCGCCCGTCGAGTAAGTGGAAGTGTCGGTCTCCCGTCGTCGGAGAATGGAGGGACGACCGATGGCAACCGACAAACGGGATACGCCTACGACGGACGAACCGACCGACACTGAACGACTCGCGCGGGAGTACGCCCAGCTGTGGAACGAGCGCGACTACGACCGGATCCCCGACCTGGTCTCCGAGTCGGTGGACGTCTACGACCCGATCCTGCCCGGGCGCGAGGTCCACGGGCGCGATGGCCTGGAGGGTTGGATCCGACAGACTACGACCAGTTTCCCGGAGTTCCGGGGCACAGTTCTCGACCTGCTAGCTGGCGAGGAGACGGTGATGGGGATCGTCGAGTACGTGGTGACCGAAGGGGACGAAGCGGGGGAGGAGATCTCGTTCCAGGGGATGGTACGCCTCCGCTTCGAGGACGGACAGCTCGAAGAGCACCGCGGGTTCTACGATCCCCGAAAATTAGACGACCAGATCGACGATACGGAGGTGTAGGACGGACGTTTTGGCGAGACTCCCGGATCGCCCACTCCTCCGACACCAATGTCGACCTCCCCGTCTTCGCCCGGGAGGGAGTCGGGACCGCAGCACCATCCCAGTATTCCGTGGAGATCTTCCCGACTTGAGCGACCGTATCCGGAGTCCAGTGTCCATCTCTAAATAGGTCGGATTGGGGTGTGCAAGATGTAGCGTGCCAGCGTGCGTATCTTGCAAGCTGATCTGCTCACATAGCGAGCGAAAAGAATCGGTCGATACAGGACAGATACCTTCCGCTTACTTCGATATTCGACTATACGAAGCACCAATGATGACGGCACCAATCATAATTCCGCCAATCCATCGGACAACGCTGCCGTAGGAGAGCAGTGGTAGTGCAACGAGTGAAATGAACGCCAATGAGAGTCGGAATAGTTCGGACCCTTCGACAGCGATATAGACTGTTCCAGCGACTACGAGACCAATTCCTATGGCAGCGAGCCGTCGAGTGAGTCCGAGTGAATCTCGGAAGACGAGGCCCACAATAGCAAATAGAAGGCCAAAAAGAACAATACTTGACTCGGAAAACGTGACTGTACTGTAGTTCTTTTCGAGGGAGTCCATTAGGCCCATTTCACTCCTCCCGGTACGCGGCTACATAGATCGCAAGCGCGGAGAGAATCGTCACTATCGCTGCGACGGACATCACACCTGAAAACAGTCCTTCAGTCGTTCCTGCAGCACCGAACATAACTGCTGCACTGCCTGCGACGACACCACCCTGCTGTATCCTATTTTGACTTTCTGTCTGGAGGGCCATACTCTCAATTTTCGGCGGCCGTATAATAAATGCAGCAACCGTGTTTCACTCCCGGGAAACGTACTACGGATACGAACGACTGTGGGATCAAATCGCATGGGGCGTCACTGCCAGTGATACATACATCCTCCATCCTCTCAGTCGCTCACCTCGATTCCAACGTCTAAGCGATTCATCACGATAGGCGTGATGGATACATAGCGCGTCTACAGCACAGCCACGTCGGTTGTCCGGCGTGAATCAAGCAATACTTGTCGGTCAAACTGCTTTGTTGAAAGTCACAATGTGTTACAATTTCAGCCAGTAATTCAACAGAGTGGACGCCATCCCGAAGTCGCGGTCACTTCTTTTCACCCACTTGGCAGACTCGCAGTAATCGATTCAGTGAGAGCAGGCTCTAGTCCAGTGTCCCGGTATCCAGCTGCGAGGTTGACATCGACAGCCCAATACTGGCCGTCGTCATCTTTGACCAAGTCAACCCCGACACCCCGAAGGTCAAATCGTTCAACAAGATCTCGGAGCGACGCTGCAGTGCTGGCTTCGTCTCTATCTGGCCGAGGAACTGTTTCTCCCCATAGAGCTTCGAGGTGACGCGCCGCCCCGCGACGTGTATCTGTGACCCGTCGTTGACGGCATAATACTTGTAATCGACTGGTTCCGTCGGAATCAGTTCCTGATAGAAATCTCCCTCGCCGTTGAGTTCGGGTTCGTCGTTCCAGATGTAGTAGCCTTTCGCGACGTACTCGCCATCAGGTTTCTCGAAGGAGACTTCAGGTATGAGAAAACCCATCTCCGAAAGCGCTCGAAGACCGACAAGCCGTGAACTGAACAAAATCACCGCCTGAAGATTATTCCACAGCACTGTCCCCGCCCGTCGAGCGTGCCTGAGAGTTGGGAGTGCACTCGGGAGTGTTTTCTTGTTAACAATCACCGAGAGGTCGGCGACGTGATCTGGTGAGAGGGGTGATTGGGGATGGAAGAATCGAACC